>NZ_NEUB01000720.1 GCF_002910825.1 Streptomyces sp. SM1 | reverse complement strand
TTGACATCCTCGCCGCCCTGAAGGACGGCGATTCCCGCCTGCCGCGCCGTTGCAGGCTGCGGTGTCGAGTGGGTTCCTGCTTCGCCGCGCGGTGCCGGGACGAGTCCCGGTCTTACCTGCGCTCCACAGGCTGACACGGCCAGTCCGGCCGCCCTGGCGATGTTGACCGCCGCGTTGATGTCCCGGTCCAGGACGGCCCCGCAGGCCCCGCAGGTCCACACACGGACGTGCAAGGGCTTGGGGCCGTCCTTCACGCCGCACTGCGAGCACACCTGAGACGTGGGCTCGAAGCGGCCGATGCGGACGAAGGTGCGCCCGTACCGTGCGGCCTTGTACTCCAGCATGCTCACGAACGCCGACCATCCGGCGTCGTGCACGGACTTGGCCAGGCGCGTGCGGGCGAGCCCCTTCACCGCCAGGTCCTCCACGGCGACCGCTTGGTTCTCGCGGATCAGCTTCGTGGAGAGCTGGTGGTGGAACTCGCGGCGCGCGTCCGCGACACGTGCGTGTGCCCGTGCGACGCGGACCCTGGCCTTGTCCCTGTTCTTGCTGCCCTTCTCCTTGCGGGACAGGTCCCGCTGGGCCTTCTTGAGGCGCTTGGCGGCCCGGCGCAGGAACCGCGGGCTGTCGGCCTTCGTCCCATCCGAGAGGACCGCAAAGTGCCCCAGCCCGAGGTCGATGCCCACCTCGGGCATCGACTGCGGCAGCAGTTCCCCGGGGCCGGTCTCGACGACGAAGCTCGCGAAGTACCGGCCCGCACTGTCCTTGACCACGGTCACCGTGGACGGGGTGGAGGGCAGGGATCGGGACCACTTGACCTTCAGGTCGCCGATCTTCGGCAGACGCAGCTTCCGCCCAGGTGTGATCGACCAGCGGGCGTTCGCCGTGAACCGCACGGACTGCCGGGTGTCCTTGCGGGACTTGTACCGGGGCGCACCCATACGCGGGCGCTTGCCCTTCAGCCCGTCGAAGAAGTTCCGGTACGCGGTGTCCAGGTCGCGCAGCGACTGCTGGAGGACGACCGCCGAGACCTCGCCGAGCCAGGCCCGCTCCGGGGCGTTCTTCGCCTCGGTGATGAGCGCCTTCGACAGGTCCCCGGTCTTGGGGAACGGCAGCCCCTGGCTGCGGGCGGTCTCCCGGGCGCGGAGCGCGTCGTTGTAGACCACCCGCGCACACCCGAACGCCCGTGACAACGCGCTGCACTGACCGGCGCTCGGGTACAGGCGGAAGCTGTACCGAAGCTGCACGCCGATCATGCTACACAGTTGGTTTATGGGTATCGATGAGAACGTTCGTACAGGTCGCCACTGCATCTTCCGCATGCACGTCCACTTGGTTTTCGTGACGAAGTACCGGCACTCCGTCTTCGGCGACCGGCACCTGACGCGGTGCGAGGAAATCATGCGGGCCGTGTGCGAGGACTTCGAGGCCGAGCTGGTCGAGTTCAACGGCGAGAACAACCACGTCCACCTCCTCGTGAACTTCCCGCCGAAGGTCGCCGTGTCCAGGCTGGTGAACTCCCTCAAGGGCGTGTCCTCCCGACGCCTCCGTCAGGAGTTCCCCGACCTCGTCCGCCATTACTGGCGGGCACAACGTCTGTGGTCCGGCTCGTACTTCGCCGGGTCGGCCGGCGGTGCACCGCTCAGCATCGTGAAGCAGTACACCGAGCAGCAGAACCGGCCGCTCTGACCCGGGTTGAGGTGAACAGTGCCAATCCATGCACACGGCTGAGGTCAGAGCAGTTCTCAGATTCGCTTCACCACCGGGCTGAAGCCCGGTGCACTGCGAATAGTCCCGGTAGCAGACATGCACCTAGTGTGCAGATGGATGCATGTCCACTCGACGTACTCGGCCCGAAGGCACTCAGAACGGGAAGCCGCTGCGCCCGTGCTGGACCGAGATCCACTTCATCGTGGTGAAGGCGTCCAGCATGGTGTCGCCGTTGAGCCGGCCGATACCCGAGTGCTTCTCTCCGCCGAAGGGCACGATCGGCTCGTCGTGCACCGTGCCGTCGTTCACGTGGAACATGCCGGTGTCGATCCGCTTGGCGAAGTTCACGCCCCGCTCGATGTTCCCGGTGTGCACGGCGCCGCTCAGCCCGTACGGGGTGTCGTTGACGAGGCGTACGGCCTCCTCCTCGCCGTCGAACGTCACGAGGAAGGCGACGGGGCCGAAGACCTCCTGCCGGAGCAGGGCGGAGTCCGCGGGCAGGCCGGCCAGCACGGACGGCTCGACCAGGTTGTCGGTGCGGTCGCCGCGCACCAGGGCGGTGGCGCCCTCGGCGAGCGCCTGCTCGACGACCGCCGTCAGGGCGTCCGCCTGCTGGGAGTTGATCACCGGGCCGATGACGGTCTCCGGGTCGCGCGGGTCACCGGCTTTCAGGGACCTGACCTTGGCGACGAACTTCTCGGTGAACTCGTCGGCCACCGCGCGGTCGACCAGCACCCGGTTGGCGGCCATGCAGACCTGCCCCTGGTGGACGTACCGGCTGAACACGGCCGCGTCGACGGCGTAGTCGAGGTCGGCGTCGTCGAGGACCACCAGGGCGCTGTTGCCGCCGAGTTCGAGCACGGAACGCTTGAAGAGGGAGGCGCAGACGGTGGCCACATGACGGCCGACCGCGTCCGAGCCGGTGAAGGAGATGACCTTCGGGACGGGGTGCTCGAGGAAGGCGTCGCCGATCTCCGCGATGTCGGTGATCAGCACGTTCAGCAGGCCGCCGGGCAGTCCCGCGTCCTCCAAGAGCTTCGCGACCAGGGCACCGCCGACGATCGGCGTGTTCTGGTGCGGCTTGAGGACGACGCCGTTGCCGAGCGCGAGCGCGGGGGCGACCGACTTCAGCGACAGCAGGAACGGGAAGTTGAAGGGGCTGATCACGCCCACGACCCCGACCGGCACGCGGTAGACGCGGTTCTCCTTGCCGTCCACCGGCGAGGGAATGATCCGGCCCTCGGGACGCAGCGCCAGATGGACCGCCTCGCGCAGGAACTCCTTGGCGAGGTGCAGTTCGAAGGCCGCCTTCAGGCGCGTACCGCCGAGCTCGGCGACGATCGCCTCGGCGATCTCCTCCTCGCGCTCCTCGACCAGCCCGAGGGCCTTCTCGAACACCGCGCGGCGGGCGTACGGGTTGGTCGCCGCCCACTGCTTCTGCGCGCGGGCGGCCGCCCGGTACGCCTGATCGACCTCGTCGACCGTGGCTATGGTGATCGACGCGAGCTTCTCGTCGTCGTACGGATTGAAGTCGATGATGTCCCAGGAGCCTGTTCCCGGGCGCCACTCACCGTCGATGTACTGCTGAGCCAGGTCGGTGAAGTACGACGACATGTGATCCCTCGATCCCTTGCTGCATCAGCAGAGCACTGATCAACTCAACGGTCTGATCACATGTCATCGTACTTGCGTTTCAAGCGAGTTGGGGCCGTTGCGCCGACTCAGGAGAGCTGCAGCAGCCCTCGGAGAAGATCCCGGCTCTCCGACGGCCCCGGGCTGTCGTGCTGGAGCTCCTTGAGCGCCTTCTCGTACTGGCCCACGTCCTCGGCCTTGTCGAGATACAGCGCGCTGGTGAGCTGCTCCATGTACACGACGTCCGACAGATCGGACTCGGGGAAGCTGAGGATGGTGAACGAGCCCGACTCCCCGGAGTGGCCGCCGAGGCTGAACGGCACCACCTGCAGCCGGACGTTGGGCCGCTCGGAGACGTCGATGAGGTGCTGGAGCTGCCCGCGCATCACCGCGCGGTCGCCGTACGGCCGGCGCAGGGCGGCCTCGTCGAGGACGACGTGGAACTCCGGGGCCCTCTCGGCGACCAGGTACTTCTGACGCTCCAGGCGCAGGGCCACCCGCCGCTCGACGTCGGCGTCGCCGGCGCTCTTCATGCCGCGCCGCACCACCGCGCGGGCGTACTCCTCGGTCTGCAGCAGACCGTGCACGAACTGCACCTCGTACGCGCGCAGCAGCGAGGCCGCGCCCTCCAGGCCCACATAGGTCGGGAACCAGCTGGGCAGCACGTCCGAGTAACTGTGCCACCAGCCCGCGACGTTGGCCTCCTTGGCGAGGGAGACCAGCGAGGCCCGCTCCTGCTCGTCCGAGATGCCGTACAGCGTCAGCAGGTCCTCGACGTCCCTGGTCTTGAAGCTCACCCGGCCCAGCTCCATCCGGCTGATCTTCGATTCGGAGGCGCGGATCGAGTAGCCCGCCGCCTCGCGCGTGATCCCCCGCGCCTCACGCAGTCGCCTGAGTTGTGATCCGAGCAGCATGCGCCGCACCACCGATCCCGGCTCTCCCGCGCTCACGTTCGCCAGCCTCCCCAACGTCTTCAGGGCCCGCAGTCTGCCACTAAAACACTTCGAGCAGTACTCGTCCGGTTACGGAAACGGAATCGCGCCCGAGGAATCCGGTCGACATGCGGCACGAACGGGCCTCGAGGGAGCGGGGGTAGGCATGAGAACAGCCAGGAGCGGACAGGAAGATGACGGAAAAATTGGCCAACAAACCAGTACGGGCAGGCTGATTCCGGTCAACTGCACGTGCATCTGCCCTTGCATCTGCTGTACGCATCCGAAACCATGGTCTCCGCACCACCGCCGCTCGCTAAGACCGCGAAATCCCGGGAGTGCCTCGCATGGGGACGAATGGATCGACCATGCTCGAGCCGTTACGGCAGGGCCTTCCTCCGCTGAACCTCGCGGCCGCCTCCGACGCCGCCTCCTGCGCCCTCCCCGCCCGCTACGAAGCGGTCCGCGAGGCACGGCAGTTCACCCGCAAGACGCTGGACCAGTGGGACCTGGGCGACCGTTTCGACGACGCGTGCCTGGTCGTCTCCGAGCTGGTCACCAACGCCCTGCGGCACGCGCTGCCCGCCGGGGCCCCGCGGCTGACACCACAGGAACCGCCGGTGCGGCTGCATCTGCTGCGCTGGCCGGAGCGGCTGGTGTGCGCGGTGCGCGACCCCAGTGACGACAGCCCCGTCGCCCGGGACTCCGAGGACTTCTCCGCGGAGTCCGGCCGCGGGCTGTTCCTGGTCGACTCCTTCAGCGACGGCTGGGGCTGGCACCCGATGACGGGGGCGCTCAGCGGCAAGGTGGTCTGGGCGCTGTTCCGGCTCCCCCGGTCCCCGGAAGGGGCGGCACCCGGCGTATGACGAACCGCGGTGGACACGAGCGCCGCGGTTCTACGCGCGTCACCGCCTCCTGAGCACCCCGGGTCCCTTCCGGCACACCCGGGGGCGCGGACGCCCCGTCCCCGGCGGCGCCGTACGCCGCCCGGGACGCGTCAGCCGGCGACCAGGTGGTCGAACTCGCCGTCCTTCACGCCCAGCAGCATCGCCTCGATCTCCGCGCGGGTGTAGACGAGCGCGGGACCGTCGGGGAAGCGGGAGTTGCGCACCGCCACGTCCCCGCCGGGCAGCCGGGCGAACTCCACGCAGGACCCCTGCGAGTTGCTGTGCCGGCTCTTCTGCCAGGCCACGCCGTCCAGCGTGGTGGCCGCCATGCCGTTGTACGCACCGGGCACGCAGGGCGCGCCGGCACCGTCGTACACGTCACCGTCGTACACGTCGTGGTCCACAGGTCACTCCCCGCTGGTGCACTGGCTGGTGTGGCCATTGATGCAGTGGTCAACTGACCGGGATCATAGCTTTGTTCAAGTGCATATGCATGGGCAGATGCACGTGCACGCGGGGTGTTCCTGCGATTACAGCGTCTGTGGTCGCCTTGTGCCCGCTTTGACGGACGCTTTACCGAATCCCCGCTGCACTAGAGACGCACACGGGGGCTTTTATGTTCCGTCGTGTGCCGTTCTGGCGAAGTGGGCCGGCCAGGGTGCGAGGTGCGTCACGGAGGGCTGGCCGGGCGGCGGGCGGTTCCTGTTAGCTGACCGCGGTCGTCCGGCCGACGGGGCCGGCAACAGGCAGGGGGGTCACAGTGACTTCGGATGCTTCGGGGGCGTCGCACGCTTCGGCGGTCGCGAC
>NZ_NEUB01000719.1 GCF_002910825.1 Streptomyces sp. SM1 | reverse complement strand
CCCGTCGCCCTCCAGACCGACGCCGCTCGACAGCGCGTCCAGCCATTCGGTCTCGGTGCCCGGAGCCGCCGGCAGCAGGGTGCCGCCGGCCTTCTCCAGTCCCCGCGTGGCGTGCGTGGCCAGGGCGAAGGTCTTCTGCCCGTGTCCCCGCCAGGCCTTGCGCAGCCGCAGGAAGACGCCGGGCGCCTCCTCCTCGGACTCGAACCCGACCAGGAGAACGGCGGGCGCCTTCTCCAGCGAGGTGTACGTGACGCCCGTACGGTCGAGGTCACGGCCCCGTCCCGCGACCCGCGCGGCGAGGAAGTCCGCCTCCTCGCCGCTGTGCACGCGCGCGCGGAAGTCGATGTCGTTGGTGTCGAGCGCCACGCGCGCGAACTTGCTGTACGCGTAGGAGTCCTCGACGGTGAGCCGGCCACCGGTCAGCACACCCGTACGGCCCCGCGAGGCCAGCAGCCCCTGGGCCGCGATCTGCAGCGCGTCGGGCCAGGACGCCGGCTCCAGCTCACCTTCCGGATTGCGGACCAGCGGTGTGCCGAGACGGTCCCGCAGCTGCGCGTAGCGGAACCCGAAGCGTCCCTTGTCGCAGATCCACTCCTCGTTGACCTCGGGGTCGTTGCCGGCCAGCCGCCGCATGACCTTGCCGCGCCGGTGGTCGGTGCGGGTGGCGCAGCCGCCGGAGCAGTGCTCGCACACCGACGGCGAGGAGATCAGGTCGAAGGGGCGGGCGCGGAACCGGTAGGCCGCCGAGGTGAGCGCGCCGACCGGGCAGATCTGGATGGTGTTGCCGGAGAAGTACGACTCGAAGGGGTCGCCCTCGCCGGTGCCGACCTGCTGGAGCGCGCCCCGCTCGAGCAGCTCGATCATCGGGTCGCCCGCGATCTGGTTGGAGAACCGGGTGCAGCGGGCGCACAGCACGCACCGCTCGCGGTCGAGCAGCACCTGGGTGGAGATCGGGACGGGCTTCTCGTAGGTGCGCTTCTTGCCGTCGAAGCGGGAGTCGGCGTGGCCGTGCGACATCGACTGGTTCTGCAGCGGGCACTCGCCGCCCTTGTCGCAGACCGGGCAGTCCAGCGGGTGGTTGATGAGGAGGAACTCCAGCATCCCCTGCTGGGCCTTCTCGGCGACGGGTGAGGTCAGCTGGGTCTTCACCACCATGCCGTCGGTGCAGGTGATGGTGCAGGAGGCCATGGGCTTGCGCTGGCCCTCGACCTCGACGATGCACTGGCGGCAGGCGCCGGCCGGGGCGAGCAGCGGGTGGTCGCAGAACCGGGGGATCTCGATGCCGAGCTCCTCGGCGGCCCGGATGACCAGGGTGCCCTTGGGCACGCTGAGCTCGGCGCCGTCGATCGTCAGCGTGACGAGGTCCTCGGGCGGAACCGCCGCCTCTCCCCCGCCGGAGGGAGCGTTGGTGGTCACAGTCATGCGTGCACCTCCGTACGGTCGGCCCAGGCCGTGGACTTGGCCGGGTCGAACGGGCAGCCACGGCCCGTGATGTGCTGCTCGTACTCCTCGCGGAAGTGCTTCAGCGAGGAGAAGATCGGCGAGGCCGCCCCGTCACCGAGGGCGCAGAAGGCCTTGCCGTTGATGTTGTCGGCGATGTCGTTCAGCTTGTCGAGGTCGGACATCTGCCCCTTGCCGGCCTCGATGTCCCGCATCAGCTGGACCAGCCAGTACGTGCCCTCCCGGCAGGGGGTGCACTTTCCGCAGGACTCGTGGGCGTAGAACTCGGTCCAGCGGGTGACGGCGCGGACGACGCAGGTGGTCTCGTCGAAGCACTGCAGGGCTTTCGTGCCGAGCATGGAACCCGCGGCGCCCACTCCCTCGTAGTCGAGGGGGACGTCGAGATGCTCGTCGGTGAGCAGCGGTGTCGAGGAGCCGCCCGGCGTCCAGAACTTCAGCCGGTGGCCCTGGCGCATCCCGCCGCTCATCTCGAGCAGCTGGCGCAGGGTGATTCCGAGGGGCGCTTCGTATTGTCCGGGGTTCGTGACGTGCCCGCTGAGGGAATAGAGAGTGAAGCCGGGCGACTTCTCGCTCCCCATCGAGCGGAACCATTCCTTGCCCCGGTTCATGATGGCGGGAACCGACGCGATCGACTCGACGTTATTCACCACAGTCGGGCACGCGTAGAGGCCCGCGACGGCAGGAAAGGGGGGACGGAGCCGCGGTTGTCCCCGGCGGCCTTCGAGCGAGTCCAGCAGCGCGGTCTCCTCACCGCAGATGTACGCGCCCGCACCCGCGTGCACGGTGAGTGTGAGGTCGAGTCCGCTGCCCAGGATGTTCTCGCCGAGCAGGCCGGCCGCGTAGGCCTCGCGCACGGCCTCGTGCAACCGCCGCAACACGGGGACGACTTCACCACGCAGATAGATGAAGGCATGGGAAGACCTGATCGCATAGCAGGCGATGACGATGCCCTCGATGAGGCTGTGCGGGTTCGCGAAGAGGAGCGGAATGTCCTTGCACGTTCCGGGCTCCGACTCGTCGGCGTTGACAACAAGATAGTGAGGCTTGCCGTCACCCTGGGGAATGAACTGCCATTTCATTCCCGTGGGGAAGCCGGCACCGCCGCGCCCGCGCAGACCGGATTCCTTGACGTACGCGATGACGTCGTCCGGTGACATGGCGAGCGCCTTGCGCAGCCCCTCGTATCCCTCGTGCCTCTGGTAGACGTCCAGCGTCCAGGACCTGTCCTCGTCCCAGAAGGCCGACAGCACGGGTGCGAGCAGCTTTTCCGGGCTCATGTCCTTGAGTTCGGGTGCCAAGGTCATCACTCCCCCTCCTCGGCGACCGGTCCCGACGGGTGGGCCGGGTCGGAGGCCGACGTGTCCTGCGGCGCGTCGTGCGAACTGAGGTGCTCGGCGGGTGACGGCTCGTGCGGCGGTGTGTCCCGGGGCGTCTCACCCCGCGGGTGCACCACACGGGCGGGTGCGGCCTCTCCCTTGGCCAGCTTCAGGCCGATCAGGGAGGCGTGTCCGGCGCCTCCGGTGGCCTCGACGGCTCCCTCGCGCCCGTCGGGGAAACCGGCCAGGATGCGGGCGGTCTCCTTGAAGGTGCACAGGGGAGCCCCCCGGGTGGGCGCGACCGGGCGGCCGGCCCGCAGGTCGTCGACCATGCCCTTGGCGCTCTCGGGCGTCTGGTTGTCGAAGAACTCCCAGTTCACCATCACCACGGGCGCGAAGTCGCAGGCCGCGTTGCACTCGATGTGCTCCAGCGTGACCTTGCCGTCGTCGGTGGTCCCGCCGTTGCCCACGCCCAGGTGCTCCTGGAGCTCCTCGAAGATCGCGTCGCCGCCCATGACGGCGCACAGGGTGTTGGTGCACACCCCGACCTGGTAGTCGCCGCTCGGCCGGCGCCGGTACATGGTGTAGAAGGTGGCGACCGCGGTCACCTCGGCCGTGGTCAGGTCCAGCATGTCCGCGCAGAACTGCATCCCGGTGCGGGTGACATGCCCCTCCTCCGACTGCACGAGGTGCAGCAGCGGCAGGAGGGCGGACCGGGAGTCCGGGTAGCGGGCGATGACCTCGCGCGCGTCGGTCTCGAGCCGGGCCCGGACGTCGTCCGGGTAGGCGGGTGCGGGCAGTTGGGGCATGCCCAGGCTGACGCCACGGTCGGACCGCTCGGAAGATGAGGTGGTCACCGGTCGACGCCTCCCATCACGGGGTCGATGGACGCGACGGCGACGATGACGTCGGCGACCTGGCCGCCCTCGCACATCGCCGCCATGGCCTGCAGGTTGGTGAAGGACGGGTCACGGAAGTGGACCCGGTAGGGGCGGGTGCCGCCGTCGGAGACGACATGCACCCCGAGCTCGCCCTTGGGCGACTCGACCGCCGTGTACACCTGGCCCGGCGGGACGCGGAAGCCCTCGGTGACCAGCTTGAAGTGGTGGATCAGGGCCTCCATGGAGGTGCCCATGATCTGCTTGATGTGGTCGAGGGAGTTGCCCAGTCCGTCCGGTCCCAGGGCGAGCTGGGCGGGCCAGGCGATCTTCTTGTCGGCGACCATGACCGGACCGGGCTGGAGCCGGTCCAGGCACTGCTCGACGATGTGCAGCGACTGGCGCATCTCCTCCAGCCGGATCAGGAACCGGCCGTAGGAGTCACAGGTGTCCGCGGTCGGGATCTCGAAGTCGTAGGTCTCGTATCCGCAGTACGGCTGGGTCTTGCGCAGGTCGTGCGGGAGCCCGGTGGAGCGCAGGACCGGGCCGGTGGCGCCCAGCGCCATGCAGCCGGCCAGGTCCAGGTAGCCGACGTCCTGCATACGGGCCTTGAAGATGGGGTTCCCGGTGGCGAGCTTGTCGTACTCCGGGAGGTTCTTGCGCATCGTCTTCACGAACTCGCGGATCCGGTCCACCGCGCCGGGCGGCAGGTCCTGGGCGAGCCCGCCGGGGCGGACGTACGCGTGGTTCATCCTCAGGCCCGTGATGAGCTCGAAGATGTCGAGGATCAGTTCACGGTCGCGGAACCCGTAGATCATGATCGTGGTGGCGCCGAGCTCCATGCCGCCGGTGGCGATGCACACCAGGTGGGAGGAGAGCCGGTTCAGCTCCATCAGGAGCACCCTGATGATCGAGGCCCGGTCGGGCACCTGGTCCTCGATGCCGAGGAGCTTCTCCACGCCGAGGCAGTACGCCGTCTCGTTGAAGAACGGCGTCAGGTAGTCCATGCGCGTCACGAACGTGGTGCCCTGCGTCCACGTCCGGTACTCGAGGTTCTTCTCGATGCCGGTGTGGAGGTAGCCGATGCCGCAGCGGGCCTCGGTGACCGTCTCGCCGTCGATCTCCAGGATCAGCCGGAGCACTCCGTGGGTGGACGGGTGCTGCGGGCCCATGTTGACGACGATGCGCTCGTCGTCGGTCCGGGCCGCGCTCTCGACGACCTCGTCCCAGTCGCCGCCGGTGACGGTGTAGACGGTTCCCTCGGTGGTCTCGCGAGGGGATGCGTGCGGGGTGTTCACGAGTACGACCTCCGCTGGTCCGGAGCCGGGATCTGGGCGCCCTTGTATTCGACGGGGATGCCGCCGAGGGAGTAGTCCTTGCGCTGCGGGAAGCCCTGCCAGTCGTCCGGCATCATGATCCGCGTCAGGGCCGGGTGACCGTCGAAGACGATGCCGAAGAAGTCGTACGTCTCGCGCTCGTGCCAGTCGTTCGTGGGATAGACCGAGAACAGCGACGGAATGTGCGGGTCGGCGTCGGGGGCGCTGACTTCGAGACGGATCAGCCGGTTGTGGGTGATCGAGCGCAGGTGGTAGACGGCGTGCAGCTCGCGGCCCTTGTCGTCCGGGTAGTGCACGCCGCTGACGCCGGTGCACAGCTCGAAGCGCAGGGCGGGGTCGTCGCGCAGAGTCTTCGCCACGCGGACCAGGTGCTCGCGTTCGATGTGGAAGGTGAGTTCGCCGCGGTCGACGACCGTCTTCTCGATGACGTTGCCGGGGAGCAGGTCCTGCTCCTCCAGGGCGCCCTCGAGTTCGTCGGCGACCTCGTCGAACCAGCCGCCGTAGGGGCGGGTCGCCGGTCCCGGAAGGCGGACCGAGCGGACCAGCCCGCCGTATCCGGAGGTGTCGCCGCCGTTGTTGGCGCCGAACATGCCGCGCTGGACGCGGATCTCCTCGCCGCCCTGGCCGCGCTGGCCGGGGAGGTTCTCCGCGGAGAGGTCCTTCTCGGGGTTCGCGCCGTCACCCGCGGTGTCGTTCGCGTCGCTCATCGCAGCAGCCCCTTCATCTCGATGGTGGGCAGGGCCTTGAGCGCCGCCTCCTCCGCCTCGCGGGCCGCCTCCTCGGCGTTCACGCCGAGCTTGGAGTTCTGGATCTTCTCGTGGAGCTTGAGAATCGCGTCCAGCAGCATCTCGGGGCGGGGCGGACAGCCGGGGAGGTAGATGTCGACCGGGACGACGTGGTCGACACCCTGGACGATCGCGTAGTTGTTGAACATGCCGCCCGAGGAGGCGCAGACCCCCATGGAGATCACCCACTTGGGATTCGGCATCTGGTCGTAGACCTGCCGCAGCACCGGCGCCATCTTCTGGCTGACCCGCCCGGCGACGATCATGAGGTCGGCCTGCCGCGGTGAGCCGCGGAAGACCTCCATGCCGAAGCGCGCCAGGTCGTAGCGGCCGGCGCCGGTGGTCATCATCTCGATGGCACAGCAGGCGAGGCCGAACGTGGCGGGAAAGACGGACGACTTGCGCACCCAGCCCGCGGCCTGCTCGACGGTGGTCAGCAGGAATCCGCTCGGCAGCTTTTCTTCGAGTCCCATGACTATTGGCCCCTCAGTCCCATTCCAGGCCGCCGCGCCGCCATACGTACGCGTACGCGACGAAGACGGTGAGCACGAAGAGCAACATCTCCACGAGCCCGAAGATCCCCAGGGCGTCGAAGGTGACGGCCCAGGGGTAGAGGAAGACGATCTCGATATCGAAAATGATGAAGAGCATCGCCGTCAGGTAGTACTTGATGGGGAAGCGCCCGCCGCCGGCCGGCGTGGGGGTCGGCTCGATACCGCACTCGTAAGCCTCGAGCTTGGCGCGGTTGTACCGCTTCGGACCGATCAGCGTGGCCATGACCACGGAGAAGATCGCAAAGCCTGCCCCGAGGGCTCCCAGTACGAGGATGGGCGCATACGCGTTCACCGCTCCTCGCTCCTCTCAGTCGGCATTGACTGCATGGGCTCCCCCCGGGGGCGAATCCGAGCCCCTCGGGGAGTCGTGCATCGGACTCCCGCCGGCCCCAACAGCCCCACGAACCACGCCCGCCCCGGCGAAGATCGAGAACATGTGAAGCAGGTCACAAGCCCAACCGCTCCGCATCCTATGCCCGAGGGTCTGTGATCTGCGACACGGGGTATTACACAAGCTTTGTGATCTCCACCACCTGACGAACGATCATGAAGTCGGATGAGCGGTGATCTTCGCACGCCAAGCGTCCGCGCGATCACCAAAGGTGACATTTTGACCGGTCGGTGCAGCTCAGAGGGCTCCACCCCCCTATCAAGGCGCTTCCTTCACAGGCAAATTGGTGCTGGACCTGATCTCTTGATAGAGGCCGCGTTCACACGTCGGAGGGAGCGCCGGGCGCGGTGTGGACGTGTGCACGCGTTCACGAAGTCGGCGGGTCACGATCCGGTCACATTCAGCCACCGTCCTGCCCGCCGGTGCGCGACGGCACCGCCGCCGACCGCCCGGAGCGCCCGCCGGCCGCCCGGGGCGCCGAGCGGTCCGCCGGACGCAACCACGGGGGCATCCGTTGCGTGACGTGCGTCACATCCATGAGGGCCGGATGAGAAGAGGGGTTGGCCAACCAATCCAACCAGTGGTAGGCGCGGGGCAATTCGGACGTAACGATGAAAGTGCGTGATCAAGGGCTGATCACGGACGCCCGCAATGTCCGTTACGGCGTCAATAGGGGGCGACTTTCCCGGGATTCGGGCCCTCCGTTGAACAACTGTGGCGGAGCACACGTTCCTTGTGGATATGAAGGAGCCCCTGGTACCGGTTGTTCCCATGTCCC
Source organism: Streptomyces sp. SM1 (assembly GCF_002910825.1). GTDB lineage: Bacteria > Actinomycetota > Actinomycetes > Streptomycetales > Streptomycetaceae > Streptomyces > Streptomyces okerensis. The sequence continues at coordinate 1,254 of NZ_NEUB01000719.1, read as the reverse complement.
ACACCGCTCACATACGCAGCCACCGGAAGCCCCGCCGTACCGCGTCGTCCACGATGGCGATGCGGGCCGGAGTTGCCGGTGGCGTCCTCAGCACCCTGGCAGTGGCCGGGGCGTCGGGTTCGGCGAACGCTGCCGAGCCGGTGACGCAGACCCTCGAACTGCCCACCCTGACGGCCGACCTGGCCGCCCAGGTCGCCCAGTCCGCGGACGCGACCCAGCAGGCCGCCGCGAACTACCAGCTGCGGGCCGAGCGCGACGCGGCCGCCGCGAAGGCCGCCAAGGAGGCCAAGGCGGACCTCGCCGAGGCCAAGGAGAAGGCCGAGGCGAAGAAGAAGGCCGCGGAGGAGGCCCGCAAGGCCGCCGCCGAGCGCGCCTCGCGAGACGCCGAGCGCACCGTCCTCACCACGACCTCCGCCTCCACGGCCACGACGGCCTCCGCGCCCGCCAGTGGCAGCGTCGGATCGGTCATCTCGTTCCTCAAGGCGCAGGTGGGCGACGCCTACGTCATGGGCGCCACGGGCCCCAACGCCTGGGACTGCTCGAGCCTGGTGCAGGCCGCGTTCAAGCAGGTCGGCGTGGACCTGCCGCGCGTCTCGCAGGACCAGTCGATGGTCGGCACCGACATCCCGCTGTCGCAGATCCAGGTCGGCGACATCCTGTACTGGGGCGGCAAGGGATCCGCGTACCACGTGGGCGTCTACATCGGTGACGGCCAGTACCTGGACGCCGCCAACTCCGCCAAGGGTGTCGTCATCCAGGATCTGTCCGGCTACCCCGCGTCGGGTGCCGTGCGCGTGCTCTGAGCCGCACGCTCCTCACGCGGGCGCCGAGTCGCGCCCGTACGGGCTGAAGGGCCGCTGCCGCCGGGGCAGCGGCCCTCCCTCGTCCACCGCGCACCACCGGCCCTCCGGCGCCTTCCGCGCCGCGCCTTCCGCGCCGCGCCTTCCGCGCCGCGCGCCGGTCCTCGTGTGCCTGGCATGACGCCCCCGGACCGGTACGCCCGGCACGGGCGACCCCCGGGATCTCGTGCGCCCTCACACGCATTTCGCACCCCGAACCAAGATCACCCGATTGTCCGAATTGTGCCGCCCATGCGGAGTGTTGGCGGCCCGCCCGCGCCCCGTCGGCGCCCCGCGCAGCCCCGTGGAGGCCCTTCACGGCGCCTCACGCGGACGTGAGCGACCGGGGCCCCTCCCTGGGGACACCGGCCGGGAGTACCGCCGTACGACACACCACCGGCTCATGGCGGCCTTC
>NZ_NEUB01000718.1 GCF_002910825.1 Streptomyces sp. SM1 | reverse complement strand
GTCCTACCTTTCAAGACGTGGGTCTGATCCGGTCATTCGTAGGATCGGAGGGCCCAGGGGTTCTGGGTATGGCTGCATGGTGGGCGCCGTTTGGATGGCTCAAAGGACTTGGCCGCCCGGAGCCCCGCGACGACTCGACCGCCAATTGGGAGACGCGACTCGATCGCTGCTGTAGGACAACGTCGGCGAGGTCGTCTGCGGGATCGATGTGACGACGAGCTGGCGGAGGGAACGTGCCCGAGATCTGGGCCGGAGTGGACATCGGCAAGACGCATCACCACTGCGTGGTGATCAACGCGGACGGCGAGCGGCTGCTGTCCCGCCGGGTCCTGAACGACGAGACCGAGCTGCTTCAGCTCATCGGCGACGTCCTGGAGATATCCACCGACGTGCTGTGGGCCGTCGACCTCAACCACGGCGGGGCCGCCCTGCTGATCGGCCTGCTGCTCAGCCACGGCCAGCCGATGGCCTACCTCACCGGCCTCGCGGTCCACCGAGCATCGGCCACCTACAAAGGCGAGGGCAAGACTGACGCGAAGGACGCCTTCGTCATCGCCGACCAGGCCCGCGTCCGACGTGATCTCGGCCTGCTGAGGCCCGGCGACGAGATCGCCATTGACCTGCGCACGCTCACTACCCGGCGCCTGGACGTGGTCTTCGACCGCACCCGGCAGATCAACCGTCTCCGCGCTCAACTGCTGGAGATCTTCCCCGCGTTGGAACGCTCGCTTGAGCTGACCAACAAAGGGCCGGTGATGTTGCTGACCGGCTACCAGACCCCGGCCGCGATCCGCCGCGCCGGCGCGAAGCGGATCGAGACCTGGCTGAAGAACCGCAAGGTCCGCGGCGCCGCCGCACTTGCGAAAACGGCTGTGGAGGCTGCCCAGGCGCAGCTGACGGCCCTGCCTGGCGAGACGCTGGCCGCCGCCATGGTGGTCCGCCTCGCGAAGGGGGTGATGTCCCTCGATGAGGAGATCGCCGAGCTCGACGCCCTGATCGAGGCCAAGTTTCGCGAGCATCCGCACGCTGAGGTGATCCGCAGTCTGCCCGGCATGGGCCCCAAGCTCGGTGCCGAGTTCATCGCCGCGACCGGCGGTGACATGGACGCCTTCGGCAGCGCCGATCGGCTGGCCGGCTTCGCCGGCCTGGCGCCCAGGCCACGCGACTCCGGCCGCGTCAGCGGCAACCTGCGCAGACCCAGGCGTTACCACCGTGGACTGCTGCGGAGCATGTACCTGTCGGCGATGGTCAGCACTACCACCTGTCCCGCCTCGAAGGCGTACTACCAGCGCAAGAGGAGCGAGGGGAAAGGACACAAGCAGGCTCTGCTGGCCCTCGCCCGCCGACGCCTCAATGTCCTGTGGGCGATGATCCGTGACGGACAGTGCTACCAAGGTTCACCTCCCGTCACGGCGGCGGCTTGACCTCATGATTGGGAAGTCCTTTCGGAGAGTGGAGCGTGGGAGCCGCCGAAACTCGCAAAGCTCGGCGAGGGTGTGGCCGCAGGAGAGGTAGGCGACCTCATACAGCGGGCCCTGGCCCCAGCTCAGGTCCCAGTCCTCGGGTGGCAGGGCGGGTTCGACGGTGCATTTGATGATGTCGCGGGGCGGCCCGGCTCGCTGGTCTCGTCGTAAGAGCAGAAGGGGCACCAGTCTGTTCCTTAAAGTTCAGTGCTTCTACGGATACGGCCGTGCGCAGTCCCGACCCGCGGCCGGAGGATGAGCCGTTTCCGGCTGCCTGACGGCTAGCTTTCAGGCATGGACGAGAACGACAAGCAGCTCCTCGACTTCGACAAGACAGAGATCGACTGGCGCCCTGAAAGGGCAGCCGCGGCGCTTACTGGCCCGTATGCCGACATCTATCGCAACCATCTGACAGTCGCCCGGTGGGCCGACGGTTATGCCGAGCGGTACCAGGCGAGCAACATGGCCGCCGCGTCCCCCGAGCACAGGGACGGGTTCGTGGAGGGAGTTCTGTGGATGGCCGCCTTCCTGCGGCAGGGTGATCTGCTCCCTGACGGTGACCTGCTGCAGCAGGACGACCCGGGACTCCCGGACCGGGACAGCACGCCCGATTCGTAGAGTGACGGGATGGACTCCCAGACCCAGGCCCCGGACCCCTACGCGATCCTGCACGGCTGGCTCGCCGGATCGTACGTCCGGCCCGACGGCCAGCAGGTCATCGGGCGCGTCTGGGACGAGGACACCAAGTACCGTTACGGCCTCTACCTCGCCGGGATCGACGCCCCGCCCGGCTGGAAGCAGGACTGGTTCACCTACATCGGCGGTCTCGTCTGGCACTTCGAGCCCCTACACATCCAGGACTGGGCCGCACGCCTCACTGCCTTCGACGGCACCCCGCTCGCCGCCACCTCCCGCGGCCGCGCCGTCTCCGCCGTCCGCTCGTACTACGCCCACTGCGAGGACGACCTCGGCGCCGCCCGTTGGAACCTCCCGCCCCGCCGCGCGCTCGCCGGGCCCACCCCGCCGGCCGCACGTGAGACCCTCACCCGGTTCCAGACCGACGCGCTGCGCACCGCCGCCGACCGCTACCGCGGCCCGCACCCCGAACGGGCCCGCCTCGCCGCCTACATGACCCTCGCAGGCCTGCGCCCGGGCCAGTCCGTCGCGGCCGTCATGCAGTACGTCCAACGCGACAACCAGGCCGGTCCCACCTGGAGACTGCCGGTCAAGAACAACAGCGCCTCCGCCGTCGGCCCGCTCACCCCCATCCCCCGACCCCTGGTGTGGGCGCTGGACGAGTACCTGCCGGTGCGCACCCACAAGGCCCCGCACTCCACCGAGACCGAGGGCCCGCTGCTCCTCTCCCGCACCGGCCGCGGTCTCGATCACGTCACCTTCACCCGGCTGCTGCGCGAGGTCGCCGCCACCCACCCCGACCTCGAAGAGATCGCACCCGGCCTGCACCCGGACGTCGTCGCCCACTCCCCGAGCCCCTTCGCCGACGAGTCTGGCCCGGCCGACGGGGACGGGCGATGATGCTGTACCGGGCCGTCCTCCAATTCGTGGAGGACGGCCCGGGTGTCACCGGCGACTGGAGGGACAACCCCGCCCCCGCCCGCGCCATGTACAAGAAGTGCGTCGGGCTCTACACCCACGACCCCGCCGTCGTCGTCCAGTTCGTCGCCGTCGAGGACGACGGGACGCGCCGGATCATCCGCAAGTGGGTCGTCGACCGCGAGGTCGTCACCGAGGAGGGCGACCCGCTGTAGAACCCGTCCAGGCGCTTGCGCAGGGCCAGGCAGAAGCCAGGAAACAGCTGGTACGGCCCTCCTGCAAGCCGCCCCCGCGGGGGCCGTGATCCCTGCGCCAGGGTCAACCCGCGAATGCGAGGTAGGAGCCGACCGTGAGGCCGGAGAACGTCAGAAGCTGGCGCGGCTTGAGGAGGGTGAACGCCGCGTGCAGGGTGATGCCGGCTGCGACGGCGTACGGCGTGGTCTGTGGGATCAACAGCACGATGGGCAGCACGATCTCGGCGGTGATGACGGCGGCGGCGACCAGGCGCCACAGGCGGATGTCACGGGGGGTGAGGTTGCTTGTGTGTCGTAGGACGACGCCGGGGATGGCGTTCTGGCGGCGGTACGGAAGCTGGTCCTTCAGCTGGGTGTAGGCATACATCCACTGGGCGAGGTAGAGGCCGGTGCGGAACTGGACGGAGCGGATCTTCTGCACGGCGCTGTTCCAGTAGAGGTCGGCGGTCACGAGCGCGAGAAGGATTTGGGCCCAGGTGTTGGCCGTGCTGGGATGATGTTCGATGGTTAGGCCGTGGCCGAGATCTCCGGCGACCATCAGGCACGCGCCGGTCAGGAGGGTGAAGCGCACGGCGGCGGGGCTCTTGAGGTAGAGGAGTTCCATCGCGGTCCCGGCCAGCACGAGCAGCAGCGTGAGGCGCGGGGCGATCCCTGCGGCCAGGATGACGGCGGCGGCCGTGCGGACGATCAGGGCGGGCCGGTAGACGCCGGCGAGCAGACGGCTGCGGCGCGGGCCGAAGCGCTGCTGGGCGAGGCGCAGGCTGAGCGATCCGGGTGCGAAGCGGCTCCAGCCTCCCTGTCCGAAGGAGAGGGCGAACCGCAGGGCCAGGACGCTGCCGTAGGCGATGCGGAACAGCTTTAGTCGTCCGGGATCGGTCGGGCTGCGGAAGCCGGACGCGAGGGCGTCAAAGAACCACACGGCTGTCCCTCACCTCGATGGGCTGCTCGCCGTTGACGGATAGGACCCGGCCGTCTCCCTCGATCCGGTCGTAGCGGCCGGTGCGCATCAGGTGGTCGATGACCGTCTGGAGCTGGGGCGGGGGCAGCAGGAACGTCCCTGGTGAGAGGAACGCGTACGGATTGACGGACTCGGTCCGGTCGCCCTTGGTACCAGTGAGCGTGACGATCACGAACGTGGCCCGGGAGAACAGCGGGTAGCGCATCCAGCGGCCGGGCCTGCGGGTGAAGCCGGTAGCCATCCCAGCCACCACGGCTGCGGTGACGGCGAGTTGGGCAGCGGACAGTACGTCTGCGGGCATGACAGGGAAACCTCCGGGCGGGAGGGACAAGGTGGTGGCGGGCCGCTACTCGGGCTTGGGGGGCCGCTGCATCAGTGCGGCGGCGGCCTCGCCGAGCGTGGCCTTGCCGTGCAGGACGGCGGTGACCACGGTCGTGATCGGCATGTCGACGCCGTGGGCGCGGGCAAGCTCGAGGATCGCCTCAGCGCTCTTGACGCCCTCGGTGGTCTGCCTGGTCGCGTTGGCGGCCTCGGCGAGGCTCAGGCCGTTGCCGAGGTGGGTGCCGAAGGTGCGGTTGCGGGAGAGCGGTGAGGAGCAGGTGGCCACCAGGTCGCCCATGCCGGACAGCCCGGCGAGGGTGGTGGGCTGCGCGCCCATCGCGGCGGCCAGACGCATGCTCTCCGCGAGCCCCCTGGTCATGATCAGGGCGGTGGCGTTGTGGCCCAGGCCCATGCCGGTGGCGATGCCGACGGCGAGCGCGATGACGTTCTTCAGCGCGCCGCCCATCTCGCAGCCGATCACGTCGGTGGAGGTGTAGGGCCGGAAGTAGGGGGTGTGGCAGGCCGTCTGGAAACGCTGAGCGGCGTCTTCGTCGGAGCAGGCGATGGTGGCGGCCGCGGGCTGCCGGGCCATGATCTCCCGGGCCAGGTTCGGGCCGGACAGCACCACGACCCGCTCGGCGGGCACGCCGGTCACCTCGCGGATGATCTCGCTGGCCCGTAGGTGGGTGTGTGTCTCGATGCCCTTCATCAGCGAGACGATCACCGTCTGGGACTGAAGGTGCGGCGTCCACGTCGCCAGGCACTGGCGCAGGGACTGCGCGGGCACGGACAGCACGAGGAAGTCCGCGCCGTCCAGCGCGGCGGCCGGGTCGGTCGTGGCGGTGAGCGAGGCGGGCAGCTCGATGTCCGGGAAGTAGTCCGGGTTGCGGTGGCCACCGGTGATCGCTGCGGCGATCTCGGCGCGGCGGGCGTGCAGGACGGTGCTGGTGCCGGCGTCGGCGAGGATCGTCGCCGCGGCGGTGCCCCAGGAACCGGCGGAGAACACCGCCGCTCGGGCGGGGTACTGGCTCACGGCTCGGTCCTCTCGTCCATTGCGTGGCCGCCGTTCTGATGGCCGGGCCCGGTCATCGTATCGACGCCGGGCCGTGGTGAACGGTCTTCGGCGGGGCGGCGCAGCGTCAGCAGGACCGCGCGCCGTCCAGGCAGCAGGGGAAGGCTGCAGTGGGCCGTGGCCAGCATGTTCTGTGCCTCGGTGTCGCCGAGCTCGCGGACGAGGGTGGCCGCGTGGCGGATCCACAGCCGGAACACCCGCTCCCAGGTGGCGGGTTCGTCCGGGCGTTCGTCGACGTGTTCCAGGACGAGTCCGGCGGCCCGGGCAAGCCGCTTGTAAGCGGCGTTCTTCTCGTCGGTGAACTGAGCGGGACAGCCCATGTGGTCCAGCGTGATCCGGATGTGAGCGCGCATTTCAGCCGGGCGAATATTGTGCCGCCCGCCGCCGGGCGTGACGTAGCGGCCGGGCGTCACCGGGGCGTACGGATGGATCAGCGGTAGATCCTGATCCACCACGTGCAGGGCGGGCAGTCCGCCGTACTCGATGGGTAGGGGCCTGCGATGCCGTTGTGCTCGATTGCCAGGAAATGCGAGTGGGCGACGGCGCGGCGATACGTCGCGGTGAATCCGGTGCGTCTTCGCTCTGTACGTACGTGGGACGGCTCGATGGTGGAGGTCGCTGAGCTGGCCCCGGCGGACGTGCGGACGATGCCGCTGCCAGCGGGCAACCGTTGTTAGTCGGTGCTGCAACGTCCATAGAAGCAGCGATTCAGTCCCCTGTGCGGGCGACGCTAACGATCAGCGCCATGTCGTCGGCGTCTCGCCATTCGCCGATCACTCGCCACCCAGCATCGCTCAGAAGCCGCTCAGCCTCGCGCCTGCCGTCCTCAGGGTCTCCGCCTTTGGCGGCGATCGTGGTGCGCTCGCTGAACACAGCAGGCGTGTCATAGTCGGGCGACCATGCCCGCTCGTCCCCCGGGTGCTCGCCGGTCAGCTTGTCCTGCCATACCGAAACATCCATGTGTGGCTGAGAGAGGTGACCGGTGCCGTAGGTCATCCAGGCACTGAAGTGTGGGCGGCTCGACCATTCGGCCTCACGCTCGTTCTCCAGGTCCCAACGCTTGAACAGCTCGCCGAGCTGAGCGTAGATATGACGGGCCTGCGCCTCGCTCAGAGTGAGTGTGCCGCCCCGGAGACTGCCGTCTTCGGTGGGGGCAATCGGTGCGTAGTACTCAATGCCTGCGCGGTACCGGGTGATGTCGCCGATGATCAGCTCATGGCGACCATGCAGCGACTGCTCCACCGGCAGCAGATGGTTGAGGTCGGCCTTGTAGTACGGCGGAAGCTTGCGGACTTCGATGATGTCGCGTTCGGACATAAGGTTCCTCTTTCCTTTTGAGGTACTTTTCAGGTCATGCCTTCTTGTGCCGTGCCTGAGAGCACTTAGGCCAACCCCGGTAATGTCGTGCCATTCGGCGATGGACCGGGTCATTCCGAATGCGGTGAAGACTTCCGAGGGCTTCCTGGTATATATGCTGGGCCCTTCGACTAAATCGGGGGATTGAGTTCCCAAGCCCGACTCGCGCCGGGCTAGGAGACCTTGATGCCCCTCCAGGGCTGCTGGTTAGCGCGGCGCTTCGAACCGCAGCGTTAGTGTGGACGCTCGACCGCCGGTGTACGCATGGTCAGCCTTGTACTCGGTGATGGCAGTACCCTCGATGGTGAAATCATCACCTTCCAGCGGCCATGTGTACCGGCTCGGTGCTGCCTTGGTCGGATTCATCCTCACTTCGGATACACCGACTTCAGCAACGCTCAGTTCCCCCCGGAACTCGTTGGCCTCGTGACTGGTCCAGTGCACGGTCCAGCCCGATTGGACAAGCCCGATCAGTTTTTGGAGCCTTTCCATGTTTCCGGGGAAGATGACGTTTGCACCGGAGACCCTGGCGGACGTCTCTTTGACTCCCGGCTCAGCAAACAGCGGGCGATAGGACACACGACGATCCGGAAATTCCACGCCAGGCGGAATCTGATCGGCGTTCGGTCCCGGTTCGGCATCCCCGAACGGAACCAGAATCGGGGGAGCTGAGACACGCTCCACCTCGTAATGGCCAGCGTGCTTGTGGCCATCTCTGTAGCTGACCCTGGCGAGCCCATACACGGTCTCACCCTTCAAATGGACTCGTACGCGGAGACCCGTGAGAGGCCGCTTTTCGGTTGACATAACAGTTCCCCTTTCCAGATCCTTGCGGTTCAGCGCCCCATAAGGGGATCGAACGGTGTCGCAGATGCCGATGGATGTCAGCCGCAAGCCAGCTCTGTGGCTCGTGACCAACTGCCCATGCGGAAGCGGATGGTGGTGGCCGGCGGAACATCAGACTTCGGATTCGCCGGATCCGTGCGCCAGACCTCGTAGGCCGCCAGCGTCGTGGATCCTGTTTCCAGCAGACACCGACGGATCGCGGCGATCAGCTGCTCCTGGGTCCACTTCGTCGTCGCATCCCGCAGCTGTTCGGGTTGTGCGACCGCGTCGAGGCCCGCGAGCTCCAGCGCGCGGTTCCAGCTGCCGAAGCGGCGCTCGTAGAGCGGAGCCGACGGGTCGGCATCTCTGCGGCGCTGCTCGAACGTGCGACGTCCGAGGGTGCTCTCCCCCTGCGCCAGGCGGATGAGCACGCATAAGAGCTGCCGGTCGGTGTAGACGACCGGACCTGGCTTCATGGGTGCGGGGACGTGCGCAGCATGCATTGTCATGGCCGGTGCTCTCCTTCTGGAAGCGGGCGCGCGTCAGAGCGTGTGCACCTGCAGGAGCGGCTGGTCGCGGGTGATGGACGCGAACACCGCGTTGAAGGTCCGAGGGAACTGGCCGCAGCAGGTCGAGTCGTCCATCTCGACGGCGAGGTACGGCCGTTCCTTGAGCCAGGCTGCGGCCTGCTGGTCGACGTAGACCGGGTTCTCGCCCTCGAAGACGATCGGTACCAGGTCTTCTGGTCGTCACTCACGTGCAGCGTGAGCGTCAGCAGGTCGACGTCAGTGGTGGTCCGAGCAGAAGCAAGAGCAGTCATGGCGAGCAGTCCTTCGTGGGGGGGAGATGAGAAGCCCACGAACAGCCGCCCGGCAGGGGGCCACCCGCAGCTGACACGCGCACGACGTGTCACAGAGCCCTCCGGATCAACTCCGTTGATCGCCAAGCGCCAAACAGACCCGCAGGCACTCTGCGCGCCCGAGCCCCGCTCTGCCCATCCTCTGCATCCTCTGTCTCATGGCATTCCGACTCACCACAGGGTGTCATTCAATAGGTATTCGAATAGGATGCCCTCAGAGACCAGTCGATGCAATCGGACCGGTCGGCAACAGGAGATGCGAGGTGAGAAGCGATGAAGACCTGGAGGACGAGGAAGGCTGCACCCGCGGCCGCAGCACTCGCTGTGGCGGCGGGCGTTCTGCTCGCCGGATACTCCAGTGGCGACGGCACCACAACGCAGGCGCCGTCTGCGCCGAGTCCGACCACGAGCACCGCCAAGGTCACCGACAAGGCCCTCGACGAGGCGCTGAACAAGCTCGCCTTCCAGGGCACCGGGAGTTCCAGAAAGGACGGCGGGGCTTGCCTAGCCAGCGCAGCGCGGAAGGCGGGAATGCCGGAGGAGTCGCTGGACTACGTCGTCAAGGTCGACAGCGACGACATGGGTGCAGTCATCGACGGACTGAACAAGGTGAGCGAGGACGACGCTGCGCTCCTGGCGTCGCGGTCGCTGCGCGAGGACTTCGACGCGTGCATCGACAAGGCTGTACTTCCGAACGGCAGCAGCCTCAAGACCCAGAGCTACGTGCCGCCAAAGGGAGCCGCGAAGCCTGTAGCCGGTCAGCCGAACCTGGAGCCGGCTTACCCGGTCCGCGCGGATCAGCCGGTCAACTCGTCCATCGAGCTCAGCAAGGGCCTGGTCTCCATGTTCTCCTCCTACGCCCGGGACGAGGGTCAGAAGAAGACCTACGCGGCGGCCGGCCAGTGCCTGTCGACCTTGGTGTACAACGCGGGCTTCAGCCAGGAGGCGCTGCACTTCTTCGCCGGCGGAGCGCCCCTCGGCACCGGGTCGATCGTCGAACACCTGCCGAACGACAAGGACAAGGCGATCTGGCAGTCGCCGAGGTTCACCCAGGGACTCGTCGACTGCACGACGAATGCGACGCCGACTCCCATGCCCGGCCCCTGAGCGGGAGTCCATCAGGCAGACGAAGGGCCCGGTGCGATGTGTCGCACTGGCCCTTTTCTCTTTTCGCCGTCACACGAAGGTGGGTGCGCTCCGCAGCAGGTGGCTCCGTCCGAGAGGAAAGGAATCGAGCAGGGCCACCTGCTGCGGCGATGCGCCGCCAGGGGGGGGACTGACTGGGCGCGGCTGCGACTCTACTGGCATTCGAGCCGAAACGCAAAGATCGCAGATGGCTTATAGCTTGGCATTGATAAGATGGCTTGATAGATCAGTCGAACAAGTCAAGGAGAAGCCGCGCATGACCGTCGCACAGGAGTTGGAGAAGACGACGCAGCCCGTGCGCGGCACGAAGAAGAAGCCGCCGGGCGCGACGCAGAGCAGCAGTAGTGGCCGCCAGGGCATGTTCGTCCGGCTGGATCCGGACGACAAGCAGCGCGCGGAGTACTGGGCTGACAAGCGCGGGTTCTCCTCGGTGAACGAGTACGTGGCCGAGGCGGTGGTCGAGAAGATCCGGCGCGAGAACCTCGACTACGACCTGCCGACCCTGGAGATCGCGCGACTCAACGAGCTTGTCGACCAGGTCGCGGCGCTGGCGAAGAACTCGGCGAACCTCGAACGCGTCGTCACCACAGGCTTCGACTCCCTAATCGGGCTCACCCGCGGCGACAACTACCTCCTGGATGACGAGGACGGTGAGCTCGGATGAGCCGGGACTTCGCAGAGATGCTGGAAGCGGCCACACCCACCGCCGAGGTGATGGAGGTAGACACGTCCTTCCTGGACGCCTACCGACGCGGCGGGAGCGAGGAGCTCAAGCGCGTCCAGGCCCAGGCGGCACAGTCTGAGCCTGGGGTGGCAACGCCTGAGCCGGAGGCGCAGCTTGATGAGGCCGGCGACGCCGACTCTCAACCCGAGGTTGAAGGTCTGCAGGCTGATCTCGATGAGGACGTCGAAGAGGATCGCCTGGACCTGGAGCCGGACTACGAGCCCGGCGCCGGCGACTCCGAGCGGGCCAGCGGATCCAACCTGCGTGGTGGTGGTGACGGTGGTGGACAGGGAGGAACTGCCGGGGTGCTCCCGGGCGGTGCGGCCGATGCTGTTCCGGCTCCCGGGGCACAGCCGGACGTCGAGGACGCTGCCGCGGCGGAAGTCACTTCTCACGACGTTGTCGCCACACCGGATGAATCCGGGCATGTAACGCCCAGCTCGCTCCAGCTCACCGACCATCAGGACGCCGTGCAGAGTGCGGCATCGAAGGGTGGATCGGGCAGCACAGCCGAGACCGCCACGCTCCCCCAGTCGGGCTTCCGGCTCGCCGGCGTGCAGAGCCAGCCGCACATCAAGGCGCTGCCCGAGAGCATCATGAACGCACTGCGGGAGCAGCTGCGAGCAGCCGCAGTCCGTGAGCTGGGCGTGAGCGACAGCGCTGCTCGGGAGTTCAGCCAGCGGCTGAGCCAGGGCACGCTGGTGACGGCGTTTCTGCTGGCGCAGCTCGACTTGCGCCTTGATGCCGACCCGGCCACCGAGCGCGCCGTCGAGCTGTTCCGCTCCCGCGACCCGCTGCTGTGCAGCGTGGTGGCACGCCTGGCGAACATCGAGACCGCTGAACGCGAGCGGGACGGGTTACTGCGCAAGCTGCGCGACGAGTTGGGCGAGGTGCGCCAGACCAGCGCGGTGGTCGAGCAGGCGCTGGCGTACTCCATCGCCGACCGTACGGAGAACTTCCTGCGGGGCTCGCACAACCTCCACGACGCGCCGATCACGCACAAGGAGGCGATCTACCTCCGGGACAAGGCCCGCGAGGCGACCAGGAAGCAGCTGAGGCTCGAACGCGAGCGGGAAGGACGGCCGATTCGATGACCACGACGAGCAAGAGAAGCTCTTCCCCGCCCGGCAGCGCTGCAAGACGTGCGGCAAGGGTCTGGGCCTCCACGCCCAGGACCCGGTGTACCTCGGCCTGTACTGCACTCCGCAGTGTGCGGGTATGGCCGCGCCGGCCTCGCGCCCCGAGGACGCTCCGCGCGGATGCCGGACGCAGCGCGAAGGGACGTGGGCCTTCAAGCGCCGCTACCGGAGTGAGCAGGAGATCCCCGCGAAGCTCCGGGAAGATGCGTCGACGAGCTGGTATTGGTGCGAAGAGAGTTGTGGTGCGATCCATGTCGGCCACACGCGCATGGGCGAGCGGGAGAAGTTCCGGATGTTCGAGGACCTGACCGCGGACCTGCCGGATCTACTGATCAAGCTCAGGGGTGAGGCCACACGCAAGCAGGTCGCCGAGGTGGCCGGCGTGCGGCCCGTCCGACTGAAAGAGCTGGAGGAAGGTCTGAAGCACCCTGAGGGACTCGAGACGCTCGGCAAGGTGCTGCGGGTGTACCGCGTCCGGCTCGGAGTGGCGATGCCGACTCGGTAGGAGCGCTCGACAGACGACGGCCCCGAGAAGCACAGCTTCTCGGGGTCTTCTCTTTTTTCACAAGCGGTGATTGCTCGAGCAGCGTGCCGGAGCTGCCTTTCGCTGCATGACGCTCGCGCCATTCAAAGCCTTTTAATGCCCCTTTTGACTCCCATTCAGTATGCCCTTTCAAGTAGGCTCGTACTCGTTTCTGAGTCATGACGAGAAGGAGTCGACATGGTCGCGATCGTGGTCGCAGAGAAGCCGAGCGCAGCGAGGAACATGGCCAGCGCCCTCGGCGGGACGAAGGGCAGCTACAAGGGCACGGCCTACGAGGTGGCGAGCCTCAGGGGTCATCTCTACGAGTTCGCCCAACCGCACGCGATGGTGGACTCCTCGCTCGCGGACGCCTATCAGAAGTGGGACCTGAGCAATCTGCCCTGGGATCCGGATGACCTGACGTGGAAGCGCGAGCCGCAGAAGAACGTCGCGGACGTCATCAAGACTCTGCGTTCTGCGCTCAGCCGCGGCGACGAAATCGTCATCGCCACGGATCTGGATCCGTCCGGTGAGGGTGATCTGCTCTTCTGGGAGGCGATCGACGAACTCGGCTTCCACGGCAAGCGGTTCAGCCGCATGGAGTTCACCGACGAGTCGAAGGCCTCGATCCAGAAGGCGTTCGAACAGCGCCGGCCGGTGAAGTCCATGCAGAACGAGGGCGACTACCGCAAGGCGATGTACCGCTCCCAGTGGGACTTCCTGTCCATGCAGTTCACGCGTATCGCCACGGCGATGGGCCGCCAGTCCGGCCAGGACCTCGTGCTGCGCCAGGGCCGGCTGAAGTCGGCGATGGTCTCTCTCGTCGGCGACCAGCAGAAGGCTTATGACGCGTACGTCAAGAAGCCGTTCTTCCAGAACCGCTTCCGCGACGAGAACGACGTCATGTACACGAACCCTGATGAACCGCGGTTCGACCAGAAGGGCCAGGTGCCGCAGCAGTACGGCCCCTCCCCTGTCGTCCTGGACAGCAAGGCGGGCAAGAAGACCGCGCCGCCGAAGCTGCTCGACCTCGCTTCCTTGTCCTCGATGCTCGTCGGCAAGGGTGTGAAGGCGAACCTGACGCTCTCGACCTACCAGAAGATGTACGAGGACCAGGTCGTCTCCTACCCGCGCACGGAGGACAAGACGATCACGCCCGAGCAGTTCAAGGACCTCGCGCCGCTGATCGACAAGATCGCCGCCGTGGTCGGCGTCGACGCTGGGCTTCTGACGCATCGCCAGCCCCGGTCCACACACGTGAAGCCCGAGGGCGCGCACGGCGCGAATCGTCCGGGGCCGAAGGTGCCCTTCTCGCTGGACGAGGTCGAGCACAAGTACGGCAAGGCCGGACGGCTCATCTACGAGATGCTCGCGAAGAACTACCTGGCCATGCTCGCCGAGGACTACCTCTACGAACAGCAGAAGGGCCACGTGGAGAAGTACCCGGACTTCGTCGGCATCGCCAATGTGCCCAAGAGCCCCGGCTGGCGGGCCGTGTTCGATCCGGACGCCGGCGACGACACGGCCGAAGGCGACGAGAACGAGTCCGGCAAGGGCCTGGGTCAGACCGCGGAGCCGTTCATCTTCGAGGGCGCGAACAAGCGCCCCGAGCATCCGACGATGAAATGGCTGATGAAGCAGCTGGAGAAGCGCGACGTGGGCACGGGCGCGACCCGCACCTCGACGTATTCCGAGGTCACCAACGGCAAGGCGAAGTACCCGCTGCTGACGGAGAAGGGCCGGAAACTCAGGCTGGCGCAGGCCGGCGAGATGAGCTGGCGGCTCCTGCCGGGCACGCGCATCGGCGACCTCGGGCTCACCGAGAAGGTCTACGCCGACATGCGCGACATCGCCGCCGGGACGGCGACGGCCGAGGAGCGCCTGGCCGTCGTCGCCGACTGGGTGCGCGAGGACATCGCCACGATGACGAAGAACGCCACCTCCATGCGCGCCGAGCTGGGCCTGAAGAAGCAGGTGGTCGCCGCCCGCGCCGAGGGTGTGTGGCAGGCCGCTCCGGGTGGGCCGAAGAAGGTCGCCTTGAAGAAGATCTGGTCGGGCCACGAGTTCAGTGACGACGAGGTGGCGAAGCTGCTGGCGGGCGAGACGATCTCGTTCGAGGCCACGAACAAGGCGGGCAAGCCCTACACGGCCACCGGAGCGCTCGGCGTCGGCGACTTCAAGGGCCGCAAGTTCGTCGGGTTCCAGCTGGAGGTGCCGGACAAGCCGACGAAGTGGTCCGGCCGGACGTTCACGCCGGCGGAGGTCACGGCACTCTTGGCGGGCCAGGCGCTGGAGATCGACGACTTCGTCAGCGCGAGGACCGGTAAGACCTTCGGCTGCAAGGTCAGCTGGGACGCGAAGGCCAAGAAGATCGTCCCCGACTTCGGCTCCGGCGACGAGCCGCCGCGGTCCTGGTGTCAGGTGACCTTCACCGACGCGCAGCGCAAGGACCTGGCAGCCGGCAAGACCATCCAGGGCACGGGGTTCGTCTCGTCGAAGGGCAAGACCTTTGACGCGAAGGTCGCCTGGAAGGAAGAGGGCGGCAAGAAGAAGATCGTGCCGTTGTTCGGCTGATGCCCGGACAGGCGCTGACGAGCAGCAGCGGGTCCCGGACCTCGGGACCCGCTGCTGCCTTTTCACGACAGCGACAACAGAAGGATGCGATGAGGACGATGAACGACATCGTGCAGCTGGGAGATCAGGTGGGCCTGATCGGCGATGTCCAGGGCGACACCAGGTCCCTGTACGACGTTTGGTTGCGATCGCATCTGTCGCTCTTTTCCCGAGTGCCCGCAGAGCCGTCGTAAAGGCTGTGAGATCAGCCCTTGGGGAGCATGGGGCCACGCGTCATGTGGCTGTGCACGGCGGCTGCCACCGGCTGCTGTTCCAGGTAGCGCCCTGCCGCATGCGGGTCGTCTTGATTGTCCACGGCTACGTCGGTCACGCCTGGTGCGATTGCGGAGAGTCCCACACCGGCGGTGACGGGATCGTTGGGGTCGAAGACGTTCAACCAGCGCACGTTTGAGGGTAGTTGAAGCTCGTCAGATGCGCGTACCCCGAGTTTGCGCCGCAATGGAAGCCATGCCAGGGGCGATCCGCAGGTGATGAGCATGCTCACGCCGCCATCAACGTCCGAGGGAATCCGGCCCCGTTGGAACATGTCGTACACGATGACGCTGCCCAGGGAGTGAGCGATGATCAGGCTGGCGCCGCTCTGTTCCACCGCCTCGCGCACGCGGTCGCGGACGGTGTCCGCCATGCCTTCGTACTTGGATTTGGCGCTGAAGTAGCCGTACACCTCACTGACCCTGCTGAGCAGCGCCTTCCCCACTCCAGGGCCGCATCTGCGGTCGATACGCGCGAGCGCCGCCGTGATGCGGGGCGAGACAGGCGGAGGTGCGCCCAAAGTGCCGGCCGCCGGCCGCTCTCCCAGCACGGGTGGCGTGTGGGCCTCCAAGGCCTGCGCCAGCAGTTCCAGCTGTTCCTCGTCGGTTTCGGCCAACCACTCGGACGGGTCGTCGTCGCCGAGCTGGAAGCGCCCTTTGGGGAAGACGTCGCCGTAGTACGGGGTGATGACCGACGGTGTGGGGGACGTGGGGCCGCAGTGCAGGGATATGCCTTCCGCCAGAGCCAGGTTCCAGTCCTCGGCCAGCTTGAGGGAGTTGGTGTCGCGCTGGCGGATTCCGTGGACTCCCACCACATGCAGATCGCTCACTGGACCGGCCCCCTCTCTCCTCCGCCTCCCCTGGCGGCACGCCGATGATGCTACCGGTGGCCCGCCGCGCCGCGCCGTACGAGCGCGAAGGCGATCGTTCCCGGCGGTAGAGTGCCGCTTTCGAGCCGTAGGACATGGGCAAGCTGGAGGGCTTGATGAGCGGGGTGGCGCGTGCGTCCCGTCGGCTGATCGTCATCGCGGTGGACGACTACGCGGACGGCAACGCCGAGTTCACCAAGGCAATCAACGAGCAAGTGGGCGTCGTCACGGGCTGGTTGGCCGACTCCGCGCTGGGACCGGAGCGGCAGTTCTCGCTCCGGAGACCGGACGTGACGCTGCACTCGGTGCAGCAGGTACACCGGTTCCTGAACGTCCAGGACATCGCCGGTGCCAGGCGCAGGGAAGCGATCGTCATCTACATCACCGGTCACGGTCAGCGGGGACCGTCCTCGGGCCGGCACTACCTGCGCTTCGCCCGCACCGACGACGGCCGGCTTCCGGGCACCGCGCTGACCACCAGCGAGGTCATCAGCGCCGCGCTGGGCAGCTCGGCCGAGCATGTGCTGGTCCTTGTGGACTCCTGCTTCGCTGGGGCACTCGCCAACGATGTCCAGCCCGTACTGCGCGATCTGACGTCCCGTCGCAAGCTGGCCTCGCTCGCCGTGGTCACGTCGGGCGACTTCGACGAACAGCCTCTTGTCGGGTCGTTCACCGAACTCCTCAGGCGCACCCTGGAGAAGATCGGAGCCGAGGAGACCGGGTTCGCGAAGCCATATCTGTCGCTTCGTGAGTGGCGGGAGGCCCTGGAGTCCGTACAGCGCGAGGACCACGGGCTGGTCGAAGCCAGGTGGGTGTGGCCGGAGCAGCAGCTCTCCGACGAGGCGAGCCTGTGCCTGCCGAACCCACGTTTCGAGGCTCCGCAGGATCTGGGGACCGCGGTGCGTGAACTGCCCGACGCCGCCGGGCTGTTCGACGGCTACTGGCGTGATCGCGCCTCGGGCCGGATCCACTCGGAGGACATGGGCTGGTACTTCAGCGGGCGCCATCACGAAATGCGCACGCTGACTGAGTTCGTCACCCGCGGCAGTGGTGTGCTCGTGGTGACGGGAGCGGCGGGCTCGGGGAAGTCCGCCCTGCTGGCCCGCCTGGTGACGCTCACTGATCCGGTTTTCCTCGACCAGCCCGACCTGTCCCGAGTGGCGGCGGCGGTCCCCGCGGACGAACGTCCTGCTGCCGGTTCGGTGGACGCCGCCGTCCTGGCGCGGAACAAGACCTCGCTGGGCCTGATCGAGGATCTCCTGCGGGTGCTGGAGGCAGAGGCCGCCCCCGACGGGACAGCGCCCCTCCAGGCTCTGCTGGAGTGCCTCACCGCGCGTGCCCGCGAGAACCGGGTGCCGACCCTCGTCATCGACGCGCTGGACGAGGCCCAGGACAGCCTCGCCTGCCTCAACGACGTCGTCCTGCCGATCGCACGGTTGCGGGTGGAGCGTCATAAGCCGTTGGTGCGGATGGTGGTGGGGGTGCGCAGCTCTCCTCACGACTCGCCCGACGTCGCGGAGCACCTCGTGGACGCGGACGCCGACGAGCTGCTGCATCGGCTGTGCTGGGCATTGGAGGGCGATCGTCTGCCGGTCCCGGTCACCGTGCAGCGCACGGACGGTCCCGGCGTCGCCGACGACATCGCCGCCTACGTCGAGGCCCTGCTCGCCGGAGACGAGGCCGGGCCCTACGCCGACAGGCGCGAGCAGGCCGGGATCGCCGCGCGTGCCGTGGCGCGTGCGGTGGCGCCGTCATTCCTGGACGGGCGGTTGGCCGCGGACCAGTTGCGGACCGCCCAGCAGGTTCAGGAGGTGACCGCGCGGACTTGGCAGGAGCGTCTGAGCCGGGGCACGGTGGCGTTGCTCCACGAGGACCTCCACGAAGTGGCCCGTCAGCAGGGTCTGCCGGTGACCGTGCTGGTCAGAGTCCTGCGTGCCACGGCGTTCGGGGCCGGTTCCGGACTGCCCTGGGCGGAGGTCTGGCCCGGTGTCGCCCACGCGCTCGTAGCCCCTGGTGACAGCGGGGCGTCGGTGGAGGAACTTGCCGCCGCCATCCGCACCGTGCAGACGACTCGACTGACCGGCTATCTCGCCAGGAGCGAGGAGGATGGGCGCCTCACGTACCGGCCGGTGCACCAGCAGGTCGCCAAGGTTCTCCTGGAACAGCCCTCCTCTCTCGCCGGTACCTCACCCGTCGCACCCGGCGGTGATGAGGTGCCCCCGCCGCTCGCGGAGGAGCACGCCCGCATCACCCGTGAGCTGGCGCTTCTCCTCCCCGCGGAGCGCGCCACCGCGCACCCCTACGTCCGGCGGCATCTCGTGGCACACGCCACCGCCGGACACGTCCTGGACGACGAACACGTTCCCCTGCGACTGCTGTCCCAGGAGACTTCGCACACCCTGCGCGAACGACTGGGCCTACCGCTGCCCGAGGACCCGGAGGAGACCCACCGGACCCACGTCGCCGCGGCGGCACTGATCGAGCCCTATCTCACGGACGCCGTCGACCCGGCCTCCCGGCACAGCAGCATCGCTCTGCACGCACTGGCACTCCGGCACCGCGAGGAACCGCAGGAGCCGGGCGCCACGGTCTTGAGCCCGCGCATGGTGTGGTGGCGGTCCGCCACCAACGTCCTGGCCACCCCGGGACAGTATGTGCGCGCTCTCCTCACGATCGACGTGTCAACGGGACGCACCCTCGTCGTTGCCGGAACCAAGCAAGGGGCCCACGTCTGGGACGCGGCCGACGGCCGGCACCTGGCGGATCTCCCTGCCGGTCTCGTCGACGACCTGTGCGTCGTACGCGGGAACAACAGAGCCTTCCTCGCCACCGCCGGACCTCGGGGTGTCGCGATCTGGGACCCGCTGTCCGGACTGCGGATCCACCACTCCAGTACGCCCGCCAGTGCGGTTCACGTCGTCACTGACGGTGAAGACCGGTGGCAGCTTCTCTCACGCTACGGCCACGGCCTCACCCGCTGGAAACCGGACCAGAACCGTTCCGAGACAGTGCCGTTCCCCACGGACGAAGCAGGTGGCCAGCGCCGTCCCGCGCACACCGTAATCCGCGACCGGAGAGGGCGACCGCTGCTCGTGTCGGCGGTCTCGGACGGACTGGTCCTGCAAAGTCTCGACGACGACGCGATCCACTCACGCGCGCGCATCGCTTGCCGTGACGTGCGCAGACTCCTGTGCCTGCGGCGCCCGGGGCGTACGGACATGGTGCTGGTGGCAAGTACCGGCCGCGTCCTGAGTTGGGATCCCGACACGGGGCAGGTGCTGCCGGTGGGCAAGGGGCCTGCCGCGTTTCCCGCACAGTTCGATCTCCCGGACGGCCGCGTGGTCATCGCTCTGGAGAGACGTCGACACCGGAGCGTGGAGGTGTGGGAACTCGGCGAGGGCGGCTGGGACTTGGTCGCCGACGTCACCGTGGGAGAGATCACCGGGCTGACGACGCTGCCGGCGGCGGACCGATGGCTCGTGGCCACGGCCGGCGAGGAAGGTCTGCGCCTGTGGCAGCCAAAACCGGCCACCCCCCGTACGCCGCCCGGAATGTCGGTGGGACCGGTCACCGCGCTGACGGCGCTTCGGATGCCTGCGGCGGACGGCCGGGGCCACCACCGATGGATCGTCGGCAACCCCGCCGGCGCCGTAGCCATGGATCTGGACGGCGGCAACAGCACCGATCTGGCCGTCGGCATGGTCGACGCGCTCCATCCGGTTTCTCCGGGGCGCGTGGCCGTCTGGGCCGGCACCGGCACAAGGATCTGGCAGCCTCCGACAGCGGGAGACCAGCAGGGTCCGCGGGCCGCCCCGGGAGGAAGCCACCTCGCGGTCTTCCAGCGACGCGAAAGCTCTTCGGACTCGTGTGTCGTCAACTGGCCACCAGGCTCGACCCACTTGGCCCGCGCAAGCTACAGCGGCATTTTTCTGGAGGATGTCGAGGGCGGACCAACCGAGCACATCACCAGTGTGGCCTTCCCAAGGTCCCGCGCGGTCGTGGCCCTGCCTGCGAGCGACGGAGTCACTCCGTGGCTTGCGATCGGCACGGACCGTGGTGTCAGCATCTGGGATCTGGAAGGCGGGAGAGAAGTCGTACATCTGCGGGTACGGGGGAGGCGACGCTCGGACACCTTGGCGCTGGCGGTCCTTCGATCGGCCGGCTCCGTTCTCCTGGCCGCGGCCGACCGCGAGGGCATTCACACGTGGGACACGGCCGACTGGGAACCGCGGGCGCGGATCACGACCCCCTGGACCAAGTCGCTGGCTTCCGTCACGCTCTCCCCCACCCGCGATGTACTCGCCAGCGGGAGTGGTCACGCCCTTCACCTGTGGGACCCGGTTTCCGGCGAGCTGTTGCACAGTCTGATCACCGCCGCGCCCGTCGACTCCATCGCCTCGGTGTACGAGGACGGCCAGGTCTCCCTCGCGATCGGCGGACCCGCGGGCCTGGCCGCTTTCCGCGTGAACCTGCCGTCTCCTGAGCCGTGGGCTCGGCGCGAAACAGGGGGAAGCGGAGGGTAGGTGCTCAGGCCCGGCCGGTGGCGCCGGTGTCCGGGTGATGGGATGTCCGCCTCGGGAAACCACAGGTCGCACTGGGCCAGCTCACCCGGCTGATAGGTCGTGCGGGAGACCGGATCGACGGGGACGTAGGCGGGCCGCAGTTCCCGCACCCGCTCCTTGAGTACCGTCATCCCGCGTTCCCACCCGATCCGCTCGGCGATCACCGTGGCGGGCATCGTCGGCGTCTCCCGCAGCAGTTCACGGATCTGTGCCTCGACAGCGTCGACCACCGAGCCTTTGGTCGGACGCTCGTACTTCGGCGGCCGGTCACTCGCCAGTGCCCGCTTGACCGTGTTCTTCGAGATGCCCAGATGCCTCGCGATCGCCCGGATCGGCATCTGCTCGGCCCGGTGCAGCCTGCGAATCTCTGCCCAGTCCTCCACGCAGATCACCCTCTCCCTCCTGACCTCAGATCAAGATCAGGTTCAGGCGAAGATCACCAAGTGGGTCACTTTTGATCCGCCGTCAGAGGGTCAGGATTCGAGCGACGCCGAGAGCCGAGCCAGGCCGCGGCAAGGTGCATGACAATCAGAGCCACCACCCAGGGAAAGTCGAACCACAGGAACGCATTGGCGTAGGCCCGCAGGGGGACGCCGGAGGTGACCGCCCACGGTGCGACGCCGAGGACGTAGAGCAGGCACGCGACGGTTCCCCACAGCAGGGACCCTGCCCACGGACGGGCGAGCGGCTGACACCAGCGGCAGAGCTGCCACCAGGCGAGATCATGCGGGCCCAGGCTGCGCAGGTCGCAGGCGAGGTGTGTGAGGCACCGGTGGGCGTCGTCCGGATCCAGCGGCCCGCGGACGGATCATGCCAGCCGCTCAGACGACACCCGATAACCCGGACTCGCCAGTCCGAGCCATCGAACGTCGCCATTCAAGCCCCTTTCATCCTCGATTCAAATGACCTATCTAAGATAGGATGCCATCTACACACCTCACGTATGAGGACTTTTCGATAGAACGAGCAATGGCCATTGGAGTTACAGGGGGGAGATGAGAGATTCATGGCGAAACTGTCCTATAAGGTGCCGAGTTCGCTGAACAGGAGCTTCCTCGACCACGAGATCACGCTGAGCAAGGGAGGGTGGGCGGCCAAGCCCTCCCCGATCAAGCAACTGCTCTTCTTCGGCGGCGGCATCCTCGCCCTGCTGTGGTTCAGCACGTCGACGTTCGTCGCGAGCTCGGGCCCAGTCGCCATCACGTTCTTCGTCCTCTGGGGATTGGCGGCGATCGCCTACTTCGGCGGGCTGATGAAGACGAAGGAGCTGCGCATCATGCGCGTACCAGCCTTCCTGGCTTACCTGCCGCTGAAGGCCCGCCATGTCTTCACCCGTCGCGGCTCGAACCCCACGGACTTCTACTCGATCGTCGGCATCGACGGGATCGACGAGGACGGGCTGATCCACTTCTCCGACGGCGGCGAAGGTCGGGTCTACCTGGTCGTCGGCTCGGCTAGCTACCTGCTCTTCGACGAGGACCGGGTCGGGATCCTCGATCGGGTCGACTCCTTCTGGCGCAAGGTCGAGACGGCCTGCGAGCACAGCTTCATCACGACGAAGGAGCCGCAGCGGGTCTACCACCAGGTGGCGAACCTGGAACGGCGCAACCAGGCCCTGCAGGTCCGCGATCCCGATCTGATCGAGCTGCAGAACGAGCAATACGACATTCTCACGCAGCACGTGGGCGGGAAGTTCACCTCCATCCACCAGTACCTGCTGCTCAAGGGCAAGAACGCCGACGCACTGCGCAAGGGGCACCAGGTCCTCCAGGCCGAGGTCGGCGGCTCGACTCTGATGATCAAGGAAGCCACGATGCTCGACCGCGAGGAGGCCCTGCCGATGCTCCGGGTCTTCTACCAGGGCATCGACGACGAACTGCTCGATCTCAAGGCGTCGCTGAACTGACCAGCGCCAGGCCGGCCACCACGACGAGGAAGGAACGAAGGACACCATGGCGCTGATGACGAAAGTCCGGGCACAGCTCGGCATTCCGGGAAAGAAGCCTGACGAGACGAATGAGACCGCGGAGCTTGTGGTCGATGATCTGCGGGCGGACGGTGCTGCTCAGGCTGAGGGCGTGCAGGACGCTGCGTCGGCGGACGGTGCAGCCGATGAGGCCGCCGAGCCGAAGAAGAACTGGTGGCAGCGCCGCTGGGAGGTGAAGTACCTCCAGGGTTCGTTCGACGCCTACCCTCACCTGCTCGCGCTGAAGCCGAAGGAGAAGTACCTCTTCCGCTCCGACTACTTCGAGGTCGACGGCTCGGTCGCCTGCACCCTGGCGTACTTCCACGACGACGCCGCGCACGACAACTTCGCCGCCTTCTGGGGTATCGACCGGATCCCGGACGGCCTGGACGAGCGGGTCACCGCCGTCGTGCTTGAGCAGGTCAAGCGGATGGATGAGAAGTGGATCGACTCGTACACCAAGCAGTCGGAGAAGCTGGACCGGCTGGATGCGAACGAGCAGGAGGAGACGGGCACGACCTCCTCCAAGCGCAAGGCCGCGAAGATCTCCGGTGACCTCGGGATCACGATCGGCGAGATCCAGGACGGTGCGAGCTACCTCTCGGTGCACAATCGGCTCTTCCTCAAGGCCCCCGATCTGGCGGCCCTGGACGACACGATCGACCGGGTCACGCGTCTGTACATTGACCGATTCGGCACGCTGAAGGCTGCGCCCTACGCCGGCGAGCAGCGTCAGGAGCTCTCGGGCCTGTGGAAGAACAACGAGAAGAAGAAGGGCAAGGGCTTCCACTTCACCTCGACCGAGCTGGCCGGCTCGTACTCGCTGGTGACCAACGGCCTGAACGACAAGGGCGGCGAGTACGTCGGCTACATGGTCGGCGACGTCAACAACAGCGCCGTGCTCATGGACGTCAACGCCTACGACCACCACGCGATCGTCGCCGATGCCACGCTCAGCGAGTACCTCGACCGCCAGCGGGTGGCCAATATGTGGTGCTCGAAGATCTCTCAGGCGGCGCTGCTGAACAACGGCCAGGTCGTCCACCTCATCCTCGACGGAGCGAACCTCGACAAGCTCGGTCCGAAGTTCGAGCGGCTCACCTCGCGCGTGGACCTGAATCAGGGTGATGTGAACATGTTCGAGATGTTCGGCGAGGAGGAGGACGAGCTGATGGTCTTCTCCGCCCAGATGGAGAAGCTCAAGCTGATGTTCGAGCAGCTCTACGAGACCAGCGACGGAGCGATCGGCTCGATCATCCGCAGCGCCCTCGAAGACACCGCGACCGACTTCTACATCGAGCAGGGCATGTGGCGGCACAACGCCAAGGAGCAGCGTCACCGCCTGCGCGTGGTGAACATCCCGCACGCCCAGGTGCCGCGTCTTCAGATGTTCGTCTCCTACTTGGCAACCGCGCACAAGGCACTGCTGAACTCCAGCAAGACGGACCCGGACCAGCTGCGCGCCTACAACGTGCTCAGGGGCATCGCCAACGCGATGCTGAGTACCAACGGCGACCTGTTCAACAACCACACGGCCTCGGCCGTGGACGGGGTCCGGGATTCGCGGCGCGTGGTCTACGACTTCTCGCGGCTCATGCGCCGCGGCAAGGGTGTGGCGATGGCGCAACTGGTGAACATCGTCGGCTTCGCCGTTGGCAAGCTGGGGCTCGGCGACACGGTGATCATCCACGGCACCGAGCACATCGACGACCGGGTGAAGAAGTACATCAAGGACCAGTTCGACCATATGTACGAGCGTGGCGGCCGGGTGGTCTACAGCTACAACGACGTCGACACGATGCTGGCCGACAGCGACTTCAACAAGTTCGACGCCGCGGACTACACGCTCTTCGGCCCGATGCGCGATGGCACGGTGGCGGAGTACCAGAAGCAGCTGCACCAGCGGATTCCACCAGATCTCGCCCAGCTCATCACGACCAAGGGCGAGAACCTCACGTATCTGCGCCGGGGCGTCTCCAACGTGGTCTTCCACCTGGACCTGGCACTGGGGATCAACCCCTACCGCGAGGCCCAGCGCAGGCAGGTCCGCCTGGAGGCGGCGAGGGCCGAAGAGGCGGCGCGGATGGACGCGATCATGCACGACAAGCCTGCACCGGGCGCGAACCTCACCAGCATCCGGAAGCACAGCGAAGGCGGCGACGGCGAGCCTGACGCGGGCCAGAGCGACGGGGGCAAGCGCCGCGACGGCAAGAAGAGCCTGCAGGAGCCTGAGGACGGCGCAAGGCGGCCAGCGAGGAAGCCAAAGCCCAAGAAGCTGGTCAAGGCATGAACGAGGTCAGCGCTGATACGAAGGCGAGGAGCAGGGGAGAGACGATGAACGGGACGATCACGGCGGTGGCGCGGATGCGTGCCTGGGCCGGCCCCGGCGGTGGCGGAGCCCGCCAGGGCAGGCTCGCGCGCGGGCTCGCCCTCGTGCTCCTGGCCGCGCTGTTCGTGCCGGTCCTCATGATGGCTGCCTCTTCGCCAGCGTCCGCGGACGACCAGAAGGAGCGCGACAACTACAGCCTCTACCAGCTGGCTTCGAATGCGAGCTCGTACTTCAGCGAGGAGAACTCGCCGTCGAACGACAAGGGCATGCACGACAAGTGGAAGCCGGTCGTCGGCAGCCCGGCCTCGGGCGGCTCCATGCTCGGCTACGCCGACCCGGATTTCAGCCTGGGCAACATCGTGGGCTGGTTCTTCGCCGAGGTCTCGGGGTCCTCCCAGACCGTCACGTACGAGACTCTGGCCGCGAAAGACGACAAGGGCAACGCGAAGTACTCGGGCATGCTCGACTACGCGCACTTCGGGGCCGCGAACAACGACCTCGGCCTGGACACGATGTCCTCGGGCATCGGCGGCCAGATCGTCAGCGTGATCGGAGGCTCCATCATCTGGGTCCTCTACGCCCTGGCACTGGCGGTCGGCACGCTGTTCTACGTCGTCCTCCAGTTCCTGAAGCTCATCAACCCCTTCATGTGGTTCTACCAGGCGATCAGGGCGGTCAATCCGACCTTCGCCGACGGGATGACGGGAGGTGACACCGGAGGCGGCGCGCTCTCGGGCCTCCAGCACTGGATCGCTGGCTGGTATGGCCTGCTTGTCGATATCTCGTGGCAAGTGCTGGTGCCGATCTTCATCGGCTTCCTGCTCATCGGCCTGGTCATGTTCAAAAAGATGGACCGGGGTTCGGCGATCAAGAAGCTCATCGTGCGCGTCGTCTTCATCGGCGTCGGTCTGCCGCTCATCGGTTCGATGTACACCAACGTGCTCGACAAGTTCGACAACTCGGTTCTCGGCCAGCATGCCGGTCCGACACGCGTCGTGCTGAGCACGTACGTCGACTTCGAGGCGTGGATGATGAACGACCGCCTCGGGATCCCGGACCAGGCCACTGTCTCCTGGAACGGCGACCAGGCGAGCTCTGACGCGATGATGTCGGTGCGCACGAGCGCGCTGGCGATCAACAAGCAGTCCCACGGAGCGACGTTCAACGGCATCAGCATCGGCACGAAGGCCAACGACGCCGAGTCGGCCTGGAAGGACGGCACGGTCTCCGTCGGCACCGGTGCGTCGGACGACTTCAAGGCGGTGTTCTCGACCTTCGGGATCATCGGCAAGTACATCGGCAGCAACGAGATCGCAGCTTCCGACTTCGAGTCGGGGATCAAGAGCTCGATCACGCAGCTGGACGAGAGCGCGGATGTCAAGAAGAGCTGGTTCGTCGACAAGGACAGCTACGGCGACGTGGAGGATTTCGGTGAGGAGAAGGGGCCGAAGCCGGTGGATCACCCGGTGATCTCGACCGACGGCACGGGCCTGACCTCCTCTCGTCCCGGCAAGGACTCGACGGTCTTCACGACGACGGGGACCAAGGCCGGCTGCGGCTTCACGGTGGGCAAGACGCCCTCCTCGTGCAACCTGTCTCCCCTGGCGGCGTACAACTACCTCAACACCGGGTTCAGCCCCAGCTCGCTGAACATGTACAGCTCGAACAACGCCACGTCCGGCTTCACCCGCGAGAACCACATGGCCGTCAGCCAGGTGGGCACGGGGCCGGCGAAGTTCATGTACTGGTCCAACGCAGCCACGGTCCTGGGCTCCATCGTCCTGCTCGGCTTCTGGTACGCCATCGGCATGCTGGCTGGCTCGGTCAAGCGGATTTTCGGCCTCGTAGCGGCCGTGCCGTTCGCGACGCTGGGCGCGATGGCCGCGATCGCCAAGGTAATCGTCTACTCCATGGCGCTGATCCTGGAGGTCCTCGTCACGCTGTTCATCTACCAGTTCGTCTCGGAGTTCCTGATCTCGGTCCCGGACATCATGGCCGGGCCCGTGTCGAGCTTCATGAGCCCGGGCGGCCTGTGGGGCAGCGCTGCGCTCGGCGGGACCATCGTGGTGATCCTGACACTCATCTCGTCGCTGATGATCATGGGCATCACCTTCGCTCTGCTGCGGGTCCGCAAGACGGTGCTGCAGGCGATGGACGAGGTGGTCACCAAGCTCGTGGACAAGTTCCTGGAGACCAACTCCGCGCCGAAGCCGGACAAGGGTGGGCTGATGCCTGCTCTGGCCACAGGTGCAGGGGCCGGCGCGGGTATGGCCATGGGCAACAAGCTCGCCAACGGGTTCAACAGCAAGACCAGCGGCCCGGCGTCTCCGAACACGGGCAAGCCCGCGGGCAAGACGGCGTCGACGAACGCCGGCGGTACGAACGGCGACCCCACGGCGCTGACCGCGGGCAACCAGGCGCTGGCCCTGGAGGGCGGCGGCGAGGGTGGCCCGGGCGATCCGAACAGCCCGGCACTGGACGGTGGTCCTGGCAGCGGTGGCGGCGGCGGTGACGCCAAGGCTCTGCCGGGCGGCAGCGGTCCTGCTGGTGCCCTGGGCGCGTCCGGCCAGAGTGACGGCCCCGACGACAAGGGTGGCCCGCTGCAGCTGACGAGTGGTGGAGCGGGCAGCTCGCACTCTGACAAGCAGACGGCGCTGGGCCTGAGCAACCAGGGCGGCCTGTCGAACCTCGGGTACACCTCGGACGGCAACAAGGTCATCCCCGGCGAGGTTCTGGCCTCGTCGACGGAGCCGTCGAGTTCTCGCGGTGGTGCTCAGGGGCAGAGCAGCGCTGGTTCTGTTCCGACCAGCGGGGGCCGTAGGACCGTCGCCGGTCAGACGGGCCCGGCGCAGTTCGGCATGGGTGCCCAGGGTACGCAGAGGCAGCAGGGCAGCAACCAGCAGGCTGCACCGCAGCGCTTCAGCGGCGGAGCTACTCCTGGTCTTGTGCCTGTCCCTGCTTCCGAGCAGCCGGCCTCGCCGAGCACGCGTCCGACGCGCTCCGCTCAGGGCACCCCGGCTCCGAGGCAGCTGGGAGCCGGAACGTCGGCTCCTCGTCCCGTGGCCGCTCCGGTTTCGGGTCAGACTCCGGCTGCGCCTGGTGCGCGGACTCCGGCTCGGACGCAGGCAGCGCGTCAGCCGGGTGCGATCCAGGCGGCGGCGCCGACGCCGCGCCAGGCGCCCGCCCCGCGGGCTCAGACTCCGCGGACTCCGCGGACGTCGGCTCCTGCACCGGCTTCTTCGCCGCGGCAGGCTCCGGTTCCGCGCCCTCGTCCCCGTCCGCGCCGGGTTGCCGATCCGGCTCCTCAGAGCGTGGAGACTCCGGAGCCGCAGCAGCGGCCGGCCGGTGGTCTTCGCCGGGGCCGACGCGAGAAGCCGCAGGACTGATCGGGCGAGCGTGGAGGGCTGACGCACCCGGTGAGGATGATCGCAATGGTCGTCCTCACCGGGTGCGTCGTCTTTGCGCGGCAGGAGGAGAAGGGGAAGAGCATGAGGCTGGGATCGAGGCTTCGCGGCGTTTTCCCGCGCGGCTGGTGTCGCTCGGCGCGATGGTGGATCACCGGGATCCGCGAACTGGCATTGAGCACTGCGGCGGCTGTGGCCACCGTGGTGTTCGTCGGCGAGATGATGCGCGCTGTGCGGCATCGCGACGAGCCGCGGACTCTGGCGCACCTGTCCGGCACGTTCGAGGGGTACGTGGCCAGCCTCTTGGGCAACAGCGCAGGCTTGGTCGTTCTGGTCACCATGGCGATCGAGGACGGTCTGCCTGTGGTGCTGACGGCGTTGCTGGCTGGGTGGTGTCTGCTCAACATCGCCATCAGTGCCACGGTGTTCGTCGTGGTCGCCCGGTCGAGGATCCGGCAGTCGGCAGCGTGGGCTGAGCTGGATTTCGCCGAGCAGCACGCGCCGAAGTACGGCCGGCCACCGGAGACGATTGAGGAGTACCGGGCGCAGCAGCTCCAGGAGTAGGTGTCAGAGAAAAGACAGAACCCCGTGGACGTGATGTCCACGGGGTTCTGTGCTGCCTGGGTGGTGCGGCAATCAGCTGTGCTGGTTGCAGTCCTTGGCCATCAAGGCCTTCGCCTGGTCGCTGTCGGCGGGGATGAGCTGGACCTGGTCGATCGAGTAGGCGAAGGTGTACCCGAGCGTGATCATGCTGTTCGACATCGAGATCGAGCCGGATCCCGGGTCAGTGCCTGTCTGGTCGGAGCCGTTGACGTCGTCCCAGAGCACACTGGTCCGGCTGTCGTTGATCGTGCCGGTTGAGAGAACCTGGTACTGACCCTTGTCGGTCTTGCCGTCCTTGACGATCGAGCCGTGCTTGATGTCGTCGAGGGCCTTCGTCGTCAGCTGGCACTGCTGGTCGCCAGCGGTGACGTTGATGTACGTGATCTTGTGGCCGTCGATTGCGGCGATGCCGCCGCGCGCCCCGTCGGTGATGGAGATGTAGGCACCGTCGAAGCTGGAGGCCTGGCTGCTGCTGGGGCTCTGCGAGGAAGCAGCATCGCTGCTCCCGCTGCAGGCGGTGAGCATGAGAGCACCCGCGGCCAGGGCCGCGGCGGACACGGCGATCCTGGTCCGCGTCGCACGTGCGGTCCTGGTGGAGTTCATGGTGTTCTTCCTTCATTCGTTCTGGACAGTCGGTTTGGTTCAGCCTGCGGAGGTTGGACCGGCGGCATGCTCGGCATCGGCGGAACCGCAGAGGCCTGACGCGGCGACAGCAGGATGAGGACTGCAGCAGCCAGCATCACGACCGACAGCAGCGCCAGGAGCATCACGCCCGCTCCGACGGAGGCGTAGCGGGTGCCGCTGACGGAGCCCATGGTCCCGAAGCCGTCGATCATGCCGATCAGGCCGGCGACGATGCCCACGACTCCGGCGGTGACGCGGGACCAGTTCGTCTTGCGGATGACTGCCACGACAGAGGCGGCGATGGCCACGAGCATGGTGAAGAGCAGGAAGCCGCCCTCGCCGCCGGCCTCGTCGCTGAAGTAGTTGACCGAGGAGCCCATGGCTGAAGCGACCGGCATGAACAGCGAGATGATCGCCAGGAACGCCGCGGCGGGAAGGATGAAGGTGGCCAGTCCGGGACGCGAGGTGCTCTGCTGCATCGAGCGCGCGGCGCTTTGCGCGGCGGGGGCAACGCGGTTGCTGAGGAACTCCTTGGCTCCAGAGTTCTCGACGGCCGGCGCGACCTTGGTGTTGAAGAAGTCCCGGGCACCGTTGACGACCTGCTTGGCTCCGTTGGTCATCTGCTGCATCGACGGATCACGGGGCCGGCGCTCGGGAGCGATCAGTCCAGCCTGAACGGCGGCCTGGTACTCGGGCATCGTCGGCTCGCGGAGATGCGTCTGCCGGAACCCGGCGGCCCACTGCTCGGCCGTGACAACTGGCGGAACCTGCGGTCGAGCCGGCACGGCCTGTGATGCTGTTGCATGGCCCTGTGTCGGCTGCTCGGGTAACTGAGGCTGATCCTCAGTCATAATCGCCCCCGCTTTCTCTCGTTCAGTTCTGCGTGTCCAGGCGGTGCCATCTTCACAGGGACCAGCGTCTCGGCTCCGCAGTTCCACACTGCATCCCCGAGACCCCGATCCCGACCACGCCCGGGAGCCGAAGCTGGCCCCCTTGAGGACCACCCGACCGATTTCCGAGCTTTCTTCTCGTACATGAGCACTTGCGAAGGCATTCACAAGCGCACTGTCAGTATTGCAGATTGATGTACCAGATGTACCACCTAACGACAGAAAGCCAGTCAAAGTCGCCTATGGATAGGCGACTTTGACTGGCCAGGACTCAGACTGTCAGGCACCTTCTCGGAGGTTCTCGAGTCGATGCTCAGTCAGCGCCAGTGCGACTTCGGACTGGTTGAGCGCGTGCTCGCCGTCCTGGATGCGCCACCGAAGACGCTGCACAGGCGGGGCGTCAGCTTCCTGGAGCGCCAGGTCACCGAGCTCGCGCAGCTCCGCGTACGCGCCCTGCAGCTGCTCCTCGTGGTGCGCCGACCGGACCCTGAGGCGGGCGACCCGCTCTTTCCACCAGCCCACCCGCGACTCGCGGTCGAGCGAGGTCTCCCCCTCGAGCCAGGCACGGAGCTCGGTCTGGTCGACGTCGCTCGGGAGCCCGGTAGCGAGGGGCCCTTCGGGTTCCGGCATGTCGATGGGGATGTGCGACAGCAGCACCGCGGGGGTCGTGTCGAGAGCGTAGGCGATCGCGACGAGGTCGTCGACGGTCACGGGGCGAGCACATCGCTCCATCTCCGCGAGGGCATCGGCTGAGATCGGGTGATCGAGCATCCGGAGCACATAGGCCAGCTCGTCGACGGTCAGCTCGCGCAGCTGGCGGTAGTGGGTGATGGCGTCGGACACAGCAAGGGACGTGGGAAGGGACGACGGCATTGGTAGTCAGGGGCGCGGTGTCCTCGCGGACCCGTTTCCCCATCCCCCTTTCAATCCGTGCGTGCGGTTTTCCCGCACACGGCTTACCGATGATCTTCTTGACATGGTTACGCAGCCTTCGGATAGCGAATCGTGCCACCCAGCCGATACAGGCCATGCCCGTTGAACCACTCCTCAGTCCATTCCGCCCGCTGGCCTGACCTCAGATTGCGGCCGCGCTTCTTGGCCATCAATCTGTGGAGCCGCCATACGACATATCGATCAGCGGTCTGGAACTTGTCAGCGGCGTTCCCGGTTCTGAAGTAGTTACCCCAGCCGCGCAGGATCGGATTCAGGTCCGCAATCACGTCCCGAATATCCATTCCAGTCCGACGGCGGTCGGTCCGTTCCCGGACCTTGTCCCGGAGTCTCTTCATCGCCGCTTTCGAGGGCCAGCGGTGCAGGTAGAAGCGGACGGTCCCGTACTTCTCCCACGACCTGCCCGAGAAGCGTGCTCTGAAGTGGCAGCCGAGGAAGTCGAGTCCTTCCCGGCCCTCTCTGAGGTCAACAATCTTCGTCTTGTCCGGGTGCAGTCGCAGCCCCAGCGAAGTCAGGATCTCCCCGACCGCGTCAAGAGCAGCCCTGGCCTGGCGTTCCGAACGGCACAGGACGACGCCGTCGTCCGCGTACCGCACCAGCTCACCCACTCCGCGCCGCGATAGCCCGGAGTCCAGAACGTGCAGGTAGACGTTGGCCAGCAAAGGCGAGATCACCCCGCCCTGAGGCGTCCCG
>NZ_NEUB01000717.1:3724-10065 GCF_002910825.1 Streptomyces sp. SM1 | reverse complement strand
CGGCGCCCCTCCCCGATCTCCTCCCGCAGCGCGGTGATCCGCTCCTCGACACCGGACGACCACTCACCGGCGAGCCCTTCTCGGCCCTCACGCGGTGAGGCTTCCGCGGCGGTCCTTCGGTCTTCGTGCGGGTGCGGCGTACCGCGGTCCGGTGGCGGTGCACGCGGGTCGGACGGCTGCCCGGGGCCTGCGGGGGGCGGGGCTTCCGGGGCCGTTCTTCGGCCTCCGCGTGGGTGCGGCGGTCGGCGGTCCGGTGACGGTGCCCGCAGGTCGAGCGGCTGTCCGGTGACGTGCCTCTCTCGGTTCCCCGGGCGGTGACGTCACCACGGCTGCCTTCGTGCCCCGCACGGACGCGGCGTACCGCGGTCCGGGTGTGGGGCCCGCGGGGCTGATCGGCGGCGTGTTCCCGTCGGCCGCGGGCGGCGACGTTTGCGGGGTCGTTCTTCGGCCCTCGCACGGACGCGGCGTACCGCGGTCCGGTGGTGGTGCGCGCGGGGCGAGGGGCTGTCCTGCGGCGCGCCCGTGCGGGGGGAGCCGGTGTGTCTGGGGTGGCGCCGTGGGCCCGCGTGGTGGTGGCTCCGCTGCCGCCCCGGGGTCTTTGTGCCGATGCGGCGCACTGCTGCCCGGCATCCGTACGTGCCGGACAAGCGCCCGCCCGGCGGCACGCCCCTACCGTGGACCCAGAAAACCAGTACACCCCCTACGCGGAAGGGCCGGGACTCCACATGACTTCCACCCACGCCTTCTGGCTCGCCGGCCGCCAGGCCACCGGCGACGCCGCCTTCGACGTCACCTCCCCCTGGGACGGCCGGGTCGTCGGCACGGTGAGTGTGCCGTCCGACGCCCAGGTCGAGGAGGCCGTGGCCGCCGCGTACGCCGTACGGGACGAGTTCGCCGCCACCCCCGCCCACGTCCGCGCCGCCGCTCTGGACCACGTCAGCCGGCGCCTCGCCGAGCGCACGGAGGAGATCGCCCGGCTGATCTCCGCCGAGAACGGCAAGCCGATGAAGTGGGCCCGCGGCGAGGTCGGCCGCGCCGTCTCGGTGTTCCGCTTCGCGTCCGAGGAGGCCCGCCGGTTCAACGGCGGCGAGGCGCAGCGCCTGGACACCGACGCCGGCGGGCAGGGCCGGCTCGCCTTCACCCGCCGCTTCCCCAAGGGCGTCGTCCTCGGCATCGCGCCGTTCAACTTCCCGCTGAACCTGTGCGCGCACAAGATCGCCCCGGCGATCGCCGCCGGCGCCCCGATCGTCCTGAAGCCGGCGCCCGCCACGCCCCTGTCCGGGCTGATCCTCGGCGAGCTGCTCGCCGAGACCGAGCTGCCCGCCGGCTCCTGGAGCATCCTCCCGGTCCCCAACGACCGTATGCCCGCCCTCGTCCAGGACGAGCGGCTGCCGGTGATCTCCTTCACCGGCTCGGAGAAGGTCGGCTACGCGATCATGGACTCGGTGCCGCGCAAGCACTGCACGCTGGAGCTGGGCGGCAACGGCGCGGCCGTCGTCCTCGCCGACTTCGCGGGCGACGAGGACCTGGACCGGGCCGCGCAGCGCATCGCGACCTTCTCCAACTACCAGGGCGGCCAGTCCTGCATCTCCGTGCAGCGCGTGATCGCCGACGCGTCGGTCTACGACCGGCTGCTGCCGCGCATCGTCGCCGCCGTCGAGGCGCAGGCCACCGGCGACCCGGGCGACGACGCCACCGATGTCGGCCCGCTGGTCAGCGAGGAGGCGGCGCAGCGCGTCGAGGCGTGGGTGCAGGAGGCCGTCGACGCGGGCGCCACCCTCCTCACCGGCGGCAAGCGCGATGGTGCCTCCTACGCGCCGACCGTGCTCACCGACGTACCGGCGGATGTCACCCTCTCCTGCGAGGAGGTCTTCGGGCCGGTGCTGACCGTGCGGAAGGTGGACGGCGAGGCCGAGGCCTTCGCCGCCGTCAACGACTCCAGGTACGGGCTCCAGGCAGGTGTGTTCACCCACGACCTGCAGACCGCCTTCCGGGCCCACCGCGCCCTGGAGGTCGGCGGTGTGGTCGTCGGCGACGTGCCCTCCTACCGGGCCGACCAGATGCCGTACGGCGGCGCCAAGCAGTCCGGTGTGGGCCGTGAGGGCGTGCGGTTCGCGATGGACGACTACACCTACGAGCGCGTGATGGTCCTCACCGGCCTCGCCCTCTAGGAGCCCGACTCCCCGCCGCGCACCGACCTCGTGACGCCCGGCACCCCCGGCACCCCGCTCACCGTCAGCGGTTACGTCTTCGGCCGCGACTGTGTCCCGCTGAGCGGGGTCCTGCCCGACTTCTGGCAGGCCGACCACGCCGGCGCCTACGACATGGCCGGATACACCTTCCGCGGGCACCAGTTCACCGGCGCCACCGGCGCCTTCACCCTGCGGACGATCGTGCCGGGCCTCTATCCCGGCCGCACCCGGCACATCCACGTCAAGGCGCAGGCACCGGGCGAACCCGTGCTCACCACCCAGCTCTGCTTCCCCGGCGAGCCCCGCAACAGCACGGACGCGCTCTTCGACCCGGCGCTGCTGATGAACGTCCGCGCCGCGGGCGGCGGCAGGCAGGGCACCTTCGACTTCGTGCTCGACGTCGAGGGCGGCCCCACGGACCCGCCCACGGACCCGCCCACGGACCCGCCCACCGACCCGCCGAGCGGAAGCTGGGCCCCCGGCCACCCGTACGCGGCGGGCGACCGGGTCACCTACGGGGGCGCCGGGTACCGCTGCCTGCGGGCCCACACCTCGATGACCGGCTGGGAGCCGCCCGGCGTTCCGGCGCTGTGGCGCCGCGCGTGACAGCGGCCGTGTCACCGCGCGGGTGAGCTACGGGGCGGGTGCCGGGCCCGAGCTGGCGCGGACCGTCAGTTCGGGCGCGATCAGTACGATTTCGTCGCCGCCCCGCCCGCCGAGCCTGGCGACCAGCTGCTCCACGGCGAGCCGGCCCGTCTCCTGCGCGGGGACGGCGACCGACGTCAGGCGCACGGAGGCCTGCACGGCGACCTGTTCCGGACAGATCGCGACCACCGAGACGTCCTCGGGCACGGCCCGGCCCTGCTGCCGCAGCAGGGCCAGCAGGGGTTCCACCGCCGACTCGTTCTGCACGACGAAGCCCGTGGTGCCGGGCCGTTCGTCGAGGATCCGGGCCAGCGTCACGGCCATCGCGTCGTACCCGCCCTCGCAGGGGCGGTGCAGCAGCCGAAGTCCCAGCTCCCGCGCCCGGCCGCGCAGTCCGTCCAGGGTGCGCTCGGCGAAGCCGGTGTGCCGTTCGTAGACCGCCGGCGCCTCGCCGATGACGGCGATGTCGTGGTGTCCCCGCTCGGCGAGATGCTCCACGCACAGCGCACCGGTGGCCTTGAAGTCGAGGTCGACGCAGGTCAGCCCGGTGGTGTCGGCGGGGAGACCGATCAGCACCGCCGGCCGGTCGGTCTCCCGCAGCAGCGGGAGGCGCCCGTCGTCGAGTTCGACGTCCATCAGGATCATGCCGTCGGCGAGTCCGCTGCCCGCGACCCGGCGCACCGCGTCCGGGCCCTCCTCTCCGGTGAGCAGCAGCACGTCGTACCCGTGGGTGCGGGCGGTGGTGGCCACCGCGATGGCGATCTCCATCATCACCGGCACGTACATGTCGGTACGCAGGGGGACCATCAGCGCGATGATGTTGGACCTGCTGCTGGCCAGGGCGCGGGCCCCGGCGTTCGGGTGGTACCCGAGTTCGCGGATGCTCCGCTCGACCCGCCGGCGGGTGCTCACGGAGATGGACCGCTTGCCGCTGAGGACATAGCTCACCGTGCTCGCCGAGACTCCGGCATGCTGGGCGACCTCGGCGAGGGTGACCATCCGGCTCTCCCTGGGATGTGAAGCGCTTCGACGAAGCGCCGTGTGCGCAAGGGTGGGTGAGGGTGGTCCGACAATAGCCGTAGAGGCGGGGGAGTGTCCAAGGGGTGTCGAAGCGCTTCGACGCCCCTCTTCCCGGGCCGTCGGCCTATCGGCCGAACGGACGCACGAAGGGTGGTGGGTTCGCTACGAATCGGGTACATACGATCGAGTAGCACCCGTCAGTAACGCATGACTCCATCCTATTCGCGGCGAGGTGAGCCTCATGTCCGCAGTACCCGAGTCTCCGTCCCGGCCCACGGTCACCGAACGGGAGGCCCGTCAGGTCGCGGAGGCCGCCCGGGAGCAGGACTGGCGCAAGCCCAGCTTCGCCAAGGAACTGTTCCTCGGCCGCTTCCGGCTCGACCTGATCCACCCCCACCCCCTTCCCGCCGGCGAGGACGTCCAGCGCGGTGAGGAGTTCCTCGCCAAACTCCGCGACTTCTGCGAGACGAAGATCGACGGGGCCACGATCGAGCGGGACGCGCGCATCCCCGACGAGGTGATCACCGGGCTCAAGGAGCTCGGCGCCCTCGGTATGAAGATCGACACCAAGTACGGCGGCCTCGGCCTCACCCAGGTCTACTACAACAAGGCCCTCGCCCTGGTCGGCTCGGCCAACCCGGCGATCGGCGCGCTGCTCTCCGCCCACCAGTCGATCGGCGTCCCGCAGCCGCTGAAGATCTTCGGCACGCGCGAGCAGAAGGAGACGTTCCTCCCGCGCTGCGCCCGTACCGACATCTCCGCCTTCCTGCTCACCGAGCCGGACGTCGGCTCCGACCCGGCCCGGCTCGCCACCACCGCCGTCCCCGACGGCGAGGACTACGTCCTCGACGGCGTGAAGCTGTGGACCACCAACGGCGTGGTCGCCGACCTGCTCGTCGTCATGGCGCGGGTGCCCCGGTCCGAGGGCCACCGGGGAGGCGTCACCGCGTTCGTCGTGGAGGCGTCCTCCGAGGGCGTCACCGTCGAGAACCGCAACGCCTTCATGGGCCTGCGCGGACTCGAGAACGGCGTCACCCGCTTCCACCGGGTCCGTGTCCCCGCCTCCCACCGCATCGGCGAGGAGGGCCACGGACTCAAGATCGCGCTCACCACACTCAACACCGGGCGGCTCTCCCTGCCCGCGATGTGCGTCGGCTCGGGCAAGTGGTGCCTGAAGATCGCCCGCGAGTGGTCGGCGGCCCGCGAGCAGTGGGGCAAGCCGGTCGCCCTGCACGAGGCCGTCGGCTCCAAGATCGCGTTCATCGCGGCGACGACCTTCGCACTGGAGGCCGTGGTCGACCTGTCCTCCCAGATGGCCGACGAGGACCGCAACGACATCCGCATCGAGGCGGCCCTCGCCAAGCTGTACGGCTCGGAGATGGCCTGCCTGATGGCCGACGAGCTGGTGCAGATCCGCGGCGGACGCGGCTTCGAGACCGCCGAGTCCCTCCGCGCGCGCGGCGAACGCGCGGTCCCCGCCGAGCAGATGCTGCGCGACCTGCGCATCAACCGCATCTTCGAGGGCTCCACCGAGATCATGCACCTGCTCATCGCGCGGGAGGCCGTCGACGCCCACCTGTCGGTCGCCGGTGATCTGATCGACCCGGAGAAGTCCCTCGGCGACAAGGCGCGGGCGGGAGCGGGCGCGGGTCTCTTCTACGCGAAGTGGCTGCCGAAACTCGTCGCCGGACCGGGACAGCTCCCCGGCTCCTACCACGAGTTCAAGCACGGCATCGACCTGTCCCCGCATCTGCGCTACGTCGAGCGCACCTCCCGCAAGCTGGCCCGCTCCACCTTCTACGCCATGTCCCGCTGGCAGGGGAAGATGGAGACCAAGCAGGGCTTCCTGGGCCGGATCGTCGACATCGGCGCCGAACTGTTCGCGATGAGCGCCGCCTGCGTCCGCGCGGAACTCCTGCGCGGCCGCGGTGAGAACGGCCGCGAGGCCTACCAGCTCGCCGACGCCTTCTGCCGCCAGTCCCGCATCCGCGTCGAGGAGCTCTTCGGCCGGCTCTGGAGCAACACCGACGACGTCGACCGCAAGGTCGTCAAGGGCGTGCTCTCCGGCACGTACGAGTGGCTCGAGCAGGGCGTCATCGACCCCTCGGACGACGGTCCCTGGATCGCGGACGCCACCCCGGGCCCGTCCCGGCGGGAGAACCTGCACCGCCCGATCCGCTGACCCGCCGGGACACGGGGGCGTGGCCGGCCGCGGAACCGGCCACGCCCCCGCGCCCGGAAGAACACCCGTCCCGGCCGCCGGGGCGGGGCCCCGGCGGCGGGCGCGACCCGACACAATGGGGTCCATGACCGACGCTCCAGCTCCGCTCGCCGATCCGCACCTGGTGTACGACCCCGTGGTGGGAGACGGCCCGAAGGACGTGGCGATCCTCGGCTCCACCGGGTCGATCGGCACCCAGGCCATCGACCTCGTGCTGCGCAACCCCGACCGCTTCCGGGTCACCGCCCTGTCCGCCAACGGCG
>NZ_NEUB01000717.1:0-3683 GCF_002910825.1 Streptomyces sp. SM1 | reverse complement strand
GCCCTCCTCGCCGAACAGGCCCACCGGCTGCGGGTACGCACGGTCGCCGTCGCCCGCGAGGACGCCGTACCGGCGCTGCGCGAGGCGCTGGCCGCGCGGTACGGCGCGGGGGAGCCGCTGCCCGGGATCCTGGCCGGACCGGACGCGGCCACCGAGGTCGCCGCCTCCGACTGCCACACCGTCCTGAACGGCATCACCGGCTCCATCGGACTCGCTCCGACCCTCGCCGCCCTGAAGGCGGGCCGCACCCTCGCGCTCGCCAACAAGGAGTCGCTCATCGTGGGCGGCCCGCTGGTCAAGGCGCTCGCCGAGCCCGGGCAGATCATCCCGGTCGACTCCGAGCACGCCGCCCTCTTCCAGGCGCTGGCCGCCGGCACCCGCGCCGATGTGCGCAAGCTCGTCGTCACCGCCTCCGGCGGCCCCTTCCGCGGCCGTACCAGGGAGCAGCTGGCCGGCGTCACCGTCGAGGACGCCCTCGCCCACCCCACCTGGGCGATGGGCCCGGTCATCACGATCAACTCCGCGACCCTCGTCAACAAGGGCCTGGAGGTCATCGAGGCACACCTGCTCTACGACATTCCCTTCGACCGCATTGAGGTGGTCGTGCATCCGCAGTCGTATGTCCACTCGATGGTTGAGTTCACGGACGGATCGACACTGGCCCAGGCGACGCCCCCCGACATGCGCGGGCCCATCGCCATCGGCCTCGGCTGGCCCGAACGGGTCCCCGACGCCGCCCCGGTCTTCGACTGGAGCAAGGCGTCCACCTGGGAGTTCTTCCCTCTCGACAACGAGGCGTTCCCCTCGGTGAACCTCGCCCGGCACGTCGGCGAGCTCGCGGGAACCGCCCCGGCGGTGTTCAATGCGGCGAACGAGGAGTGCGTCGGGGCCTTCCGCGCCGGCACGCTGCCGTATCTCGGGATCATCGAGACGGTCACCCGGGTCGTCGAAGAGCACGGCACCCCGGCGTCGGGAACCTCCCTGACCGTGTCGGACGTCCTCGAAGCGGAGACCTGGGCCCGGAAGAGGGCCCGGGAACTGGCAGTCCGGACGGCGAGCGCGGAGGCGCGTGCATGACGATCCTGATGTTCATCCTCGGCATAGTCGTCTTCGCGGCCGGCCTGCTGTTCTCGATCGCCTGGCACGAGCTGGGCCATCTGTCCACCGCCAAGATGTTCGGTATCCGCGTGCCCCAGTACATGGTCGGCTTCGGCCCGACCCTCTGGTCGCGGCACAGGGGCGAGACCGAGTACGGCGTCAAGGCGATCCCGTTCGGCGGATACATCCGCATGATCGGCATGTTCCCGCCCGGCCCCGACGGCCGCCTCGAGGCCCGTTCCACCTCACCGTGGCGCGGCATGATCGAGGACGCCCGCTCCGCCGCCTTCGAGGAACTGCGGCCCGGTGACGAGAAGCGCCTGTTCTACACGCGCAAGCCGTGGAAACGGGTCATCGTGATGTTCGCGGGCCCCTTCATGAACCTC
The DNA here is from genome assembly GCF_002910825.1 of Streptomyces sp. SM1. Taxonomy (GTDB): domain Bacteria; phylum Actinomycetota; class Actinomycetes; order Streptomycetales; family Streptomycetaceae; genus Streptomyces; species Streptomyces okerensis. The sequence goes on along the minus strand of NZ_NEUB01000717.1, from coordinate 2,199 downwards.
GTCCTCGCGGTCGCGCTGTTCCTCACCGTGCTCATGGGCTTCGGCATCCAGCAGCAGACCACCACCGTCAGCTCGGTCTCGCAGTGCGTGATCTCGCAGAGCGAGAACCGCGACGACTGCAAGAAGTCCGACCCCCAGTCCCCGGCCGCCGCCGCCGGAATGAAGGCCGACGACAGGATCGTCGCCTTCGACGGGGTCCGCACCGACGACTGGGGCGTCCTCTCCGACCTCATCCGCGACAGCGCCGGCAAGAGCGTGTCGATCGTCGTCGACCGCGACGGCCAGGAGGTCACCCTCCAGGCGGAGATCGCCACCAACCTGGTCGCCAAGAAGGACGGCAACGGCACCTACGTCGAGGGCGAGTACGTCAAGGCCGGCTTCCTCGGCTTCAGCTCGGCCACCGGCGTCGTCAAACAGGACCTCGGCGACTCCGTGGTCTGGATGACCGACCGGGTCGGTGACGCCGTCGACTCCCTCGCCGCCCTGCCGTCCAAGATCCCCGCCCTGTGGGACGCCGCCTTCGGCGACGGCCCGCGCGAACCCGACTCCCCGATGGGCGTCGTCGGCGCGGCCCGGGTCGGCGGCGAGATCGCCACCCTGGAGATCCCCGCCTCACAGCAGATGGCCATGTTCGTGATGCTGCTCGCCGGCTTCAACCTCTCCCTGTTCCTCTTCAACATGCTCCCGCTGCTGCCGCTCGACGGCGGACACATCGCGGGCGCGCTCTGGGAGTCGCTGCGCCGCAACCTCGCCAGGGTGCTGCGCCGCCCCGACCCGGGCCCGTTCGACGTCGCGAAACTGATGCCGGTGGCCTACGTGGTGGCCGGGGTCTTCGTCTGCTTCACCCTCCTCGTCCTGATCGCGGACGTGGTGAACCCGGTGCGGATCTCGTAGCACCGGACCGCGGCCTCCTCACGTTCACGACGGCCCGGAACCCCTGGGGTTCCGGGCCGTCGCCCTTTGGGTGGGTTTACGGGCGCGATGTGCCCGAGCATTGGCCGGTGCCGTAATCTCGGAGCGCGGAGCCCGCTGCTCACGGGGAGCCGGACCTTGATCCACGACTTGGGGTTGCACAGCAGATGACTGCGATTTCTCTCGGCATGCCGTCCGTTCCGACCAAGCTCGCCGAGCGCCGGAAGACCCGGTGGATCCAGGTCGGGTCCGTGGCGGTGGGCGGGGACGCCCCCGTGTCCGTGCAGTCGATGACGACGACGCGTACGTCCGATGTCGGGGCGACGCTTCAGCAGATCGCGGAGCTGACCGCTTCCGGCTGCCAGATCGTGCGGGTGGCCTGTCCCACGCAGGACGACGCGGACGCGCTGGCGACCATCGCCCGCAAGTCGCAGATCCCGGTGATCGCGGACATCCATTTCCAGCCGAAGTACGTGTTCGCGGCGATCGAGGCCGGGTGTGCGGCGGTGCGGGTGAATCCGGGGAACATCAAGCAGTTCGACGACAAGGTCAAGGAGATCGCCCGGGCGGCCAGGGACCACGGCACCCCGATCCGTATCGGTGTGAACGCCGGTTCGCTGGACCGGCGTCTGCTGCAGAAGTACGGCAGGGCGACTCCCGAGGCGCTGGCCGAGTCGGCCCTGTGGGAGGCGTCCCTCTTCGAGGAGCACGACTTCCGGGACATCAAGATCTCCGTCAAGCACAACGACCCGGTCGTGATGGTCGAGGCCTACCGTCAGCTGGCCGCCCAGTGCGACTACCCGCTGCACCTCGGCGTCACGGAGGCAGGCCCGGCCTTCCAGGGCACGATCAAGTCGGCGGTCGCCTTCGGGGCGCTGCTGTCGCAGGGCATCGGGGACACCATCCGGGTCTCGCTGTCGGCTCCGCCGGTGGAGGAGATCAAGGTGGGGATCCAGATCCTGCAGTCGCTGGGGCTCAGGGAGCGGCGGCTGGAGATCGTCTCGTGTCCGTCCTGCGGCCGCGCCCAGGTCGATGTGTACAAGCTGGCGGAAGAGGTCACGGCGGGGCTGGAGGGTATGGAGGTTCCGTTGCGGGTGGCTGTCATGGGCTGTGTCGTCAACGGGCCGGGTGAGGCCCGGGAGGCCGATCTGGGTGTGGCCTCCGGCAACGGCAAGGGGCAGATCTTCGTGAAGGGTGAGGTCATCAAGACCGTTCCCGAGTCGAAGATCGTCGAGACGCTGATCGAGGAGGCGATGAAGATCGCCGAACAGATGGAGAAGGACGGCG
>NZ_NEUB01000716.1 GCF_002910825.1 Streptomyces sp. SM1 | reverse complement strand
TGGCCCTTGAGGGTGTCGTTGACCGACTCGATCAGCTGGCGGACCTTCTTGAGCATCGGCTCGCCGGGCCGCAGGATCTCCCTCTTCCTCGACGGCCGCAGCAGCGTGATGCCCTGTACGGACAGTGACCGCTCGAAGGTCTTCGACGCGAAGCCCTTGTCGCTGATCAGCAGCAGGCCCGGCCGCACGCGCACCAGCTCGGCATCGACCTCCAGCATCGCGGCCAGCACCTCGCGCTCGCCGAGCTTCGGATCGGCCAGCGCCCACAGGATCGGCATCCCGGCCGGGGTGCACACCAGGTACAGCCGCAGCCCCCAGAAGAACCGCGAATGCGACGCGCAGTAGCCGTAGTTGGCCCAGCCCGCCAGCTCCGAGCGCTTGACCGTGGGGCGGGACATCCCGCACGGCACCGGGGTCGAGTCCGTGATCCACACCGTGTCGTGCCAGAAGTCGGTGTCCTTGGCGAGCACCCGTATCACGCGTTTGATCTGCGGCAGCGCGGCACGCAGCCGCTTGTTGTAGCCGGCATCCTGCGGGACGAAGGGAAACATGTCCTGGAGGTGTGCGCGGACGTACCGCAGCCAGCGGGCCTCGCAGTGGAAGCCGAGCATCGCCTGCATGACCGCCAGGCACAGCAACTCCGAGTGACTGAGTTTCGGTGGCCGGCCCGGCAGCCGCACGATACCCGCCAAGTCGTCGTCGATCTTCACGTACAGTGCGGTCACGAGGGTGTTCAAGTTCGTCGTCACAAACGATCATGAGCACCCTCTCTTCGTGCCCGCAGGCATTTGGAAAGACTCGTCTCGGTCCCGGGAAGTTCCCGGGCCAGCCGCTCGGCGATGCGCGGGGTGCGGTCCGTGCTGGCGTTGTCGGCGACGGTGATCCGGAAGGGGTACGGGAACGTCTCCGCCAGGTGGGCGTGGAGCCGGCGGACACAGGGCTCCAGATCGTTCTCCTCGTTGTGCACGGGCACCACCACGTCCAGAACGGGTTCGCGGTGGTGCACGGACAGCGGGACCCGGCGGGGCAGCGCCCTCGGCGCCGGGGGCGCGGTGGCTGTGCGGCAGCCGGCCGGGGCCGGCCACCTCGCGGTGCTCATGACGGATTCACGGTCTCCTTCCGGCGTACGGCACGACGGGGCCCGGGTGGGGCCCGTGAAGGCATGCCGGAAGCGCCCGGGTGGCGGTCGGGTGAGAGGCCCCGGGGCGAGGCTCCCGGGGGTGGATCGGACGGCGGCGCGGCGGCGGTCAGCCGCTGCCGGCCGTCATGGAGGGACGTCCCGCCCCCTGCGTGGACGACGAGTACGAGGGCTCCGAGGAGGTAGGCGTCGGAGGCGGGAACGTCACCGACGTGCTCGCGTCGGGCGGGGGAAAGGTCGGCGTGCCGCCGTGACCCGGCTCCGTGGTCCCGGACGTGCTCGTGGGCGGGTGCAAGGTGCTGGGGACGGAGGTGGAGGCCGGTGCGGACGTCGGCGGTGCGGTCGACGACGGGGCCGGCGTCGGACTGGTCGCCGGCAGGGGCGGGCGGTCGGCGGGCAGGGAACGCGACCCCGTGCCGGGCAGCAGGGCCAGCCCGATGCTCAGCCCGGCCACGGCGAGGGCCGAGCCGCCGGCCCGCCACAGCACCCGCGTCCGGTGCCGGGCCCGAATGCCCTCGTACAGGCGCGCCCGCTGCCCGGGACCCAAGGGGGCAGGCTTCCGGCTGTCGTGCATCATGCGCGTCAGCTCGCGCTCGAAGTCGTCCACCGCTGCTCCCCTCACCCCACGGGCCGGACGGAGTCGGACAGGGTCTGCCGCAGCCGCGCCACTCCGCGCGACGCGTGGGAGCGGGCGGTGCCCACCGGACAGCCGAGGGCCTGCGCCACCTGCCCCTCCGGCAGGTCCTCGCAGTAACGCAGCACCACCGCGGCCCGCTGGCGCGGCGGCAGCAGAACCAGCGCGGCCTCCAGCCGCGAGCGTTCCGCGACGGCCGCGGACACATCACCGGGTTCCGCCCGGTCGGGCAGTTCTCCCACCGGACGCTCCCCCCACCAGCGCCGGCGGGCCGAACGGGCCGCCAACCGCACCAGCACCTGGCGCACATAGGCCTCCGGTGCCTGCTCGGCGACCCTCGGCCACGCGAACCACAGCTTCACCAGGGCCTCCTGGACGAGGTCCTCGGCGCGCTGCCGGTCGCCGCCGGTGAGCAGACGCGCGACATGAAGCAGCGTCGACCAGCGAGCGGCCACGAACTCGTCGAAGCCGTCGGCCCGAAACCGCTCCATCCCCACCGCCCCGCCTGCGAACAACCCCTTACACCCCCCACAAAGGCCCGGGGACCGGCGAAACGATGCACCGAAGGGCTGTGATCCACCTCACTTCTCGCACGCGAAAGGGCGGGCCGTGTGCGCCGA
>NZ_NEUB01000715.1 GCF_002910825.1 Streptomyces sp. SM1 | reverse complement strand
CCTCGCCTCCTACGCCGGACTGGCCCCCACCACGAAGCAGTCGGGCACCTCCATCCACGGCGAACACGCACCCCGAGGCGGCAACCGGCAACTCAAACGGGCGATGTTCCTGTCCGCCTTCGCCTGCATGAACGCCGACCCGGCCTCCCGCACCTACTACGACCGCCAGCGAGCCCGCGGCAAGACCCACACCCAAGCCCTCCTCCGCCTCGCCCGCCAGCGCATCAGCGTCCTGTTCGCCATGCTCCGCGACGGCACCTTCTACGAACCCCGGACACCGAAAGACGTCGAGCTCGCCGCATAACCCCAGCAACACCGAACCACCCCAAACCCGACAAGGGTGCCTTGACGAAGGACATAGAGGCACCCCCCCGGCTTACCTCGAGACAGCATTTCCAACGGAGCAGTTGTGCCGGCGCTTCAGCCGACGAGAGGGCACAGCACGTGCGGGCGACGGTCGAAAACGGGTTGCTCGCCTGTGCGGGTGGTGGATGCAATGTCCGGCATGGTGACCGAGGTCCGCCCTCCGCGGCGGGATGAAATGGCTGCGTACTACCGGACATTGCCGTTCGCCAACGGGTTGCCGCACTGGGAGCCCGCGGACGCCGCCTGGCACGGTGGCCCGGAGCCGTGGCCCGCGCAACGCCCGCCGGCGAGCGCCGAGCAGCTCGAGAAGCTGGCCGCAGCCGACACCGCGGACGATTCGTTCCATCCGATCGCGGTATTCGTCGACGGCAGGTGTGTCGGCGGATCGGCGGCCATCTCCTTCGAGGTGACGGTCCCCGGCGGGAGATCGGCGAAGATGGCGGGCGTCACTGCTACCGGAGTCATCGCGGCACATCGCCGGCGGGGTCACCTGCGGCGGATGATACAAGCCATGTTCGCTGCGGCCCTGGAGCGCGGCGAGCCGCTGGCGATGCTCAGCGCCAGCGAGGGAAGCATCTACGGGCGGTTCGGTTTCTCGCCCGCGACCTATCGCACCCGGTGGGAGCTGACCCGTCACGAAGCGGCGCTCCTTCCCGCGGAACCTGATTCCGGGTCGCTCGAGCTGATCGACGCGGTGCAGGCGAGGAAGGCCTGGCCTCGGGTGCATGCGGGCATGCGGGCCCGCCGCGTCGGGGAGCTCAGCCCTCCCCCGCGGCACTGGGAGGGACTGTCCGACGAAGCCGTCGGTACAGACGGACCGCTCCGGTTTCTCGCCCACCGCGACCGTCACGGCGATGTGGACGGCATCGCCAACTTCCGCCTGCCGTGGTCCGCGACCAGGGACCGTGCCGGAACGCTCGTGGTGCAGGCCCTCGAGGCGACGAACCCCGTGGCCTACCGTGCGCTGTGGGGACTGTTGATCGACTTCGACCTCACCAAAACGGTCGTCGCGCCCGGCCGTCCGCGCGACGAACCCCTGCGACGGATGCTCACGAACCCGCGGGCGATGCGCATCACCCGCGAGACGGACAACCTCTGGGCACGTCTTCTCGACGTCCCTCGGGCCCTGACGCAACGCTCGTACCACACGCCCGGCGAACTGACGTTCAGTATCACCGACGACCGGATCTGCCCGGCCAACAACGGGACATGGCGTGTGACGGCAGACGACAGCGCCGTGACGTGCGTTGCGACCGACGCACCGGCAGACCTGACCATCACCCTCCCCGCGCTCAGCTCGCTCTACCTCGGCGGTATGTCGGCTGGCCACCTGGCGTACGCGGGACACATCACTCAGCACACCGACGGCGCCACCGGACGACTGACCCGGATGTTCCGCACCGACCCCGAACCGCACAACTCCTTCGGCTTCTGAGCCCGTCGATGTCCCAGCGGTGTACTGGGCGGTTCACGACAGGCCCTCGTCGGGACCCGGAGCGGTGGGGCCGTACGCCTCGCCGCCCGGCACCTTGCCCGCGTGCACCACCCGGCGCCCGCCTCATGACCGGACCCCGCCAACCGCCCTGCTCGGTCACGGGAGCGGACGGGGATATCCGGTCAACCGGTGAACGGAGCAAGGTGGCAGGCTCCAGGCTGCTGCGGGCCATGGCGTTGTGACACAGGCTGATGCTGGTGAAACCGAGGTGCCTCGGCGGGCATCGGCCGGGTAGTGTGCGGGCCATGTCGAGTCCTGAGTCAGACACGGTGGGGGCTTCCGGTCACGCCGTCAGCCCCCTGGACCACTGAGCTCGTAGCCCTGCCGTCGCACCGCATCCTGTGGTGGGACGCGTGTGCCTCCGGGGCCGGCCGCGGTGACGAGATGACCTTCTCGTACCTCTCCTCACCTCGGAGCCACTCGATGCCTCTCCCGCTGTATCTGCTTGCCATGGCGGTCTTCGCCATGGGCACCTCGGAGTTCATGCTCTCCGGTCTCCTGCCGGACCTCGCCTCGGATCTCGACGTCACCGTCGGGACGGCAGGCGTGCTCACCTCGGCCTTCGCGGTCGGCATGATCGTCGGCGCCCCCCTGGTGGCCGCGTTCGCCCGCAACTGGTCCAGGCGCTCCAGCCTTCTCGGGTTCATCCTCGCTTTCTCCGCAGCCCACGTCGCGGGCGCACTCACCGCGAGCTTTCCGGTGCTGATCGCCACCCGGATCGTCGCCGCGCTCGCGAACGCAGGGTTCCTCGCGGTCGCTCTGACCGCTGCCGCCGCGCTGGTCCCACCCGACAAGAAGGGACGTGCGCTGGCCGTGCTGCTGTCGGGCACGACGGTCGCCACGATCGCCGGTGTCCCCGGTGGGTCGGTACTCGGCACATTGCTCGGCTGGCGAGCCACGTTCTGGGCTGTCGCCGCCCTGTGTCTGCCCGCAGCCCTCGGCGTCCTGAAAGGGATCCCGACGGAACGTGAGCAGGCAGAGACGACTGGCGGGCCGACCTTGCGAGGGGAACTGGCCCAGCTCACACGGCCGGCGTTGATTGCGGTGATGCTGCTCGGCGCGCTGGTGAACGCGGCCACCTTCGCAAGCTTCACCTTCCTCGCCCCCGTGGTGACCGGCACCGCCGGGCTGGGCGAGCTGTGGATCTCCGTCGTGCTGGTGCTCTTCGGTGCCGGTTCCCTCCTCGGGGTCACCGTCGCCGGCCGGCTGTCCGACCGGCGCCCCGGTCCGGTCCTCGCAACCGGTGGTCCGCTGCTGCTCATCGGCTGGCCGTCCCTGGCGCTGCTGGCCGACGAGCCGGTCGCCCTGTTCACCCTCGTGTTCCTGCAGGGCGCGCTCTCGTTCGCGCTGGGCAGCACACTGATCACGCGGGTCCTGTACGAGGCCGCGGGAGCCCCCACCATGGCCGGCTCCTACGCGACCGCGGCCCTCAACGTCGGAGCTGCCGCCGGCCCCCTCATCGCCGCTGCCACCCTCAGCACCCCGGCCGGGAACCTGGGGCCGCTCTGGGCCAGCTGCGTCCTCGTCGCTGTCGCGCTGCTCATCGCGTTCCCCCTCCGCGCTGTGGTCGCGGCCGGTCGACGTACCGAGGTTCTCCAGTGACGCATGCGGACGCTTCCTCGACCGCCGAGGGACGCCGAAGGCTCGTCGAGCGCCTGTGGAGGGTGCCGTGACGCCTGCCGTGGTCAAGGGCCTGCGCGGCCCCTGCCCACGGCTCCTCCCCCGCGATGGCCATACTCTTCCTCATGCTCGCTCTTTCTGTCGCAGCCGGTCTGCTCCTCGCGGCCTGCACAGCGACCTGGGCTGCCGAACAGACGCTGCGTCGTACTCGTCAGCAGAGCGGATACGGACGGTACGCGCCCTGGGTCCACCCGGGCGGCCGGCTCACTGCACCGCTGAACTGGGTGGCCAACAGCAGACTGCTGCGGGCTGTGGGCGAGCACACTCCGTCGGTGGCGTTCGTCAGTGACATCACGGACGTCGTCTATGTGAACTACGTGGTGGATGCCGAGCGCATCGCACCGCTGATCCCTCCAGGCCTGGAGTTGCAACGCATAGGTGAGGCCGCTGACCGGGCCATGGTGACCTTCCTGACCTACCGCCACGGGCACCTGGGGCCGGCGCTGCTCGGCCGGTGGCGACGGCTGCTGCCCTCGCCGTTGCAGAGCAACTGGCGTGTGTACGTACGCCACCGTCGCACCGGTGCCATGGGGGTCTACTTCCTGAGCACCGCCATCGATCGCACCTCTCACGCCCTCGGCGCCCGCATGGCAGCCGAGGCGCTGCCGATGCACGTTCCCGAACGGGCATCGCTGGTCACCTCGGAGGACGGCCGCGTCGACCTGCTCCTGGATCCGGGGCACGGCACCGCGCCGGACGCTGAGGCCCACCTCTGTCCGCTGCCCCGATGGCCGACGGACGGCCCGTGGCGCGACGCATTCTCCGACTACGCGCAGATGCTGGCCTACTGCGTCCCCCAGGACCGTGCACTGTCGGTACAGCCATGGCACGGGCAGGTGACCCGGCAGGAGATCTCCCTGGGCATCCCTGTGGCAGCGTGCAAAGCGCTCACCGGAGCGGTCGTCTCCGCTGCGGCCGACGCCCTGGTCTGCGGCGCCGAACCTTTCGCGTTTCTGGTACCCGTGGTGAGGTTTCGCTTCGAGACGGAGGAGCACGACCCGATCTGACGGATGCTGCCCTCACGCTACGCCGCGCAGTCGGCCTGGTGCCCGGTGGTTGCGGAGCGGCAGCCCGGACCCGCGCCGGATTAACCCTGCGGCGCACATCTTCGGCAAGATGGGCGCATGGCCGACATCCGCACACCCCGCCTCCTCCTCCGTGACTGGCACGAGGACGACCTCGCGCCGATGGCCGACATCAACGCGGACCCGCAGGTCATGCGCTGGATCGACGACGGCTCGGTGCGCGACCTGGACCACACCGCCGAAGACATCGAGCGGTGGGAGGAGGAGTGGGACGAGGAGGGGTTCGGACTCTTCGCCGTCGAGCTGCTGGCCTCGGGCGAGCTGATCGGCTTCACGGGACTGTCCGTGCCCGAGTTCCTGCCGGACGTGATGCCCGCCGTGGCGATCAGCTGGCGGCTCGGCTCACAGTTCTGGGGCCAGGGCTACGCGTCCGAAGCCGCCCAGGCCACACTGGAGTTCGCGCTCCAGGACCGCGGCCTCGACCGAGTCGTCAGTATCAGCCGGGTAGGCGACAACGCCTCGGAGAACGTCATCCGCAAGCTCGGCATGGTGCTCGAGCGGGAGACGGCACACCCGGTGTACGGCTACCCGCTGCACGTCCACGCCATCGACCTCACGGAGTTCCAGGCCTGAACCGGCCCAGCCGGCGAGCCGCCCGCCACCTTGATCCAGCGCCGCGGGACCGGGGGGTCCGGCGCGCCGGGTCGAGTGAGGAGCAGCGGTATCTGCGGCTCCCCCGCTGAGCCACGCAAGGGAGCGAGCGTCTTGGGCACCGTGCCCGGTGACGCCCCAGGACCCGCGTGGACCGGTGGTCCAAGAGACGCCCTTGTCCGGCCGCCCCGGCGCAAATGAAGAGGAGACCGACCAGACGGTATGCGAAAGGGGCCCGTCACCTCTAGACTTCTGCCCGGCACCTCCCCCACCGGGGCCGGAGCGCCGCCCACCACGAGAAGGAGGAGTTCATGGCCGTCGATCCTCGGGGAGTCGATCTCGCACGGTTGATGGCGGAGGATCCTGGTGGTCCCGTCGTCATGCTCAACCTGCTGCGCTTCGCTCCGGACGGCCGCGCCTCCTACGAGGAGTATTCACGACGGACGGCCGCCTTCCTGAAACGGTACGGAGGGGAACTGCTCTACGCCGGCGACGGCGGCACTCCTCTGGTTGCCGAGGACGGGCAGGCCTGGGACGCGGTACTGCTCGTCCGCTATCCCGATCGCGCGGCGTTCAGCAGCATGGTGGCTGACCCCGAGTACCAGGAGATCACCGGCCTGCGCTCCCGGGCATTGACCGAGGCCGTACTCCAACCGACCAGCCCTTGGTGATTCAACCGCGACGGACAGTCACGGAGCCGACGGCGGCTACCGCGGCACCGGCCGCTGGGGATCGAGTCCCAGAAGGCATTCGACCTGATGGAGCAGCGGTTTCCCGGAACCGCTGCCGATGGTGCGACCGCCCGGATCGTGTTCGTCGCGCCGAGCGGGGAGCAGATCACCGCCCCCGGGAGCAAGCGGGCCGTCGCGAAGAGCGTGGCCTTCCTGGCAGAGGGCCCGCAAGTCGTGAGCGTGTCCGACCCGTTCCGGTCGAAGACGCTGAGCAGGGACGGTCGGACGGCGTATGCGACCGTCACCTTCGAGGTCGGGGCCAAGGAACTCACCGATGACAGCAGGAACCGGCTGCGGGAGGCGGTTCACGGCGCTCGGGATGCCGGACTGACCGTCGAGGTGGGCGGAAGTGCCCTGAACGGGGGCGGCGGGCCGGGCGGGGCGGCCGAGCTGATCGGTGTCGCCGTGGCCGCCGTCGTCCCCCTGCCGGTCACCTTCGGTTCGCTCGCCGCGGCCGGGCTGCCGCTGCTGACCGCCCTGATCGGCGTCGGGGTCAGCCTGGCCGGCATCCTGGCACTGGCCCACGCACTGGACCTGTCCGCGACGACGAGCATCCTGGCGATGATGCTGGGCCTCGCGGTCGGCATCGACTACGCCCTGTTCGTCGTCTCCCGCTACCGCGAGGAGCGCGCCAAGGGCCGTGCGCCGCAAGAGGCCGCCGGGTGCGCGGTCGGCACGGCCGGGTGCGCGGTGGTGTTCGCCGGGCTCACCGTGGTCATCGCGCTGGCCGGACTGGCGGTGGTGGGTATCCCGATGCTCACCAAGATGGGCCTGGCCGCGGCCGGCGCGGTCACCGTCGCCGTGCTGATCGCCCTGACTCTGGTCCCGGCGCTCCTCGGTTTCTGGCCGAACGCCGTTCTCACGCGGCGGGCCCGCAGGGAGGGACGGATCGAGGAGCAGGGCACCCGGAACAACTGGGCCTCCTGACCACCTTCGAGACCGAGGACTACGTCGCCCGGGCCCTGCACGCCGGTGCCAGCGGCTTCCCCGGCAAGGACGTCACCACCGACACCTACCCTGCTCGCCGGCCTGCGCACGATCGCCTCCGGCGAGGCCCTCCTGTCCCCCGCCGCCACCCGCACCCTCATCGCGAACTTCCTCATGACACCCGCCCCCGGCACGCGGGTCGTGTCCGCACGACATCTGTCGGACCTCACGGCTCGCGAACGCTAAACCGAGACACTCACACTCAGCCCGCTGACCGTACGCACCCACATCTACCGCGCGATGGCGAAACTGGGCGCCCGCGACCGCGCCCAGCTGGTCGTCATCGCCTATCAGACAGGCCTGGTGCAGGTGACTCCGCCCACGCCCTGACCACGCACGGGCACTTCGGCCGAACACCGGGGCTGCCGCTCCCCCGCCTTCACCGGCATCGCCCGGGGACTCGTTGGACCGGACGGTCTCTCAGGCGTCCGTGAGGAGGGGGTCGTACGGGGTGCTCGTGCGGCGCGCGGACATGAAGGAGAGGAAGTCGCTCACGAAGGCGCTCCGGCCGTAGGTTCCGTCACCAGTGGTGAGGTCGCGGTGGAAGGCGGTGCGGAAGAGGGTCCGGTACTCCTCCGCGTCGATGGTTCCGCTGCCGTCCTTGTCGGTGGCGTCGAAGAGCACCTCGGCGACGCGGATGAGCGCGGGTCCGGCGAGTGAGGGGACCGCGGCGGCGTACTCGTCGGCGCTGACACGGCCGTCGCCGTCGGTGTCGAGGGCGGCCTGGAGTTCGCGCCACCAGGCGGCGAAGGCGTCGTAGAGCCGGGTCTCCTCGGGCTCGTCCAGGTCCAGGCGGGTGGAGAGTTCCCGGGCCATGGCGGCGAGGTCGGGCCAGTCGAGGTGGCCGTCGCCGGTCTGGTCCAGAACCTGGCGGAAGAACTCGTTCGCCGAGCGCCGCCCCTCCCCCGTGTCCGCCGCGGACGCCGGTTCCGCACCGGGGTCGCCGCCCAGTGGGCTGAGGAGGCGCAGCAGGGCCGATGCCCGCTTCATGCGGCCGCGCAGGGCGGTCACGGTGCGGGCGCGGGGGTCGTCGCTCCCTGGTGGGAGGGAGAGGAGCTCGATGACGCTCTCGGCATTGAGCCAGCCCTCGGGCAGGAAGCGGGCCAGGCCCGCGGTGAGGTAGGCGCCCTGCATGAGGGTCTGGGCGCCGGGCATCTCCGGCAGGCCGGCCCGGCGCCGGTACGCCTCGGGGAGCGAGGCGACGGTGATCGCGCCGAGAAGCGGTCCGACGACGGCCCGGCCTGCCGCCCACAGCGTCGGCGCGCCGTCGAGCAGCGCCGGGGCTGGCAGGTGGTCGAAGAGCCGGTAGAGGATGACGCGGGCGGCCTCGGTGTTCTCCAACTCGTTCTCGACGACCTGGTCGAAGTACGGCCAGAAGTCGGCAAGTTCTTCCGGGAGTTCACGTGCGTCCCCGTCGAGGGCGGCCAGGAACGCCCGGTACTCGGCGTACATCCGTTCCATCGCGTCCTGGTCGAGGGGCTGGCCGCTCAGCCGGCACATGGTGACGGCGCTCTCGAAGAGGGTGGCGACCACCCAGGCACGGGTGGCGCGGTCCATCGCGTCGTAGGGTCGGCCCCGGGAGTCCGAGCCGCTCATGCGGGCGTGCAGCCGGTTGAGGCGGGCCGCCTCCCGCTCGCGCACCGCGGGTTCGGTGCCGAACATGCGGCGCATGCTGAGGAAGGTGTTGCGGAGCCGGCGCCAGGGGTGGGCGACGAAGGTGGAGTTGTCGGCGAGGGCGGCGCCGATCTGCGGGTGGGCCGCCTCCAGCACGGTCGCCCGGATGATGGCGAGCGCCCAGCGCGGGTCGTCGAAGAAGGCGCGGAACTGGGAATCGGACCCGAACAGCGGGTTCGCGTCGGCCGGTGGGGTGGTGCCTGTGGGGGTCACGCCGGTCGTTCCGGTCGTCATCGTGGCTCTCCGTTCGTCTCGGGCGGCAGGCCGCCGAAGCGGCGGTCGCGGCACCGGTAGGTGTGCAGGCAGGCGAGGAAGTCGGCGGCCCGGAAGTCCGGCCAGAGCTGTTCGGGGAAGACCCACTCGGCGTAGGCGACCTTCCAGAGCATGAAGTTGGAGATGCGCTGCTCGCCGGAGGTACGGATGACGAGGTCCACGTCCGGGGTGTCGGGGAACGGCAGGTGCTCGGCGAACAGTTGCTCGGTCACCTCGTCCACGGGCGTCCCGCTGCGGATCAGCGACCGCGCGGCCTCGACGATGTCCCGGCGCCCGCCGTGGTCGAAGGCCACGGTCAGCGTCATGCCCCGGTTGTCGCCGGTGAGCGTCGTCAGGTCGTCGAAGTCCCGGGACAGTTCACGGGGGATGCGCGGGTCGGCAGCCCCGAGGAAGCGGCAGCGGACGCCGCGCGCGAGCAGGAGCGGCGCGTGCTTCCGCACGACCCGGCGGACCAGGCGCATGAGGTAGTCGACCTCGGAGCCGGGCCGGTTCCAGTTCTCGGTGGAGAAGGCGTACAGGCTGAGCCAACCGACGCCTGCGGACCGGGCCGTTTCGATGATGTCGATGACGGTGGCCTCGGCGGCCCGGTGGCCCTCCGTGCGTGGCAGCGAACGCCGTTGTGCCCAGCGGCCGTTGCCGTCCATCACACACGCCACGTGCCGGGGTACCGCACGCACCGCTCCGTCACCCCGCGGCGGACCACCCACCTCGTCGTCCTGACGCTCCCGGCACGGCCGGTCCGCCGTCGCACCGCCTTCGTCCGGGACGCCTCGATCTGTCGCGCCCGGCCCCACCCCGTCCGGAACAGTGCTGTCGGTCGTGCCGAGTTCGGTCACACTCACCCCGCCTCATCCGCGCCCCCACCAGTGCGTCGCCTGCCGGGAGTCTCGCAGCACGGGCAGTCCCCGAGAGACCGATACGGGGGACCATCACCCTTGGCTCGTACGTCCGAGTCCCGGCACGATGGTGTCGGACGGCTCCCTTCTGGTCACCGTGATCGGCGGCCCCGTACGCCCGGTGGGTGAACCGTCTTGTGCAGAAGTCGACGTCGCGCTTCGGCGGCCCGGGCGTCCCCGGTTGATTCGGGCCCGTGCTCAGCAACTGTCGTCCGGGACACCACGTTGAAACGTTCGGCCTTCTGGATCACGCTGACGCTGTCCTCGGCCATCGCGGCGATCGGGGTGCTCACGGATTCGACGGCCACCGTGGTCGGCGCGATGATCATCGCTCCGCTGTCGACACCGGTCATGGGTGTTGCCCTGGGCTCCGTGCAGCGCCGCCGTGCCGGATCGGCCTGGGTCACGTTTCGACTCTCCGGGTCGACACCTGGGCCTCCGGGGCCGGCTGCTTCAGCGTCATGATCCCGCCAACACCTCGGACGGCTCGTCCGTGGGACCTGTCCCCGAGTGGTGGACACCTCTGAGCCCGGCCCCGGCAGGGGCCGGGTAGGAGGGATCTCTTATGGTGATGAAGGTCTACTCGCCCGAGTTCAAGGCGGACGCTGTCGCGCTGTACCTGTCGGACCCGAGCCACACCTTCGAGGGCATCGGCAAGGATCTGGGGATCAGCCGCGAGACGCTGCGTAACCGGGTACGGGCCGAACGGGCCCGCCACGGCGGTGGCAGCAGGACGAGCACGAGCACGGAGATGAGCACGGTGGATTCCCCGCCGACGGCCGAAGAGCTTCAGGTCGAGAACGAGGCCCTGCGCCGGGAGCTGGCGGCAGCGCGCAAGGAGATGCACAAGCTCGCCGCCGAACGTGACATTCTCCGCAAGGCTACGAAGTTTTCGCACAAGAGATGACCTGGTGATCAACCGCTTCCAGTTCATCGAGGACCACCACCGCGCCTGGGGCGTGAAGCGGTTGTGTCACGTGCTGGAGGTCGCGCGCTCCAGTTTCTACAAGTGGCGGGCGGGCCGCGAGGCCCGTGCCGCACGCGAGCGGGCCGACGCCGCTCTCGCCGAGCGGATCAGGGCCGTGCACACCGAGTGGGACGGCACCTACGGCCGCCCGAGGATCACCGCCGAGCTGCGCGAGGACGGTGAGCACGTGAACCACAAACGTGTCGGGCGGGTGATGCGGAAGTTCGGTATCGCCGGGCTGCGGCTGCGCAAGCGCCAGGTCACCACGGTGCCCGAACCGTCCGCCACGCCGGTGCCGGATCTGTTGGATCGTGACTTCACCGCGAGTGCGCCGAACACGAAGTACGTCGGCGACATCACCTACCTGCCGGTGGGCGACGGCGAGTTTCTGTACCTGGCGACGGTGACCGACTGCTTCTCACGCCGTCTGGTGGGCTGGTCGATCGCCGATCACATGCGCACCTCGCTGGTCACCGACGCGCTCCGGGCGGCCGCCTGGGTCCGCGGCAGCCTGGCCGGCGCCGTCTTCCACAGTGATCACGGAGCGCAGTACACGTCTCGCGAATTCGCTGTCGCCTGCGCCGAGTTGGGTGTCACACAGTCCATGGGCGCGGTCGGCGCGAGCGCGGACAACGCACTCGCCGAGTCGTTCAACGCGGCCCTCAAACGCGAGACACTGC
>NZ_NEUB01000714.1 GCF_002910825.1 Streptomyces sp. SM1 | reverse complement strand
CGACCTGCGGCCCGTCTATCACCGGCTCGAGGAACGCATACGCGCACACGTCATCCTCTGCTGGCTCGCTCTGCTGCTGATCCGCATCACAGAGACCACCACCGGTGCGACCTGGACGACCGTCCGCCGAGAGCTCGACCGGCTCCACCTCGGCACCTTCACCGGCCCCACCGGCCTGTTCCGGCAGGTCACCACCCTCACCAAGCCCCAGACCGACCTCCTGGCCAAGCTCGGCATCCCCGCACCGAAGCAGATCATCGCCCTCGAACCCACACCCCGCTGACCAGCACGAACACCAGCGCCTAGAGAAACGCCTCTCAGGCGCCCTCACCCATGTCCGCGCAGGTCAGACCACAGATTCGTGACTCTATGCCGCTGAATTACGCGGAACGCAGGGGGGTGTGCCGGACACGGCGGCGGGGCGTGGGCGGATGGTTCGTCGCGCCGTGGGTTCCTCGCCCCCGCCGCCCCTTCCCGTCCCGTCCCCGGGGCTCCGCCCCGGACCCCTTCGCGCAGTTCCCCGCGCCCCTTTCGGGAGAGGTCAGCATCCTCGGGGGTAGCGGGTCAGCCAGGCCGGGGAGGAGCCGGCCGGGCCGTGCAGGGCGGGCCCCTGGGTCATCTCCATCGCGAAGTCGTCGGCGAGTTCCAGGATCGTGGGACGGCCCTCCAGTTCGGCCAGCCAGGCCGGCGGCAGGGCCGTCTCGCCGTGCAGCGCCCCCAGCAGCCCGCCGGTCAGCGCACCCGCGGCGGCGCTGGGCCCGTCGTGGTTCACGGCGAGACACAGCCCGTGCCGTACGTCCTCCCCCACCAGCGCGCAGTACACGGCGGCGGCGAGCAGTCCCTCGGCGGTGGCGTTGCCGACCAGCTCCGTGACCCGCTCCGGGGTGGGCATCCCCTGCCGCACGGCACCCAGCGCCTCCTGGAGCGCGTCCGACACCGGCTGGTGTCCCGGGCGCCCGGCCAGCAGTGCGAGCGTGCGCTGCACCGCCGTGTCCAGGCTCTCCCCACGGGCCAGCGCGTGCACGATCACGGCGTATCCGCCCGCCGAGAGGAAGCCCGCCGGATGGCCGTGGGTCTGCGCCGCGCACTCCACGGCGAGCTGGGCGACGAGCTGCGGCTCCCAGCCGACGAGCAGCCCGAACGGCGCGGACCGGGCGGCGGCCTCCGGCCCGGCCTCACCGGGGTTCTTGGGCGCCTCGAGCGTCCCCATGGTCTCGTCCCCGAGCCCGAGCAGCAGCGTCCGGGCGGGGTCACGGCGGGCGTACAGCCACTCCTCCCGCGCCAGCCAGCCGTCGTCCTTGCGCCGCTCGTCCGGACCCCAGTCCCGCTGGGTGGTGGCCCAGCGCAGATAGGCCCGGTGCAGATCGGTCGGCGGATGCCAGGCACCGGTGTCACGCCGTACCTGGGCACGGATCAGACCGTCCACGGAGAACAGGGTGAGCTGGGTGTGATGGGTGACGGCACCGCGCCGCCCGTAGGCGGGGGCGAGGTCGGTGACGCCCTCCGCGCCGTGCGCCTCCCGGATCGCGTCGATCGCCTCGCCGTCCACGGGCGCGCCCAGCGCGTCACCGACGGCCACCCCGAGCAGCGTCCCGCGCACCCGGCTGCGGAAGTCCTGCTGCTCCCGGCGCCCCCACACGGGCCCGGCAGTACCAGCCACCAAGACCTCCCGGGGACCGCCCGTACGTACGACGCCCAGCACTGTAGTCGAACGCGGACGGTCGGTTCAGGGGGCGGATCGGTATGCGGAACGTGACCCGAGTGATCGCCTTCGTGGGGCTTGTAGAAAACTCCATCGCCGCAGGTCAGCGGGTGGCCAGGAGATCGCTCTGGAACGCACACCCACCGATTCGGAAACGCTCAGCCGATCGCTGCAGGTCAGGGCATGTCCTCGGAAGACCCACAGTCGGGTCACTGACGCCCTCCCGAAAACCCACCTGATCGCTCCACGTCAGCCACTCCCCCTTCCTCACGAAGATGCGATGGAAGGGCCCGCAGTGCGGGACAACGAAGAGCATGAGGGAAACGGACACGGCCCGGCTCAACCGGAGTCTGATGATGAGCGCAGGGTCGTGGTGCCGTCGTTCGTCACGGCAGTAGTTTCGGGCCGACGCAATTTGTAGAACCAGTTGGGCACGGCCGGGCCATCCCGCCGCAGTAGGTAGGTCGCGTCCTGGAGCCGTCGGCATTCTTCGACAGGGATGTCCCGGGGGTTGGCCTGGTATGTGTTCCAGACATCGTGGATGTCGTCTTCGACCTGTCGGCGTTTAGCGGACTGCTGCCAGTGGCTACGGGCGAGTTCGATGGTGTCGAGTAGCGCTGCGGCACTGGGTAGGAAAAGCGCCACGAGGAAATCGAGAAGCGTCATGTCGCGTACGAGCGCGAAGACGATGATCGCGAGAGTCCATGCGCCTCCGACGATCGTCAAAAAGGTGCCGTATGCGTGGTGATCCCGGCGGCTCCAGACCGCGCTCTGCCGCTGGCACAGCAAGACGTCACCGGGCCAGGGGGTGTTGCCCAGGCCAACGCTGTACCAGTCGAGATAGGGGGTGTGGTCCGGGATGCGGCGGGCGGCCGAGGAGACGTCGTCCGGGACAGGTTGCCGGCCGACCAGGGCTTGGTTCCAGGGCAAATGAAAGAGCTTGGTGTCGTACAGCTCCTGGATGTTCACGGCGCGCAGGGTGGCGCTCTGCTCCAGGCCGGAGAGCACGGTCCGTCCGAGCACCAACCATGCGGCGGCGATAGCCCCGCGGGTGCCCGAGCTCGCGAGGAAGAATATCGCGAAGAGGGGCGCGGTCAGGGCTAGGAGGACGTTTCCCCAGATCCTGATGCGGCGCCACCACATAGCCACCCGGTACAGGTGGGAGTACGCCAGCAACCTGTTGAGGTGCTCCGGCTGATCCTGGCGTTCCTTGATCCGGCTGGAGGTGCCGGGGGACACGGGAGGCTGCTGGCCGGTGGTCATGACTTGGTGAAGAGGGGGCCGAAGAGGAGCTGCCACTTCGCCAGCGCGTCGCCGGTGCGGCCCGCGCGTTCGAGTCGGAGCGCCTCCGTGCACGCGGCTTCTGCGGCTCGCAGTGCTGTCTGGGCGGCCTGGAGCTTCTCGGGCTGGCCGACGAACATGTCGGAGACGTCCGGGCCCAGGTGGGCCGGGTCCGGCCAGCGCTCCGTGATGGCGTTGACGGCGGTGGCGAAGAACTGGCGCAGTTCCCTGGGGTAGGGCCCGACCCAGTCGCCCTTGATCAGCTCCAGGGCCATGACCTCGATGAGGAACGATGCCTCGATGGGGTGGCCGTGCTCGCGGTTCCACGTCTTGACCATCTTGACGAGGGGCTTCCACTGCTCGGAGTAGTCCTTGTTCGCCCGGATCGCGAGGTCCTCATGGATCTTCGGGTTGGTGGAGATCCACTCGGCGATGACGTCGTCGGGGATCAGGTAGTGGTCGTCCTCGATGAAGGCGGGCACGACGTCGAAGGAAACCACGTCACCCGTGAGGTCGTCGACCAGTTTCACGCCGAAGTCGACGCGCACGGCCCGCCGGTCGCAGCACACCCGGTCCTTGCCGTAGATCGGTGCCAGGATCGCGCGTACGGCTTCGAGGACCTCGTGCGGGTGCTTGCCGAGGTAGCCCCTGTCGTTGAGCACCACCATGATGTCGACGTCCGCCAGCGGCTTGGTCTTGGTCGCCCGCCGGTAGGCACCGGTGAGGAAGGTGTCGGCGACGTCGAGGGTGCTGTCGTCGAGTTGCTCGCGCATGCGCTGCTGGCGATTGCTGGCCCGGGCGGACTCCGTCGGTGTGATCTCCAGGTTGCCGCGGAACTTCTCGAAGGCCTCATTGACGTTCATCATGATCCCGTCCGGGCGTAGTAGGCGAGTCCGGTGCCGAGGCTGCCGCCGCCGATCGCGGTACCGACCTCGTGGCGGGTGAATCCGGCCGTGGACCGCAGGCTGGTCGTGGACCATCCGGCGACGTCCGGACGACCGGGCTTGGTGTCGGCAACGATGCGGTAGTCGCACCGGGAGGGAACGGCACCGGCCTTGCGGACGGCGTAGTAGACGGTGTCCGGGTCGAGCCACAACTCGCCGTCGGCATCCGGGTAGTAGCCGTAGTCGATGGTGAAGTCGAAGCGCCCGACGAGATCGTCACCGTAGCGGCGGCTCGGGTCGTGGATCTCCAGTACCAGGGAACGCAAGTGCCGGGAGGTGAGCCAGATCTCGACCCCGCTCTCCAGGATCGGCCACTGGTTGGTCATCTTGGCCGGGTCGAGCCCGCTTTCCTTGACGATCCGCCGGAGGCCTCTAATGAGCCCGGTCGACACGTGGGTGACGGCGTGCGCATGGGTATTGACGTGGACGGCAGTGCTCACGACAGCTCCAACTCGTCGGTGTTGATGACGATCCGGGACGCGCGCGCGTGAGCCTGGGTGTCGTCAGGTACGTCGTCGTCGAGGGCGCGGACACTGATCTTCGGGTGTCCGGCGAGGGCCGCGCGCAGTTCGTCGAGGTCGTCCTCGGCGCACGGCAGTGACAGGTGCCAGCCGGGCTGCTCCAGGGGGCGTGACGACAGAGGGGTCTCGCTCTGCGCGGCGTCTAGGGCGTCACCGCCGTGCACCGTGCGGATCCTGATGCGCGGGCCCGTTGCGGGCAGGACCACGATGGCGGAGTTGCTGGTGTACTCCTCGGCGATGGTCACGGCGCCCGGTCCGGCAACCGCGAGCAGGGCGGTACGGGCGGGGCCTGTATCCGAGGCGAGAAGGTCGACGATCGCCTGCCAGGTCTGGGACGAGGTGCGGTGGGGCACCGAGGCGATGCGGCGTGCGATGACACTCATGCCGTCTCCCGGGCGTGGTCTAGGGCAGCCAGGAGGTCCTGGACGGTCACGCCGTTGGGGTCGCCCTTGGTCTCCGGCCGGTAGGCGCACGCGGTGGCGACCGCCTTGCGCAGACGCCGGCCGTCCAGACCCTCGCCGCGCTCGGCGGCTGCGTCGAGTGCCTCGGCCGCGGTCAGCGCCTGGGCTCCGGGGAATGCGCGGGCGATCGCTCTGACGGTGTGCTCCAGGATCCAGCGCCGGGCCGTGCGGTCGGGGAGCGGCACCCGGATGACGTTGTCCGCGCGGGAGGCGAGAGCCGGGTCGATCGCGTCGGGAAAGTTACTGGTGGCGAGGACGAAGACGTCCGTGTGACGGCGGGCGAGCCGGTCGAGTCCGACGAGGGCCGCATCCACGGCGCGATGTACGTCGATGGGGTTGGCGTCCATGGATAGGGCCGCGCGGTCGGTCAGGAGGGTCTCGACCTCGTCGACCAGCACCACCAGCGGCCCGGCGATCGCCATCTCCTCGATGACGGTGCCGAACAGGGTCTCCACGCTGCGCTGGCTGCGACCGAGGGAAGCGCTGGCCAGAGCGTGGGGGTCGACCTCGAGGAACAACCAGGGGGTGGGTGAGCCCAGAGTGCGGGCGATCTTGTCTGCGAGTCCCCGGGCGACGGTGGTCTTGCCAACCCCCGGAGCACCCGTGAGCAGGGTAATGCCGTGCAGCGGCACAGCGTCGAAGGGGACGGCCTGACGCAGGCGGATGCTGGCCACCGCGCCGCGGAGCATCCGCTCCTTCATGTCAGTGGGCAGTGCGATGCTCGACCAGGCTTCCCGGAACTCCTCGTCCGGCAGCAGTCGGGCATCCGCGATCCCCTGTGTCTCCTCGTCGGGCAGGGAGCGGGGAAAGGCGTGCAGTCGTGCGGTTTCGCTCATCAGGCGGTCCTTTCCGGATCCACAAGGCATGGCGAACAGAAGTGCACAGCGGTGCTGGGGGTCCGGAATGCAGCCAGAGAAACCAGCGTTGACTCACACTGTACGACGCGTACCGATCGAGGTACAACCGAGTTCGGGGATACTTAACGGAGGGGTGGGATGATCAGCCACAGGTGATCGTCCTAGAGTCGCCACGCTACGGTGCGCCGAAAGACGCCCGGCGGAAGGAGGTGGCGGTAGTGGACGAGCCCATCGACATCGAGGCGCTGCAGATGCTTGTGCAGCAGCATCGCGCGCAGTTGGGACTGAGCCTGCGGGCGGCGGCGGAGCAGGCCGACGTGCCGTTCAACACCCTCGCTCGGGTGGAGAAGGGCCACTTGCCGGACCTTGCCAACTTCACCCGGCTCGTCGACTGGCTGGGGCTCTCCCCCGAGCGTTTCTTCCAGCCCCCGCGTCTCCGTACGGAGAGCACCCCGGACGTCATCGCATTCCATCTGTCGCGCGACCCCAACCTCACGGATGCCGCAGCCGAGAAGATCGCCGGGCTGGTCAAGGAGCTCTACGGGAGCCTGGCCGCCCGCGAGAGCGAGGTGAAGGTGCACCTGCGCGCGGCGTCTACTTTCACCCCGCAGGCCAGCCGCATGCTCGCCGACCTCCTCGCCACCATGCAGAGCAAGCTGACGGCCTCCGACGAGGGCGGCTCCGCCCAGGCTAGGGGTTAGGGGTGCGCCGAGGGTTCAAGTCGGAAGCGGAACGGCTGGCGGACCGCGTACGCACACAGATCGGCCTGAGCTCCGACGTCCCGCCGGACATCCGCCAGCTGGCTGCGCATCTGCGTGTCGAGGTGATCGACGCGCAGGAGCTGATCGGCATGGACAGCCTGCGAGAGCTCGAGAGCGTGCAACCCGGTGCGTTTTCCGCCGCCACGTTCCATCTGCCGGGCGGCCGTACCGTCGCCGTCTACAACCCGTGCAACGAGCCCGCGCGCACCAAGAGCGACATCGCCCATGAGCTGGCCCACGTCCTGCTCGGCCACGAGGTACGTGAACTGCAGCAGATCGGCGGGCACGCGTTCTTCACGTGCGACCCCGAACAGGAGGAGGAAGCCAACTGGCTGGCCGGCTGCCTACTGCTACCCCGTGAGCTTCTGCTCCGCCACGCGTACGCGGGAGCCGACGCCCAGGCGCTCGCGGCCGCCGCCGGGGTCAGCGTGCCCATGGCCCGCTTCCGCCTCAACACCAGCGGCGTCCTGCTCCAAGCGCGCCGTAGTCGAACAGCCCGGAGGCAGTAAAACTCCTCCTGAGGGGATGTTCGACGGGGGTCGAGTCGCCGGGCGACAAAGTGGCGCTCCCCCTGATCCGTCGCCAGGACGACGTGAACGTTGGCGGTTTTCCATCAATCCCCCGCTGGTGATACTCAACGCGGCCGCTTACATTGCCTGGCCTTCCCCGAACAAATCCTGGCCACCGTGCTCCGCCTACAGGTCGCCCTTGCTGGCCAGAACCACGGATGTCCGCGACAGAGGTCTGGGACAGGAAGGATGATGATGTCCCTGCCCCGGCCGGGCACCCTCAGGTAGGAGTGAGCCCGGCCGGAGAACAATGGCGCCAGGGTCGCCGAATGATGATCGGCGACCGGTGAATCGTCAGCGGATAGCGTCCGACGCGGGCGGCGCCTCCCAGATCCACGTGCAGGTACGCACTGAACCGGAAGTCTCAGAGACAGCGTTCGCCGATCGTTCAGATCGGCATCCGGAAATCTCGCCGGTACCAGACCAGCGGCGATGCGGACGCCCCGCGCCCGCGTATTCCCGTGAGTTCACCGATCAGCAGTGTGTGGTCACCGACCGGTATTCGACTGGCCGCGGTGCACCGAAACGCAACCGCCACATCGGCGAGGTACGGCACGGTCGAGTCGGACCAGTCTGCGAGGCGCACACCGGAGAACCGGTCCACACCACTGGTGGCGAAGGCCCGGGCCAGATCCCGGTGGTCGCTCTCAAGGACGTTGATGGTGAATTCGGCAGCCTCGGACAAGGTCGGGAAGCAGCTGGACGTATGTGACATCCCTACGAGAACAAGCGGCGGCTCAAGCGACACCGAGGTCACTGAGCTGGCGGTGAATCCCCAAGGGCGACCGTCCGTGTCCCGCGCCGTGACAATGGTCAACGGCGCGGCAAGCAACGACAGTGCTTCACGGAACTCCTCACCGTCCAGGGCAGGCGGACTCCCTTCGACCTGTGTGCTCACCATGCGAACCTCCCGCTGAGAACTATCGGCTGGACGAGGACTGCCGGGCGGCCTCACGCGCCTGGGCCGCGAAGTCGTCCCGGCGCTCCGAGACCCACTGCTGCGACGCGCGCCGACTCTCCAGAGCACCGGTGAAATGCGGGGCCACGTAGCGGGCGAGCAGTTCGTAACTACGCTTGGTCTGTTCGCGCGTGGCCCAGTCCTGGGTGTTGACCAGCAGGGTGCCGAATCCGCCGCTCTCGTCGAGCATGCGCTGGATCGCTTCGATCGCGTCGTCGACCGAGCCGATGATGGCCGTGCGTGTCTCCACCGCCACCTCGGCCTCGCGCCCCTCCGGCAGCTTCGCCTGGGCCCCGACTGTGTCCCGGACGTACTCCCGAAACCACCTGGCCATCCCGTCCTGGACCTGGCTCAGGGCCTCTTCCCGGGTTTCCGCAATGTGTACGCAAATGGCGACTCGCCACTTCGACCGGTCGACAGTCTTGCCGTACTTGGCCGCTTCATCCTCCGCGGCCACCCACAGCCGGGCCAACGGCGGCTCCTCCATCCCGGGCCGCCCGGCGAACGTGAGGGAGGTCAGACCGTACCGGCCCGCCAAGCGCATGCCCCGCTCGGATCCAGCACTGGCCACGGCCATGTCGAAGCACGGCTTGGTGTAGGGCTTCAGATGCAGGCGGGCATCCCGCAGTTCGAACCAGTCCGTCTTTACAGTGACCGGTTCATCGCCGGTCAGCAACTGCACCAGGGCATCGAGGGACTCGGCCATCATGCGCCGCTGGTCGCCGGCCGCGATGCCCATCATGTGAGCGTCCGCGGGCGACACCCCGGCACCCATCCCGAACATGGCCCGCCCGCCGCTCTGGTGGTCGAGCTGCACGATGCGGTTGGCGGTGGTGAGCGGGTGGTGGTACGGCAGGCTGACGACACCGGTACCCAGTTTGATCCGGCGGGTTCGCTCGGCCGCGGCGGCCAGGAACAGCTCCGGCGAACTGACGGTGGACCAGCCACCTGAGTGGTGCTCGCCCACCCATGCCTCGTCTATACCGAGCACGTCCAACCACTCGATCAGGTCCAGGTCCCGCCAGAAGCCGGTCGTGGGGTCCTCGTCGAGCGAGTGGAACGGCGGGATGAACGCGCCGAAGCGGAGTGTCATCGCTGGCTTCCTTCGTCGTCGTGTCGTGAATGCATGAGGGAGTCGTCGAGCCAGGTGTTCAGCTCGTCCGCCAGACGGCGCAGCTGCGGCTGCTGCATGACGGTGTAGTGGTCGCCGGGCAGATCGACGATGTGTGAGTCGTCCGGGAACAGCTCCTGCCAGGCGGCCACCACCGCCTCGGTGGCGCCGTCCCGGGCGCGGAAGAAGCGGACCGGGCCGTCGTAGGTTTCCGGCTGGTAGCGGAGCAGGGCCCGGAAATTGCGCGCGAACCGCTCGAAGATGGCGCCCAGGGTCTCGACGTCGATGTCGGCCGACAGCACTGACAACCGGCGTGCCTCGGCATGCAGCGCGCCCAGCGCCTGGCGGTATCCGCCGGCCCCGCGGAAGAGGTTCGCTCCGGGCTCCCAGGGCGTGTCGTTGAGACCGCCGAGATCGCGGGCGAACCAGGACAGCAGTACGGCGTCGTCGACGTGATCGTCATCTGTCGGTCCTGGCGGTTCCATCAGGTCGATGACGGCCAGGTGTTCCACCGTCTTCCCCGCCTGAGCGAGTTGCTGGGCGATCTCAAGGGCCACAACCCCTCCCATGGACCAACCGCCCAGCCGGTAGGGGCCAATAGGGGCAACTGCCGTGATGGCCTCGGCGTAGTGGGCACCCAGTTCGGCGACGGTTGACAACTCCGGGCCGTCGGGCACCTGGAGGGCGTAGAACGGCTGCTCCTCTCCGAGGAGCGCGGCAAGTTCGGCGTAGCACAGGACATCGCCACCGACTGGGTGCACGAAGAACAGCGGGGGCCTGCTCCCCTCGGTCCGGATCGCAACGAGGGCCGTGCGCCGTAGGCCTGCCCCCGCGTCCCGGACAGCTTCCGCGAGCAGCGCGATCGTCGGGCGGCCGAACAAGGTGGATAGGGGGATCGAGCAGCCCAGACGAGTGTGGATGCGCGCCATGAGTCGCACGGCGAGGAGCGAGTTGCCGCCGAGCGCGAAGAAGTCGGCGTGGACTCCGATGGGTGCGTCTGGGAAGAACTCGCTCCAGATCACAGCGAGTTCCGACTCGACGTCGTCCCGCGGTGTGACCGCGGCGTTGTCGTCGTCCACATGCGCGCCTGGTACGGGTAGTGCCGTCCGGTCGACCTTGCCGTTGGCAGTGAGCGGCAGTCCGTCCAGAACGAGGATGTGCTGCGGCACCATGTACACGGGCAGCGTCTTGCCCAACGCCTCCCGCAGCCTCCCCGGCGCGTCGAGCGGGTCGCGTCCTTCGTCCAGCACGGCGTACGCGACGAGTTGCTTGGCCCCCTGCCGCTCCCCCACCGCGGACACCACCGCGGCACGCACTCCGGGACACTGCAGCAGCGCGGCCTCGATCTCGCCGAGCTCGATTCGGTAGCCTTGGACCTTCACCTGGAAGTCCTCACGGCCCAGGAACTCTATGGTCCCGTCTGGGAGATAGCGGCCAAGGTCACCGGTCCGGTAGAGCTGCTCGCCGGTGGAGGGGTGCCGCAAGAACGCGGCACGGGTTTTGGCCTCGTCGCCCAGGTAGCCACGCGCGAGTCCGACCCCACCGACATGAAGGTGGCCGGGCACCCACACGGGGCACGGCTGCATGGCGTCGTTGAACACATGGAATTGCTGGCTGCGCATCGGTGTGCCATACGGGATGCTCGCCCAGGAGGGATCCACCTCGCCGATGGGGTGGAGGATGGACCAGATCGAGGCTTCGGTCGCCCCGCCCAGACTCCACACGGCCGCGTCCGGTACCAGGGCGCGGATACGGTCGGGAAGGGTGACGGGAATCCAGTCCCCGCTCATCATGACCGTGCGCAGCGCAAGCGTGCCGCCGTACCCCTCACCGAGGGCGTACTCGGTGAACATCTCCATCAGCGAGGGGACACTGTTCCACAGCGTGACCCCGTGATCGCTGACGAGTTGCGCCCAACGCGCGGGCTCCCGGTGGGCTTCCGGTTCTGGCAGGACGATCGCACCGCCGGCGGCAAGGACGCCGAAGACGTCGTAGACCGAGAGGTCGAAGTTGAGCGCGGACAGGGCGAGAACCCTGTCCTCCTCAGTGATGCCGAAGCGCTCGTTGATGTCGAGCACCGTGTTCAGGGCACCGGTGTGCTCGATCATCACGCCCTTCGGCGTCCCAGTGGACCCTGAGGTGAAGATGACGTACGCCAGATCGTCTGGACGCGTGGTCGACGGCTCACAGCGCCTCGCGTCGAGCGCCTTTGCCTCGGGCCCGTCGACGCTCAACCGGACGGTTCCGTCCGGCCACTCCAACCGCTCTGCCACCCGGCTCTGGGTCAGGACGAGTGCGATGCCGGCCTTTTCCAGCAGCAGCCGCAGTCGCTCCGGAGGGACGGCCGCGTCAATCGGTACGTAGGCCGCTCCGGACTTCAGTACGCCGATGGTCGCGGCGACCTGTTCCCAGCCCTTCTCCATCACGATGCCGACGAACGAGCCCGGTCCCGCTCCCTGTCCGCGCAGCCAGTTACCCAGCCGGTCGGTGTGCGCGTCGAGATCCCCGTACGTCAGCGTGCGGTCCGCCGCGATCACGGCGGTGCGTTCCGGATGGGCGGCGGCACGCTCGGTGAACGGCTCGTGCAGCAGCCCGGCGGGCAGCGGCGCGGAGGTGGCATTGACGTCCCGGCGCAGGGCCAGGTCGGTGTCCGGCACCAGGACCGGAGCGGGGCGCTGCCAGGCCTGTTCGTCGTGGCACAGGCCACGCAGGACGTCCACGTAGGCCGCAAACATCGCGTCGACCATGCCTTCGGGGAAGATCTCCTCGATGACGTCCCAGTTCACGATCAGTGCGCCGGCGTCCTCGACGACCTGGTGGTCCAGCCACACCTGGGGCGTGCGGATGGAGCTGGAGACCTCGCGGCCTCCTTGCCCGAGCGAGGTCAGATGCTGGGCAAGGCCCGTGGCGGCCGCGGAGTCCTCCTTGGCTGCGAAGTTCACCGTACTCGCGAAGACCACGGGCATGGCGGCCCGGCTGGCGCCACCGCGGACCCGGTGCAGTTCACGCAGCACCTCGACCCCGCTCACATGGCTGTGCTCCAGGTCGTTCCACAACTGCTTCTGCACGCGGTCGGCGCGTAGTGCGAAGCCGTCCTGAGCAGCGCTGTCGATCTCGAGCAAAGTGGTGGCGCTGAAGTTGCCCACCACGTTGCCGACATCCGGGTGCAGCGGCTGCCGGTTGAAGAACAGGACGTTGAGGGTGAATCGACTCGACTTGCTCCAGGACGCCAGGACCTGGGCGTACGCGGTGCACAGGGCCGCCGAGGGCGTGACGCCGACCGCCGCCGCGTACTTCTTGAACCGAGCCCAGTCCTCCGCCGTGATCCGGTCAGAGCGGTGGGTGAACACCGGCCGGTCGATGGAGGCGGGATCCTTGGCCAGCGGCAGTTCGGGAGCAGGCGGGAGCGACTCGACACGACCGCGCCAGTACTCGAGCGACGCGGTGTGCAGAGCGGTGCCCTCGATGGACCGCGCGGTCACGACATAGTCCCGGTAGGTGAGGGGGACTTGAGGCAGTACGGCAGACCCGTCGCGGTAGGCCGCCGCCCATTCACGGAAGAGGAGAGACGTGCTCCACGCGTCGATGATCAGCGCGTCGAGGCCGATGTGCAGGCGGGTACGCCGCTCGTCGACCACCGTGGCCCGGACGTCGAAGAGCGGCCAGCACGTGGTGTCGAAGACCTGGCCCCTGACGTCCTCGTGGATCTCCCGCAGCAGCCGGTCCCGCTCATGCTCGCCGTACGGGCGCAGGTCCGTGGTGCGTATCTCGTACGGCGGCACGTCGGCGAGCACCCGTTGGTGGCCGTCCTCCGTCATGACCGCACGCAGCATGTCGTGACGCACGACCATCGTCCGGAACGCCTCGGTGAGCCGGACCAGGTCCACGCCCTCCACGTCGACCTCGATGAAGAAGTAGGTCGAGACGTTGCCGAGTTCGAAGGCGCTCGACCGTCCTACGAGGTAAGCCTGCTGAAGGCCCGTCAGCGGAAACGGCTCGTACCGCGCGCTGTCGTCCGGGACGAGCACCGGGAGCCTGCCACGCTCGAGGTCCGGTGTACCGGCCGTGTCGAAGTCTTCAGCCTCCTCGCTCTCACCAAGCAGGCCGAGGATCTCGGTGCCGAGCGTGTGCACACTACGGCCGTCGAGAAAGATCACGAGGGGCAGGGAGACGCCCAGTCCGACGGAGAGGGCTTCCTTGACCTCCAGGGCCATGAGCGAATCCAGGCCGAGGTTCTGCAGCGGCTCATGCACGTCCAGATCGGCTTCGCTGCCGCCGAGAGCCCTGGCCACCGTGCGCGCCAGGAGTTCCCGGACCGCCGCGGGGTCCCTCGGCGACGTGGCCACGACGGCGGACGCCACGGAGGCGGGTTGCACCGTGATCTTTTCCACGGGGCGTGGTTCCTGCGGCTGGGCCCGCAGCAACCGGTCGCGCTCCGCCCTCCTGAGGCAGACGCCGTCCGCCTCAGCCAGCAGCCGTCCCCGGTCGTCGTACAACCGCACCTCGGCGAGCAGCATCTTGGAAGGATCGGAGGACGGCAGCAGCCTCGCCCGACAGTACGTCGGACCGGTACCGACAGAGCCGTGCAGCAGGAAGCGGTCGATACCCACCAACATGTAAGTGGCGTCCGCCGGGCTCTCCGGGGGCAGGCAAGCGAACAACGTCTGGAAGAGCGCATCCGTCAGACCCGGATGCAGCCGGTAAGCCTCGGCCTCCCCGGGGCGCGGCGGCCGCATGCGGGCGAGTGCCTCTCCCGCACCGCTGTGGATGTGTTCGACCCACTGCGCCGAGGGGCCGAGGTAGAGCTTGCGCCGCCACATGCGGCGGTAGAAGTCGTCTCCGGAGATCTCGGTCGTGAGCCGGCCGCGTACGGCGTCCAAGTCCTCGTCGCCAGCCCCCACATCCGGTGCCGGCCCCATCCTGCCCTGCGCGTGCAGGACCCACTGCGCCGCGTCGTCGCTCTGGGCGCCAGAAGCGAAGTAGCGGTAAGACACGCGTTCCCCGCCGGCCGGGTCCTGGTCGACCACGAGCTGCACATCGGCCTGCTCACCGGGTTCCAGGATCATGCTCTGCAGAACGAGGCAGTCCTCGACCAACACCGGCCCCGTGCCGTACAGTTCCCGGCCCGCCTCGAACGCGGCCTCCAGGTAGACACCGACGTTGACCACCGGGAGCCCGTCCATCACGCAGTCGCCCAGGCACGGGTGCGACTCGGCGCCGAGCCGGGAGGAGAACTGCACGACAGGCAGCGGGGAGGGAACGCGCTCGCCGAGCAGCGTCGGCGACAACCCGTCCACGGGCACCCGCGCCGCCCCGGCTGCAGGCTGGGACCGGGCACTCGGCTGGAACCAGTGACGGCCACGTTGGAAGGCGTACGTGGGCAGTTCCGTACGGCGTCGGCCGCGCCCGGCGTCGTATTCCTCCCAGTCGACGACCGCACCCAGCGTGTACAGGGCACCCAGACTGTCCAGCGCGACCCGCCAGTCGTCGTGGCGGGGTCGGAGGGAGGGCAGGAACACCGGCAGGCGGTCGTCCTGCTCCGCGTCGGCTGCCTCGGCCGTCAGGAAACGCTTGGCCATGCCGGTCAGCGTGGGAGCAGGTCCCATCTCCAGGAAGACCCGGTACCCCTGCCGGTACAGGGTAGTCATGCCCTCGTGGAACCGCACGGTCTGGCGTGCGTGTTCGCGGAGATAGCGGGCCGTGAATGCCTGTTCCCCCGTCAGGGGCTGTCCGGTGACGTTGGAGATGATCGGGATCCGAGGC
The DNA here is from genome assembly GCF_002910825.1 of Streptomyces sp. SM1. GTDB lineage: Bacteria > Actinomycetota > Actinomycetes > Streptomycetales > Streptomycetaceae > Streptomyces > Streptomyces okerensis. The sequence continues at coordinate 15,842 of NZ_NEUB01000714.1, read as the reverse complement.
GCCCGAAACGTCATCTCGGCCGCCTCCCGTTCGAAGGCGTCGAGCGCCGGCTCCATCAAGGGTGAGTGGAAGGCGCGGGTCACGGTCATCCGCTTCGCGCGAACTCCCTGGTCGGCCAGGGTGGACAGCAGGGCATCCATCGCGACCGTGCTACCTGAGACAACGATGCTCTCCGGTCCGTTGACCGCCGCGATCGACAGTTCGGCCGCATGGGGCTCCAGCGCTGGGGCCACCTGCTCCTCCGAGGCGAACACCGCCGCCATGGCGCCTTCGCCGGCGAGCTCGTGCATGAGCTGTCCGCGGCGCGTGGCCAGTCGCAGGCCGTCGTCGAGGTCCAGGACGCCGGCGACACAGGCCGCTACCAGTTCGCCAATGCTGTGGCCCAGGACGGCAGAAGGCTCCACGCCCCAGGAACGCCACAGCTCGGCAAGGGCGTACTCGACAGTGAACAGCGCCGGCTGCGTCCAGCACGTGTCATGGATGAGGTCGGCATCCTCAGGTGCAGGATCGAGTACGGACAGCAGGGGGCGGTCCGTCAGCGGGCGCAGTACCTCGGCGCAGTGGTCGACGACCTGCCGGAAGACGGGTTCCGTCGCGTAGAGGGTGCGTGCCATGCCGGCGTACTGCGCGCCCTGCCCGGTGAAGAGGAAGACAACTTGGGGCCGGGACCCCGCCTGCACATGCCCACGCCGACTGCCCGCTGGCTGCTCGCCCGTGGCCGATGCGGCCAGCCGCTGTCCCATCTCCTCAGCGGAGGCTGCGGTCACCGCCAGCCGGTGAGGGAAGTGGGACCGCCCCGTGGCTGCGGTGAAGCAGATGTCGCCGAGTTCGGCGTCCGTCGCAGCCGCAAGCCGGTCGCCGTACCGCCCGGCCAAGGCGGCGAGTGCGGCCGGGCTCTTCGCAGAGAGTGTAAGGAGCTGTGCGGTGCGCTCCGGGACGACGGTCGCCACCGTCTCCGGGACGTCATCCGCAGGCGCCTCCTCAATGATCAAGTGCGCGTTCGTGCCACTGGCACCGAACGAACTCACCCCGGCAATACGGGGGTTCTCCCCACGAGGCCACGGCACACCGCCGGTGGGGATCTCAACGGATAGATCCTCGATGCCGATCTCCGGGTTGACCTCGGACAGATGCAGGTGCGGTGGTATGTGCTCGTGCCGCATGGACTGCACGACCTTGATGAGCCCGGCGACGCCGGCGGCCGGTTCCAGGTGACCGACGTTGGTCTTGACCGACCCGACCAGCAGCGGACCCGCCCCGCCCCGGTCACCAAGCGCGGCATCCAGAGCACGCAGTTCCAGCGGGTCGCCAAGCGGGGTACCGGTGCCGTGCGCCTCCACGTAGCTGATCTGCGCCGGTTCAACAGACGCGGCCCGCATGGCCTGGCGGATTACTGCTTGCTGGGCAGATGAGTTCGGAACGGTGACACCACTGCTGCGCCCGTCCTGGTTGACGGCGGATCCGCGGATGACGGCGAGGATCCGGTCACCTTGAGCACGGGCGTCAGAGAGCCTCTTCAGTACGACGACTCCGCAGCCCTCGCTGCGCACGTAGCCGTCGGCGCTCGCATCGAACGTCTTGCACCGGCCGTCCGCCGCGAGCATGTGGGCCTTGGACGCGACGACGAACCACTCGGGTGCCAGCAACACGTTGACGCCACCTGCCAGGGCCAGGTCCGTCTCGCCGGATCGCAGGCTCTGGCAGGCCAGGTGCACCCCGACCAGGGAGGAGGAACAGGCGGTGTCGACGGACAGGCTGGGGCCGCTGAGGCCAAGCCAGTACGACAGCCGACCAGCAGCGAAAGTGGACGCGTTGCCGGTAAGGCTGTAGGCCTCCAGGTCTGCCGGGTCCACCTGCTGCATCTGTGTCTGCATGTAGTCGTAGGTCGTTATCCCGAAGTAGACGCCGGTGTCCGAGCCCATGAGCCCGGCCGGCGCCTGACCCCCGTGTTCGAGGGCCTCCCAACTGACTTCCAGCAACAGACGCTGCTGTGGATCGAGGGCGGCTGCTTCTCGGGGGGATATACCGAAGAACGCCGGGTCGAACTGGTCGACCTGGTCCAAGTAGCCTCCGCGTCGCGTGGACATCTTTCCCGGCGCGTCAGGGTCAGGGTCGTAGAATCGCCCGGCGTCCCAGCGGGAGGCGGGGATCTCGCCGATGCCGTCTCCGCCACCCTCCAGGAACTCCCAAAACGCTTCAGGGCTGTCCGCGCCCCCGGGCATACGGCAGCCCATGCCGACGATGGCGATGGGCTCCGTCCTGGCCTGCTCCACCTCGTCGAGTTCGGCACGCAGCCTACGGATCTCCCGCACGCTTTGCGCAAGGACGGACTGCCTTTCGAGACCGTTGTCCGTCATCGGGAACCTCCTGCGGTACGGGTCGAGGCACGGACTTCTTCGGCCAGCAGAGCGAGGAGTTCCTCTTCCGACAGATCGTCCATGGAGACCGGGGCAGGTAGGACAGTCCGCGCGAACCTGAGGACACCGGCATCTGGAACAGCGTTCTGCAGCGGTGGCGTCGGATCGGGGTCAGGCGCATCAACCGGTTCGCCCAGCATCCGCTCGGCGAGCCCGAGCAGATGCGCGGAGAGCATCCCAACTGAAGGATGCTCGAACATGACGGGCGCCGGCAGCTTGCGCCCGAACCCGGCTTCGATCCGTACTCGGACCCGGGCGGCGAGCAGCGAGTCCATGCCCATCTGGAAAAAGCCGGCGTCGGGGTCGATGCGATCCGGGGCCATCTCGAGGATGTCGGCCACGCAGTTCCGTACGAACTCCGCGACCAAGTCCGGCCGTTCGGTGTTGGCCACGGACGCCAGACGGTTGAGCAGCTTCGCCGCCGGGACGCCCTGCGTCGACGCGGGCTCGGGCCGCGCGAGTTCCTGCGGCCGGAGAGCGCCCTGTTCAGCGACGGCAAGCGGGCGTCGCTCTCCAGGGGCGCGGAACCAGAACCGTTCGTGCTGCCACGTGTACCCCGGGAGCGGAACCGAGCGCGCTCCCGTCGGCGCCGACTGCTCGGAAGAGACCGGGATGCCGTGCGTGTGCAGCGCGCCGAGGATTTCGAGCATGCCGTGCGTCTCGGGCTCGTCCCGCCGCATGGCCTGCAGGGCAAGACCCTCTCGCTCGCCGAGCTCGAAGCCCTGCTCCACCGCGGACAGCAGAACGGGGTGCGGGCTCATCTCTACGAACACTCCGTTGTCCTGGGCGATGAGCGTCTGAAGGGCGTCCCAGAACAGCACGGGCTCCCGGAGGTTGCGCATCCAGTAGTCGGCGTCGAATTCCGAGCCGTCGGACCACTGTCCTGTCACCGTCGACAGGATGGGGATGCGGGAGGGCCGGGGCGTCAAGTCTGCGAGATCAGCAAGGAGTTCGTTCCGCAGCGGATCCACCTGGGGGCTGTGCGAGGCGACGTCGACCTTCACCGGGCGGCAGAACACATTGCGCTCGCGCAGGTTCTCCGCCAGGTCGACCAGGATCCGTGGATCACCCGACAGCACGGTGGACGTCGGGCTGTTGCTGACGGCCACGGACACTTTGTCCCGGCAGCCCGCGATGAGCCGGTCCGTCTCGTCCAGCGGCAGGGCCACGACCAGCATGGCTCCTTGGCAACTGATACGGCGGAGGAGGGCGCTGCGTAGGCAGATGATGCGGGCGGCATCCTCCAGGGTGAGCGCTCCGGCAACGTGCGCCGCTGCCACCTCACCCATGCTGTGTCCGACCACGGCATCGGGTTCCAAGCCGAAGGAGCGACATCGTGCGGCGAGACCGACTGCGAGGGCGAACAGAGCGGGCTGGATCAGATCGATGCGGTCGAGCTGCGCCGCATCGTCGATCCTCATGACGTCGTCGATGATCGAGCGACCGCCGAGCCAGCGACGCATGGCGTCGTCGCACTCGGTCACTGCCGCGCGGAACACCGGGCAGGCTTCCAGTAGTTCCCGCCCCATCCCGGCCCGCTGCGATCCCTGACCGGGGAAGGTGAAAACGACTCCTTCGGCCACAGAACTCGTGGCACGTCCCGTGATCACTCCGGCGGGCTCCTCCCCGCCCAGCCACTGTGTCAGCCGCTCGGCCGCCTCGCTGTGCGAACCGGCCACGACGGCGAGCCGGTGCTCGTGGCGGGTCCGGCGCGCCGTCGCCGTGTGGACGATGTCCGCGAACCGTTGGGACTGTCCCTCGGCCGAGAGCAGGTGGTCGCGGTAGGCCCGCGCCATGGGCGCCAGCGCGTTGTCGGTGGCCGCGGACACCGGCAACAGCCAGGGGCCTTCGATGGCTGAGGGCCGGTCCGCGCCCTCGGTGTCTGCCGGGGCAGGGCCGAGAATCACGTGCGCGTTGGTGCCGCCTGCCCCGAAGGAACTGACCGCCGCGTGGCGCTGCTCGTCGGGAACGTCCCAAGGGCGCAGGGCGGTCGGTATGGACAGCCTGGTCCCGTCGAGTTCGATGTGCGGGTTGACGGTGGAGAGGTGCAGGTGCGGTGCGACGGCACGGTGGTGAATGCTCAGCGCCGTCCGGATCAGCCCGGCCATGCCGGCACCGGCTTCCAGGTGGCCGATGTTCGTCTTCACCGAGCCGAGCGCGCACGGGGCCGCCCCGGCGCCGGGATCGCCGTAAACCGCGCTGAGGGCCTCTACCTCGATCGGGTCGCCGAGAACCGTTCCTGTGCCATGCGCCTCCAGCAGCGTCACCTGGGAGGGCTCGATGCGTGCGTTGCGCAGTGCCTGCGTGATCACGGCACGCTGGGACAGTCCGTTGGGTGCGCTCAGTCCGTTTGTCAGACCGTCCTGGTTGACAGCAGATCCACGGATGACGGCCCAGATCCGGTCGCCATCGGCCTCGGCATCGGAGAGCCGCTTCAGCACGAGTGCCCCGACGCCCTCGCCACGGGCATAGCCGTTGGCCGCGGCATCGAAGGTCTTGCACCTGCCGTCGGGTGCGAGCGGCAGCCCCTTGGCATGCGCGATGGCCAGGTTGGGCGACAGGATCAGGTTCATGCCGCCGACCACCGCCGTTCCACAGTCCTGGTTGCGGAGGCTCTGGCAGGCCAGGTGCACGGCCACCAGGGAAGAGGAGCAGGCGGTGTCGACCGTCAGGCTGGCACCGCGCAGGTCGAGCAGGTATGAGAGGCGGTTGGAAATAATGCAGTTCGTTCCGCCGACCACGGTGTAGGTGTCGATCTCGCTGGCGTCCTCCAACTGGAGCTGAAGGTAGTCCGAGGCGTTGGCGCCCACGAAGACACCGGTCTGGCTGGCCTGGAGTTTCTCGCGGGTCAGCCCGGCGTCCTCCAGCGCTTCCCAGGCCACTTCGAGGAAGTGCCGCTGCTGCGGATCCATGCGGGCTGCCTCGCGCGGCGATATGCCGAAGAAGTACGGGTCGAACCGGTCGACGCCGTCGATGAAACCGCCGTACGCCGGAGGGGCGCCGTCGCCGGCCAAGGTGCTGTTCGTCCGACGGAGGTCCCAGCGGTCCTCAGGGATCTCGCTGATGGTGTCGACGCCTTCCGAGACCACTTTCCAAAAGGCGTCCGGTGACGTTACGCCACCCGGTAACCGGCATCCCATGCCGACGATGGCGATGGCTTCCCGCTTCGCCCGCTCCAGCACGTCAATCTTGCCGCGCAGTTGTCGGACGGCCGCGAGGGCTTTGGTAACGGTGGTGTCCGTGGCGGCTGTGGCCGCGTTCGGATCCGTGCCGGATGTGACGCTCATCAGATGGTTTCCATCCGCTCGTCGAGCTCGGCGAGTTCACGTTCGAGGAGTTCTTCGGGGCTCTCGGCCGATGACGGCGCCCTACCGCCGCCCGCTCCCGTCGGTGCGGCCACGGGCGCCTGAACGGTTGCGGCCTCGTCGTCGAGTTCCAACCCCAGTTTTTCGGCAAGGAACGGGACGATGTCGTGAACCGTCGGATAGTTCCAGATCAGCGTGGCCGACAGCCGGATGCCGAACGCCCCCTCGAGCCGGTTGCGCAGTTCCAGGGACATGAGGGAGTCGATCCCGAGGGACTTCAGCGGACGGTCCGGGTCGACCCGGCGTGCGGGGAGCCTCACCACCTGGGCGACGTTCTCCCGCACCGCCGATTCCAGTGCCTTGCGGCGCTCTGGACCGCTGGGCAGTGCTGCGATGGTGACGCGCAGACCGCCGGCAGGGGCGACGAGCGGGACCTGTCCGTCCGATGCCGACTGCTGAGGTCGGGGCGCGGCAAGGATCGGCACGGACTCCAACCTGACGATCCGCATTCCGACGACCTCGACGAGCAGTGTTCCGTCCAGGCTGTACATCCGGACGTCGACCTCACGCTGACTGGCGCCACCGGCGCGGCAGACTGCGTGCGCCCACACCTCGCCATGCGCCGTCCCGTGGACCGTCACGCGGCCCATACCTTCACTCAGGAATCCACCCGCCGTCTTCCAATCGCTCCCGAGGAGCGGCGCCAGGGCCGACTGGAGGGCGGAGTCGAGGAGCGCAGGGGGCACGACGTACCCTGCGCCGTGGTGCTGCGCCGTGGTGCTGCGCCGTGGTGCTGCGCCGTGGTCTCGGTGTGAACCCTGGCCAGCGCCTCGGTGTCGGTGCGTGTGATGTGGCTGATGCCCCGGTAGGCGGGGCCGTATTCGAGACCGCATGCGGCCAGCGCCCGGTAGTAGTCGGATCCGTCAAGCGTGTCGTTCATCCGCTCGGCCAGGCGGTTGATGTCAGCTGCTCCCGAGCCTGGGTCGGGGTCGGCCACCGACAGCGAGGCCTGGGCCACGCAGACGGGGCCGTTCTCCTCCGGGACGAAGAAACGTATTCGGGCTTCCGGTTCCCACGAGCCCTCCAACACCACCTGAACTCGTGTGAGCCCGCTCTCGGGAAGGATCATCGGCTGCTGGAAGAGCACGTCGGACAGCGCATGCCCGTCGCCCTCCAGGACCTCGCGGGCGGCCGCGAGGGCCATCTCCACGAACCCCGCCCCGGGTACCACAGCTGCCCCGCCGATCCGGTGATCCCCCATGGCCGCCGTCTTGGCGCTGAAGTCCATCTGCCAGTAGTGGGTGCCTGGTTGAACGGCAGAGTCGATCCGCTCGCCGAGCAGTCCCCGGCGCGGCGCGAGCCCAGCGGCCGCGCGGAACACGCGGTCGGATCCCTCGTGCCAGAAGCGATCCCGCTGCCACGGATAGTGCGGCAGCTTCCGGCTGCGCCGAGCAGGAGTCAGCGCCCGGTCGACGCGCGTCGCGGCTCCCAGCACGTGCAGCCGTCCGAGAGACGAGAGAAGGGTGTCCCGCTCATCCTCGTTCCGGCGTAGCGAGGGGAGCACCATTGTCCCGCCACCGCATTCTGCGGCGACCTGTTCGACTGCGGGGAGCAAAATGGGGTGTGGGCTCATCTCGACGAAGGCGTGCACCCCTTCCCGTACCAGACGGGAGACCTGGTCACCGAAGAGCACGGGTTCGCGCAGGTTGTCGACCCAGTAGCTCTCGGTCATCCGCGCGCCGTCCATGACGGTACCGGTGACGGTCGAATAGACCGGTACGGTCCCCGGGCTGGGGGTCAGTCCTTCCAGAGCGGCCAGGAGATCCGGTCGCAGCGGGTCCATCTGTGGACTGTGCGAGGCAACGTCCACCTTGACCCAGCGGCAGAACACATCCCTGCCCTCGAGTTGCGCGGCGATCTCGCTCAGGACCTCCCGCGCGCCGGAAAGCACCGTGGAACGTGAGCTGTTGCTGACGGCGACGGAGACCGCGCTCTCCCTGCCGACGAGCACCTCCCGCGCCTCCTCCACGGTGAGCTCGACGGCGAGCATCGCGCCCTGCCCGCTGGTGCGGCGCAGCAGACGGCTGCGCAGGCAGATGATCCGCGCCGCATCCTCAACACTCAGCACTCCGGCGACGTGGGCGGCCGCGACCTCCCCCATGCTGTGACCAACCACCGCGTCCGGCTCCACACCCCAGGAACGCCACAGGGCGGCCAGCGCCACCTCGACGGCGAACAGCACGGGCTGGACAACGTCGATCCGGTCGACCATCAGCTCCGTGTCGGCGGACATCAGTTCGGCTTCAATCGACCAGTCCACGAAGATGCGGGCCGCCACATCGCACGCGCGGACGGCGGCATGGAACACCGGCTCATGGCGCATGAGCTCCTTGCCCATGCCGATCCATTGGGAACCCTGGCCGGGAAAGACGAAGGCGACCTTGGGCCTGCCTTCCGCGGCGCAGTCGGGGGCATACAGCCGGGCCGGCTTCTCACCGCGTGCATGGCCCGACAGTGCCTCCGCGAGCTCCGCCTCAGTCCGAGCCGGGAGCGCCAGCCGGTAGGGGTGGTGAGCCCTGCGCAGGGCCGACTGTGTCAGGGCCGGAAGGCCACCGGTCCTGTCGCTCGCATCCGGACCGGGAGCGACGAGGCTCTCGGCCACACTGCCGGCGAGCTCACGCAAGGCCTCGGGGGATTTGGCGGATAGAGTGAACAACTCGCTGACCGGCTCGTCCCGCACACCCGGCAGCCGTACCTTCGTTCCGAGTCGCGCGAGCGCCTCCAGGGTCTCGGTCAGTCCCGTACGGTCGTCCTCGTCGCGGCGCATCGTGGTCATGACCGTGGCGGTCCGGCCGAAGTCGTCGACGCTCTGTTGCAGAGCAGACGCGAGTACCGGGTTGGCGCTGATCTCCACCAGGACGTCGAACTTCTCGCTCAGCAGATGCGCCGTAGCGTCGGCGAGCCGCACCTGTTCCCGCAGGTTCCGCACAAAGTAGGCCGGGCCGACGTCCCGCCAGTCCAGGGGCTTTCCGGTCACCGAGGAGATGACGGGGATGCGGCCAGGCTTCGCCGTTAGACCTGCGAGGGCCCGCTCCAGGTCCGCCATGATGGGATCGATGGCGGGGCTGTGGGCCGGCAGGTCGACACGGATCATGGCGCACAGCACCCCCTCCGCCTTCAGCTGGGCGACCAATGCCTCCAACTCCGAGCGGTTGCCCGCCAGTGCTGTCGTCCGCGGACCATTGCGGGTCGCGACACACACCGAGGAGTCCTGCTCGGCCAGACGTTCCTCCAGTTCGGACGCCGAGAGTTCGACCACAGCCATGCCACTGTCCGGGCCGGCCACGCGGCGCTGCTGGTCGCTGTAGTGGTGAACGAGTCGTACGGCTTGGGGCAGGTCGAGCACGCCGGCAATGACGCACGCGGCGATTTCTCCAAGGCTGTGGCCGACCACGGCGCCGGGCCGTACGCCCGCGGCCTCCAGCCATGCGGCCAGTCCCACCTGGATCGCGAAGACGACGGGCTGCATCACGCCGACGTCACTCGTGCGGGCCCGCTCCTCGTCCAGGAACAGCTCTTCCACGAGCGACCACCCCGCGTACCGCGCGAGTTCCCGGTCGCACTCCTCGAGAACCGACCGGAAGACGGGCTCAGTACGGAAGAGGTTCCGCGCCATGCCGACCCACTGCTGTCCGTACGGTGAGCAGACGAACGCAATCCGAGGACGCCCTGGAATACCACGCGCGACGGCCTTGGGCAGAGCCATCGGGGTCGGCTCCCGATGGCCCTCGACCACTACGTGGACGTTGGTGCCGCCCCAGCCGAAGGCGCTGACCCCGGCGTACATCCCGCCTTCGGCAGGCCATGGCTCGTCCTCCGTCGGCACCTTGAGCCGCAGTTCGTCGAAGGGAATGTGCGGGTTCGGCGACTCGAAGTGCAGGTTCCGCGGCACACGTTGGTGCCTGAGTGCCAGGGCGGTCTTGATGAAGCCTGCGATTCCCGCTGCGGCTTCGAGGTGACCCACGTTGGTCTTCACGGAACCGATGCGAAGCGGCCGCTGCTCCGGTCGGTCCTTCCCGAACACCGCTCCGAGGGCCATGGCCTCGATTGGGTCACCCAGCGCGGTGCCGGTGCCATGCGTCTCGACATAGTGCACCCGATCCGGATCTACCCCAGCGCGGCGATAGGCGGCTCGCAGCACGTCTTCCTGCGCTGCAGGGTTGGGGGCGGTGAGCCCGTTGCTCAAGCCGTCGTTGTTGGCGGCGGTCCCGCGAATCGTGCACCAGATGTCGTCCCCGTCCGCCAGTGCCCGGGAGAGCGGCTTGAGGACGACAACTCCACAGCCCTCGCCTCGCCCGAAACCGTCGGCCCTCGCGTCGAACGCCTTGCAACGGCCGTCCGGGGACAGTCCGCCGAACTTACTGAGGGACACCATGGTCTCGGGGCTAAGCAGCAGGTTGACCCCGCCCGCGATCGCCATCGACGACTCACCGCTCCAGATGCTCTGGCAGGCGAGGTGCAGAGCCAGCAGGGATGACGAGCAGGCGGAGTCGAGTACGAGACTGGGGCCGCGGAGTCCGAGAACGTAAGACAGCCGGTTCGCGACCATGTTCAGGGCACGCCCTGTGGCGGAGTGAGAGGACAGACTCCCCGGATCACCACAGGCAAGGTCCGCGTAGTCGTGCCAGATCGCCCCAGCGAACACCCCGGTGTTGCTGCCAGTGAGACTGCTCTCCGTGATGGACGCGTCCTCAAGCGCTTCCCATGCAACTTCGAGGAAAAGACGCTGTTGGGGATCCATTTCTTGGGCTTCTCTTGGGGAAATCCCGAAGAAAAGTGGATCGAATTCATCCACTCGCCCGTCGAGGAACCCAGCTTGGGTGGTTGTCATACCATCCAAGAAGCCCGCATCAACTCCATCCAGCGGATCGTTTGCCCACCTCCCCCTGGGAACAACCTTGACTGCGTCCTCGCCAGCTTCCAGTAGGCGCCAAAACGCTTCAATGTCATTCGCACCAGGGAATTTACATGCCATTCCGATGACCGCGACCGGTTCATCGGAACGGTGATCACTACGCCCGGAGAGATACTTCGCAACTTCGGCGCCTGAGGCATCTGCCTCGCCCGCGGCCACCCTGCCAGCCAGTGCACCGATGGTCGGATGGGCCCATAAGAGTGCAGGTGAAAGGCGCTTTCCCATCACCCGGGAGAGCGCAGCCGTGAGGCTCGCCGCACGCATCGAGTCAATCCCGGTGCTGGAGAAGAGCTCGTCGTCGCGGATGTCTCCGATCGCCCGGCCCACCAGCGTGGCCACCTCGGCGCGAAGCCATGCAGAGACCCCCTCAGGCGTCTCCAGGTCAACACCAATCGCCTTACCTTCGGCATCATTTAATGACACCGCCCACCCCCCGTCCTAACGGCGCCGACGCTTGGCGCACGCATTAGGAAATAGAAATCTGCCGAAAATCTTCAACAACGAGGCGAAGCCCGGAACGTTGTTCACAGATACCAGATCGGGCCGCCCCGCGATGAAGACCCTACATATCACCAATAGAGCAAGTCAAGCACCTTTACTCTTGGTTATGTTAACTAATTCGGAGCACCCGATTCCGGCAATTTTATTGCACTTTGCCCCATGTCACAGCTACCTCACCATGCGCGACCGCCACGCGCGGTGATGCGGAATCATGAAGTCCGTGTGTCGATTTCGCCGCTGAACAAGACACGAGGGTGCCCGCCGGTGTATGTACCGGCCGGCACCCTCGTGTCTTGACGCGACTTAACTGGCCGTCACGCGCGCGCCCCCGGAGTGTCCGCGGCTTCCGCAGTCGGCTTGGGCGCAGGCGGCATGGGCGGCTTCGGAGCGGTCTTCGGAAGCCAGCGCACGGCGACGACTGCCGAGAGCAGGGCGACGCCAGCAGCCACAAGCATGGTGACCTCCATACCCGACAGGTAGGCGTCGACGGCCTTTTCGATCAGTGCGGGAGCCTGGTCTCCGAGCTTCGCGGCGTTCACCGCCCGCAACGTGCCGCCGATCGACCCGGCCGCCTCCTCACGCAGGGCTTGCGGAAGGACGTTCACCGAGTCTTCCATTCCCGACCGGTAGACCACGCCGAGGATACTGCCGATGACCGCGACCCCCAGGGCCCCCGCGACCTGACGCATCGTCTGCGACACAGCCTGCCCGGCACCAGCCTTGGCCGGGGGAACGACGGACATGAGCGAGGCAGTCGCCGGCGCCATGATGCAACCCCAGCCCAACCCGAAGATCAACTGCGCCACGACCAGCAGCCAGGTCGGCGTGTCCGCGGTCAACTGGCTCGAGATCAGGAAGGAGATAGCCATGACGACCGACCCCGAGGCCACGACTGCACGCGGACCGAACCGCATCACGAGCTTGGGGCATCGAGTGGACATGACCATGGAGCCCACGCCCATGGGAAGCATCAGGAGGCCGGCTTCCATCGGGGAGAAACCGAGCACGGCCTGATAGTAAAACTGCGTGATGAAGATGGCTCCGATAAGAGCGAAGAAGCAGAGCGCGATGGCACCCGAACCAGCCGAGAACCGGGAATTACGCAGCAGGCTGACGTCCAGGGAGGGCGCCGCCATTCGTGCCTCGATCACGACGAGCAGCGCGACCAGCACCACCCCGCCGACGATGGCGCCCAACGTGTCCGCGCTCAGCCAGTCGTTGTCCTCACCGCCCGTCACGATGCCGTAGACCAGCAGACCGACCGCGACGGTGGAGAGCACCACACCGAGGGGGTCGAACTTGGCCGGGGCAGGGTTCTTGGATTCGGGGACGAGCCACACCATGAGGGTGATGCCTACGACGATCAGCGGAGCGTTGATGAGGAAGATCGACCCCCACCAGAACTGTTCGAGAAGGACACCGCCGAGCACCGGTCCCACGGCGAAGGCCACTCCGGCAGCCGACGCCCAGGCCGCGATCGCCTTCGGACGCTCCATGGGCGGAAAGACGTTCATGATAATCGCCAGCGTGACGGTTGGTACGACCGCGGCTCCCACGCCCATGACGCTGCGCCACACGATGAGTTCCGTGATGCTGCCTGCGTACGCGCCCAGCACCGAGCTGATCCCGAAGATCGCCAGTCCGACGACGAGCGTCTTCTTCCTGCCGAAACGGTCCGCGCACACACCTCCGGTGAACAGGAAGGCCGCGAAGGTGATCAAGTAGGAGTCGAGGGACCATTGGAGCTCGGCGTTGGTCGCATCGAGGCTCTGCTGAATCGGGTTGAGCGCCACGTTGATGATCGTGAGGTCCATGACCACGATCAGTACGGTGATGGCGAGCAGAGCCAGGATCGCCCGGCGGCGCCCGCTGCTGACTTCGGGGTTCATAACTGTCCTTGGTGGAGTTGCGGTTGATGTTTGACGTCTCCGGCTTCGCGCTCACGCCGGGGCAGCGGGACAAGGCCCGGAGCAGCGAACAGCCCGACCAGATCCATCGGGGGTAGCCTGGTCGGGCTGCTCAAGGGAGTGATGTCACTCCGCCCAGGGAAGCGGGATCTTGTTGTCGCTGCCCGGCATCATGGCCTTGCCTCCGACAACCATGGCGACCAACGCCTCCGCAGGGCCGCCGACGGCCTTGAGTTGCCGCACCGCGCCAGCAGAAAGGACGAGTGCCTGACCAGCCTTGACCTGTTCGGTCTTGCCGTCCACCTCGACCTCGAACTCACCCGACAAGGGCATCCACACCTGCTCACGGTCGATGATGTGCACCGGGGTGGATGCATCCGCGCCGAGCTCCACCCGCCAAGTGCTGACCTCGGCGCTACCTTGGCTCGGGCCTGCCAGGCCGAACATCGCGCCGGCGGGCGTGGTGGTCGTCCGCTGTTCGCTCTCGCTGACCACGTACATGGATCCTCCTGTGTAAAGCTTCTTTACTTGCAGCGAGTAAAGCTACTTTACAGGCGTGTGTCAAGATGAAGCGATGGAGACCCACGACCCCCTCGAGCACACCGAGCTCACCTTCCTGCTCGGGATGGCCTTCCAATTGGTCCTCTCCGAGTTCGTGAGCCGTCTGGATGCCGTCGGCTACGCCGAACTCCGCCCCATGCACGGTCTGGTCTTCCAGGTGCTCCACGGTGCTGGCGCCACGAGCAGCGAACTCGCCGAGCAACTCGGGGTCACCAAGCAGGCCGCCGGCCAGATCATCGACGACCTTGAGAAGCGGGGATATGTCGAGCGCCAACCACACCCCGCCGGCGGCCGGCGCAAGCTCGTCGTGCTGACGGCAAAGGCGCTGGAGCACCTGGTCGTAGCCGGAAGGATCTTGCACGAGCTAGAAGCGCAGCTGACCAAGCAACTCCATGAGGTCGGTCTGCAAGTTCCACGGACTGAGCTCGCGGCCATCATCCGAACCTTGACAGGAGACTCGATCCCGCCGTGGCGCCCCGTCTGGTGATGGGGCCTTGGGGCCTCCCCAAGGAAGAGGTGATCCTTGTGGAGACTGGGCAGAGATCCGGCGGTTGCACCGGGCCGCACAGATGCCGATCCGGGCTATCGCCCGGCACCTGAGCATCTCGAAGAACACGGTGAAGCGGGCGTTCGCGTATGACCGGCCGCCAAAATCGGAGCGGGTGCGCGAGCTGAGGCCGGCCTCGCGGACGGTCTATCGGCCCGGTGAGCTGGCTCAGTGCGACCTGTGGTTTCGATGGTGTCCCGCTGGGTGATGGGCAGAGCGGCCGGCCACCGGTCTTGATGATGGTGTCCGGCTACTCGCGGGTGATCGCCGCCAGGATGCTGCCGTCGACGACGTGCTCCGCAGTACGTCGCGCCCGTTCCACACGGCAATGGCCTGGGGGCGCGGGCATGACCGCCGCCCGATTTTGCCCCGTTCTCCCCTGGCTGTGGGACGTCCGCCACCACGACAGTGCCGTCCCTGGCGTGAAGGGCAGCCGGGGCCTGAATCTGGCCGCTGGTGACGTCAAGGGGCGACGACGGGACCTGTCCCCGAGTGGTGGACACCTCTGAGCCCGGCCCCGGCAGGGGCCGGGTAGGAGGGATCTCTTATGGTGATGAAGGTCTACTCGCCCGAGTTCAAGGCGGACGCTGTCGCGCTGTACCTGTCGGACCCGAGCCACACCTTCGAGGGCATCGGCAAGGATCTGGGGATCAGCCGCGAGACGCTGCGTAACCGGGTACGGGCCGAACGGGCCCGCCACGGCGGTGGCAGCAGGACGAGCACGAGCACGGAGATGAGCACGGTGGATTCCCCGCCGACGGCCGAAGAGCTTCAGGTCGAGAACGAGGCCCTGCGCCGGGAGCTGGCGGCAGCGCGCAAGGAGATGCACAAGCTCGCCGCCGAACGTGACATTCTCCGCAAGGCTACGAAGTTTTCGCACAAGAGATGACCTGGTGATCAACCGCTTCCAGTTCATCGAGGACCACCACCGCGCCTGGGGCGTGAAGCGGTTGTGTCACGTGCTGGAGGTCGCGCGCTCCAGTTTCTACAAGTGGCGGGCGGGCCGCGAGGCCCGTGCCGCACGCGAGCGGGCCGACGCCGCTCTCGCCGAGCGGATCAGGGCCGTGCACACCGAGTGGGACGGCACCTACGGCCGCCCGAGGATCACCGCCGAGCTGCGCGAGGACGGTGAGCACGTGAACCACAAACGTGTCGGGCGGGTGATGCGGAAGTTCGGTATCGCCGGGCTGCGGCTGCGCAAGCGCCAGGTCACCACGGTGCCCGAACCGTCCGCCACGCCGGTGCCGGATCTGTTGGATCGTGACTTCACCGCGAGTGCGCCGAACACGAAGTACGTCGGCGACATCACCTACCTGCCGGTGGGCGACGGCGAGTTTCTGTACCTGGCGACGGTGACCGACTGCTTCTCACGCCGTCTGGTGGGCTGGTCGATCGCCGATCACATGCGCACCTCGCTGGTCACCGACGCGCTCCGGGCGGCCGCCTGGGTCCGCGGCAGCCTGGCCGGCGCCGTCTTCCACAGTGATCACGGAGCGCAGTACACGTCTCGCGAATTCGCTGTCGCCTGCGCCGAGTTGGGTGTCACACAGTCCATGGGCGCGGTCGGCGCGAGCGCGGACAACGCACTCGCCGAGTCGTTCAACGCGGCCCTCAAACGCGAGACACTGC
>NZ_NEUB01000713.1 GCF_002910825.1 Streptomyces sp. SM1 | reverse complement strand
CCCAAGGCCGGGAAGTTAGCCTGTTTGTGCTGGTGGCAAGGGGGTTGAGGTCCAGGTTGTGGCTGCGTAGAGGCCGGGTCCGAGCTTGTGGATGAGCCCGGTGTTGGCCCATCGGGACAGTTGCCGATACATGGTGTGCAGGGTGACGTCGCCGAAGTGGGCGGCGATCTCCGCGGGTCTCCACAGCCGGTTCGGGTCGTCCTGCAGCAGGGCGAGGATGCGATGCCGTCGTCGCTGGGCCGGGGCGGTGTAGCGGTCGTCTCGGGAGACGGTGGGCAGAGGCGGCGGTTCGGGGCCGGGTTCGAGGACGGTGACGGCGAGGTCGGTGATGATGCGGCTGTGATCTGGGCGGCCGTCGTCGCGTCGCTCGCTGTAGCGGGACATCGGCGACTTGACCTTGCGGGTGCTGGTCCGGTGGCGGCGGGGCGCAAGGAGGCGGGACAGCACCCGGCGGCCGGTCAGTCCGAGGCGTCCTTGCTCGTCGGGAACGATCCCGGCGGCCTGGACGACCTGGTCACGGGCGGTCTGGAGTGCCACAGTGAAGCAGCAGCGGTCGGGGTCGGTGCCGGGGATGGACTCGGCGGCCTCGACCATCACGGTCCGTAGGGCCTGGTAGAGCGTGAGCAGGGCCCACATCTCCTGCTCGAGGCCGGCCCGGTCGTTCGAGCGGAGCTTCCGTCCGGCCATGATCGTGTGGCGGAGTGCGTAGTACGCGCTCTCGTGTTCCCAGCGCTCGTGGTAGAGCTTGATCAGCGTCGCCGCAGGGTGCCGGCGGGCGTCCGTCAAGGTGGTGACCAGCCGGTAGAAGCCGGTGAAGACGGTGCCGTCAGCGCAGGTCACCGTGATTTCAGCGTCGATGACCCGGACGCCCACAGTGCCGATCACCGACAGGTATGAGCCGTCGTCGAGACGGGCCAGGACCGGGGTGCGCCGGTTGCTGCGGAGCCGGCCCAGCACCTTCGCGCCAGTCGCGGTCGCCTGGGCGAGGAAGTCGTTGGCGTCGAAGCCCTTGTCCCACAGCACCAGCATGTCCGGCCTCAGCAGATGCAGCAGTCGGCAGGCATAGGCGGTCTCGCCCTCGTCGGTGGGGCCGAACACTGCGCCGATCATGGACCTTGTCCCGGTCTCGACCAGCGTCATCAACTCCAGCGTGGGATAGCCGTGATGGGCTGTCCGCCCGAGCCAGGCCCGATTGCGGGGTGAATCGGGCACCCGAAGCGAGCTGCAGCCATCGAAGGACACGGTCCGGTAGGCACCGAAGCGCACCCCCGGCGTGGTAGGGCGTGCCAGCAGCCCGGCGAGCACCTCGAACAGTGACCGAACCGGCGCGGCCCCCAGCCGTCGGCGAAGGTCCCGCAGGGCCTTCGTGCTCGGTGAGGCCACCGGTATGCCGGCCAGGCCGCTGGTGAGCTTGTCCCAGACCAGCCGGTAGCCGACCTCAGGGAACAGGCACATTGCGAGCAGGAAGTACATTCCGACCCGAGAGGGCAGGTCCCGCAGCCGCCGCTGCACCGTCCGCGTCTCCGCCAGCACCGCGTCCACGAGCTCGAACGGCACCACGGCGGTCAGCTCTCCCAGGTGGCCCGGGGCGAACCGGCCCGCGGCCACGGTCACCGTACGGGTGATGGCAGTCAGCGTGGACGGCAGGGCAAGATGAACCTGCAACGGAGCTCCTCACGTACAAGCTGTCTTGGTCGACTGCCTGTACCAACGAGCTCCGTTGTGCTTTCGCTTCGAACCCTCAATGTGCTTGCAGGACCTGCGAGAACGCTAACTTCCCGGCCTTGGGCCTTGTCCCGTGAAGGTGGACACCTGTTCGTGTCGTTATGCGGCGAATGTCAGGGTAGCTGATTGCTGTTCGTAGGCGATCGGGGCCTGCTGTCCGTTTGCCGAGTGTCGTCGGCGGGTGTTGTAGCGGGTGGCCCAGCGGAAGACGGCCAGGCGGCAGGCGCGGGCCCCGTCGAAGCGGCGGGCGCCTCGCAGTGTCTCGCGTTTGAGGGCCGCGTTGAACGACTCGGCGAGTGCGTTGTCCGCGCTCGCGCCGACCGCGCCCATGGACTGTGTGACACCCAACTCGGCGCAGGCGACAGCGAATTCGCGAGACGTGTACTGCGCTCCGTGATCACTGTGGAAGACGGCGCCGGCCAGGCTGCCGCGGACCCAGGCGGCCGCCCGGAGCGCGTCGGTGACCAGCGAGGTGCGCATGTGATCGGCGATCGACCAGCCCACCAGACGGCGTGAGAAGCAGTCGGTC
Source organism: Streptomyces sp. SM1 (assembly GCF_002910825.1). GTDB lineage: Bacteria > Actinomycetota > Actinomycetes > Streptomycetales > Streptomycetaceae > Streptomyces > Streptomyces okerensis. The sequence continues at coordinate 877 of NZ_NEUB01000713.1, read as the reverse complement.
ACCGTCGCCAGGTACAGAAACTCGCCGTCGCCCACCGGCAGGTAGGTGATGTCGCCGACGTACTTCGTGTTCGGCGCACTCGCGGTGAAGTCACGATCCAACAGATCCGGCACCGGCGTGGCGGACGGTTCGGGCACCGTGGTGACCTGGCGCTTGCGCAGCCGCAGCCCGGCGATACCGAACTTCCGCATCACCCGCCCGACACGTTTGTGGTTCACGTGCTCACCGTCCTCGCGCAGCTCGGCGGTGATCCTCGGGCGGCCGTAGGTGCCGTCCCACTCGGTGTGCACGGCCCTGATCCGCTCGGCGAGAGCGGCGTCGGCCCGCTCGCGTGCGGCACGGGCCTCGCGGCCCGCCCGCCACTTGTAGAAACTGGAGCGCGCGACCTCCAGCACGTGACACAACCGCTTCACGCCCCAGGCGCGGTGGTGGTCCTCGATGAACTGGAAGCGGTTGATCACCAGGTCATCTCTTGTGCGAAAACTTCGTAGCCTTGCGGAGAATGTCACGTTCGGCGGCGAGCTTGTGCATCTCCTTGCGCGCTGCCGCCAGCTCCCGGCGCAGGGCCTCGTTCTCGACCTGAAGCTCTTCGGCCGTCGGCGGGGAATCCACCGTGCTCATCTCCGTGCTCGTGCTCGTCCTGCTGCCACCGCCGTGGCGGGCCCGTTCGGCCCGTACCCGGTTACGCAGCGTCTCGCGGCTGATCCCCAGATCCTTGCCGATGCCCTCGAAGGTGTGGCTCGGGTCCGACAGGTACAGCGCGACAGCGTCCGCCTTGAACTCGGGCGAGTAGACCTTCATCACCATAAGAGATCCCTCCTACCCGGCCCCTGCCGGGGCCGGGCTCAGAGGTGTCCACCACTCGGGGACAGGTCCC
>NZ_NEUB01000712.1 GCF_002910825.1 Streptomyces sp. SM1 | reverse complement strand
CGGCCTGTCCTGACCCCGGCCTGTCCTGACCCCGGCCTGTCCTGACCCCGGCCTGTCCTGACCCCGTCCTCCGCGGCCCTACTCCCTCTCGGACTTCCGGTACGAGGGGTCCAGCTCCCGTACCTCGGCGGAGGCGTGCAGCACGACGCCCCCGGCCGGCTTGACGTACTGCCGCAGCAGTTCGAGCACGCTCTCGGTGAGCCGGGCCTTGGTCTCGTCGGAGCGGCCGGCCAGCAGGGCTATGTGGACGTGCACGAGCGCGTGTCCGTCGGTGTCGGGGCCGACCACGACGTCCCCCGTCCGCCGGAACCGTGTCTGGCACGCCGGGGGCCTGGCGGCCGCGATCTCCACGACGGCGGTGTGCAGGTCCCGCGCGAACGCGGGCCGGTCGAAGCCGTCCGTCAGGTGCTCGGAGTAGTCGACGGTGATCTGCGGCATGAGCCCTCCTGTTCCAAGGTCAGAAGGGCTCACACTAGCCGCAGCGTCCTACCGGGTCAGCCGGCCGTGGTGAACACCGCGACCGTGCGCGCCGGGACGGTGAACGTGCCGGAGGCCCCGGCGTACGACGAGGCCTTCACGACCGCGTCCCCGCCCGACGCCTGCACCGGGTGCAGCCGGTAGCCGGTTCCGGTGAGCGCGCCGACGCGCTGTTCCTGCCGCTCGGGCGTGGCGTTGAAGACCACGACCAGGTCACCGAGCCTCATGGTGATGACACCGGGTGTCTCGTCCCTACCGGACAGCGGGAAGGAGAGCCGGGACTGCACCTGGCCCGCGGTGTCGAGGGAGAAGACCTTCTCCGTCGTACGGATCCTCAGCAGGTCCTGGTAGGCGGCCGAGCTGCCCTCGATCTGCGGGCAGCCCACCTCCACCGCGCCCAGCAGGGGTTTCGCGTACGGCCACTTGTCCTCGTTGTCGGCGGCCGGCGGCAGACCCCGGCCGAAGCCGTTGCCGGCCGCGCAGTTCCAGTGGATCGCGTTGAACCAGTCGCCGCTGTCGTAGGAGTTGCGGTCCAGGGACTTGGAGCGCAGCAGGTCGGTGCCCGCCTGGGAGAGGGCCGGGCCCTGCGAGAGGGTGGCCGTCGCCATGGCGAGGACCTGCATACGGGCCCGGTCGTCCGCCGACGTGTCCATCGGCAGCTTGAAGGCGAGCGCGTCGAACAGCGACTCGTTGTCGTGCGCGTCGGCGTAGGAGAGGGCGTCGCCGGGCGCGGCCGCGTATCCGGCGGGGGCGCCGTTGTAGTCGACCTGGGAGCCCTTGACCACCTTGCCGCTGGTGTCGGTGAACGTGTAGTCGGCGAGGTTGCCGGAGAGCCCCACCTTGATCAGGTCCTGGTAGTGCAGGAGCCGGGCCTTCTGCTCGGCCTCGGTGCCGTTGTCCGCGGAGGTGTTGGGGTCGGTGTAGAGGCCGGAGGCGAAGCCCTGGACGCCGGGGTCCTCGTCGAAGGGGCCGCCGCCGCGCACGGCGTCGCGGGCCCGGTCGGAGAAGGTGGCGATGCCGGTGCCGGCCATGTTCTTCTGCGTGGCCTGCTCGAAGCGGACGTCGTCGGCGATCTCGCCGAAGTTCCAGCCCTCGCCGTACAGGATGATCTTCTTGCCGTCGACGCCGTCCCGCTCGGGGGTCAGCTCGTCCAGGGCCTTGCGCACGGCGAGGATGTTGGCCTTCGGGTGGTGGCCCATGAGGTCGAAACGGAAGCCGTCGACCTTGTACTCCCTGGCCCAGGTGACGACCGAGTCGACGACGAGCCTGCCCATCATGGCGTTCTCGGGAGCCGTGTTGGCGCAGCAGGTGCTGTCGGCGACCGAGCCGTCGGCGAGCAGCCGCTGGTAGTAGCCGGGCACGATCCGGTCCAGGACGGAGGTCTTCGCCTGGCCGCTCGCGGCGGTGTGGTTGTAGACCACGTCCATCACGACCCGCAGGCCGTCCTCGTTGAGCGCCTTGACCATCTTCCGGAACTCGACGGTGCGGGCGGTGCCGTCCGGGTCGGTGGCGTAGGAGCCCTCGGGGACCGTGTAGTGGTACGGGTCGTAGCCCCAGTTGTAGGCGTCCTCGGCGGCGGCCTTCGCCACGCACTCCTGCTGCTCGCGGGAGTCGGCGGGGTAGGAGGCAAGGTCGCAGTCGACCCGCGCCTGGTCGGACTTCCGCTCGGGGATGGTGGCGATGTCGAACGCGGGCAGCAGGTGCACGTACGAGGTGCCGGACCGCGCCAGCTCACGCAGGTGCCGGGAGCCGTCGCTGTTCCTGTCGGTGAAGGCCAGGTAGGTGCCCGGGTTCTTCGCCGTGGGGTCCTCGACGGAGAAGTCGCGGATGTGCAGTTCCTGGATCTGGGCGTCCTTGAGCGGTACCGCCTTCGGTTTGCCGTACGTCGACCACCCGCGCGGCTTCAGGGACCGGTCGCCGAGGTCGACGACGAGGCTGCGCTCGGAGTCGCTGGTCAGGGCGACCGAATAGGGGTCGGTGACCTTGTTGGTGGTGATCTCCTGGGTGCTGGGCGCCCACACCTCCACCTCGTACCGGTACTCCTTGCCCTGCCAGGAGCGGGGACCGGTGACGGACCAGACGCCGGTGGCGTCGTCGCGGCGCATCCGCACGGTGCGGTCGCCGATCTCCAGCGACACGTTCCGCGCGGTCGGCGCCCACACCGAGAGGGTGGGCCGGCCGTGCCGGAACACCGGGCCGAGGCCGGCCCTGGTGGCACCGGAGGCGTAGAGGTCGTCGAGGACGCCCGCGATCTGCACGCCGGTGGCCGCGAGCACGGCGCCGCTGGCCGCGTGCTGGGCGGCGACGACCTGGCCGCGCAGGGCCTCGCGGACCCGGTCCCGGTCGCGCGGGTCGACGGTCCAGGCGGTGCCCTTCGCGAGATGCGGGAACCTCGCCTTCTGGGCGTCGGTGAGTGTCGCCCCCGTCAGGCGCAGCCAGCGTGCGTCGTCGCCGATCAGCATCCCGTCCCGCACCCTGATCGAACCGGTGCGGGAGGCGAGGAGCTGGGTGGAGGCGGCGGCCTCGGAGCCGTCCCAGACGAGGGTGTCCCGGTCGATCCAGACCGCCTTGGAGGTGGTCGGGTCGAGGGCGGCCGCGGAGCCGACGGGCTGCGGCAGGAGGTACTTCTCCTGGCCGTTCAACAGCCACACCTCGTGGCCGTCGGCCTTGAGGTCGAGCGACTGGTCGGACGGGAGGTCCTTCTCGTCGCCCTTGTGGATGATGTAGCTGAGGCTGGTGGCACCCTCGGTGAGCGGTACCTCGAAGACAGCGCCATACGTATCAGTCTTCACCGGCTCCAGGGGGTTCGACCAGTCGGTGGGGTCCGCGGCACCGGTCCAGGTGTGCAGGCCCCAGCCGTCGTAGTTCCCGTCCGCGCGGTGGTAGTGCAGCACCGCTTTGGTGGTGTCCTGGGCCGGGTACTCGGGCCGCTCGGTGGCGACGGGTTCCTTGCCCTGCTCGATCCAGATCTCACCGGTCCTGGTGAGGTCGATCGTGCGGTCGGTGGCGACGTCCTTGTTGCCGTCCTTGTCGATGACGAGGAAGCCGAGGTCGGACGCGCCCGGCTTGAGCTTGAGGTACGCGAAGGCACCGTAGGCGTCGCGGCCGGTGAAGGGGTGGCTGTCCGGCCACTCGGTGGCCTCGCCGTCCGCGAGGTCGCCCCAGGCGTACAGGCCCCAGTCGTCGTAGTCGCCGTCGGGGCGCTGGTAGTGGACGACCGCGTAGTCGCGGGAGGCGGCGGACGGCTGCTCCTCCACGGGCGGTGTGCCGGTGGTGGAGGCGGCCAGGGCACTCGCGGTGCGGCCGGCCGAGTCGATCACCACTGCCTTGTAGCGCAGGGCGGTGCCGGCGGGGACGTCCGCGCCGATGGTGTGGGTGACCTTGTGGGGGGCGTGGTCGGCGGAGCCGAGGATCTGCCACCTGCCGCTGCCGGTCCGGGCGGCGAAGACGACCCGGTTGAGTTGTCCGCCCTCGACGCCGGCGGTGAGCTCGACGGTGCCGGTGGCGCCGGCCTCGGGGGCCTTCAGCGTGATCGTGGGCTTCACGGCGGGTTTGCCGAGCGGGCCGGATGCCTTGAGGACGATCGCGCGGCCCGCCGGAACAGTGACCGTGATCTTCTTGTCGGCGTCGCTGGTGACGGTGGCGTCGGTGCCGTGGAGGCCCTTGAACGTCATCCGGGCGGAGCCGGTCGCGAAGGTGGCCTTCTTCGCCTCGCCGGCGTTGTTGAAGGCGACGACGTACTCGGTGGTGTCCTTGCCCGTGCCGGTGCGGGAGAAGGCGTAGACGCCCGCGCCGTCGGCGGCGTACCGCTCCTGCTGGATGCCGTCGGTGAGGGCGGGGTGGGCCCTGCGGAGCTTGGCGAGAGCACTGATCTGCCGGTAGAGCGGTGCTCTCGTGTCGTAGGTGTCCTCGGCGTGGGTGCGGTCGCTGCCGATCAGGTCGTCGTCGAGGTAGTCGGCGGTGCGGGAGGCGAAGAGGGTCTGGCGGGCGTCCTTGTCGCCGCCGGCGCCGGTGAATCCCTGTTCGTCGCCGTAGTAGACGACGGGGTTGCCGCGGCTGAGGAACATCAGCTCGTTGGCGAGCATGTCCTTCTTCAGCAGCTCCGCGTCGGACGCCTCCGGGTTGTCCTGCTTCAGGAACGTGCCGATGCGGCCCATGTCGTGATTGCCGAGGAAGGTGACCTGCTCGTAGGCGTTGGCCCGGTCGGTCGTGTACTTGTGGTCGTCGCCGAAGACCGCCGCGAGCTTCTGCGCGCTGCCGCCCTGGGAGGCGTACTGCCGGGCCGCCTCCTGGAACGGGAAGTCCAGGGTGGCGTCGAGGCGGCCCTCGGTGACGTACGGGGCGGTGACGTCCGTGTCGGCGGAGTAGACCTCGCCGAACATGAAGAAGTCGTCCCGGCCCCTCTTGGCCGCGTAGGCGTCCAGGGCGGTGGCCCACTGGGTCCAGAACTCCATGTTGACGTGCTTCACGGTGTCGATCCGGAAGCCGTCGATGTCGAAGTCCCGCACCCACCGCTGGTAGATCTTCTCCATGCCGTCGACGACCTCGGGACGCTCGGTCCACAGGTCGTCGAGCCCGGAGAAGTCTCCGTACTCGCTGGACTCGCCGGCGAAGGTGGAGTCGCCCCGGTTGTGGTACATGTCCGGGTCGTTGAGCCAGGACGGGACCTTGATCCGCTTCTTGGCGCCGGGTACGACGGGGGTGCGCGGGAAGGAACCGCCGTCCACGCGCGGGAAGCGGCGCGAGCCGTCGGCGTAGTCGGCGTCGTCGAAGGGCTCGCCGTCCTTCGTCAGGTAGGGGAAGGCGCCCTTGGTGAGGTAGTCGTAGGACTTCTCCTCGTAGTCGACGACGTCGGCGGTGTGGTTGGTGATGACGTCGAAGAAGACCTTCATGCCCTTGTCGTGGGCCTTGTCGATGAGCTTCTCGAGGTCGTCGTTGGTGCCGAAGTGCGGGTCGACCTGGGTGAAGTCGGTGATCCAGTAACCGTGGTATCCGGCGGAGGCGTCCTTGCCGGTCCCCTGCACGGGCTGGTTCTCGAAGAGGGGCGCCATCCAGATGGCGGTGGTGCCGAGCCCCTTGATGTAGTCGAGCCGCTTCGTCAGGCCCTTGAGGTCGCCGCCCTGGTAGAACCCCTTGTCGGTGGGGTCGTACCCGGTGCTGAGACGTGAACCGGTCAGTCCGCCGCGGTCGTTCTTCGTGTCACCGTTGGCGAAGCGGTCCGGCAGGACGAAGTAGAACTGCTCGCGGGTCAGATCGTGCCGCG
>NZ_NEUB01000711.1 GCF_002910825.1 Streptomyces sp. SM1 | reverse complement strand
GTGGCCGGGCGGGTCCTCGCGTACGACCACCACGGCCTGCGCGACCGCCGGGTCCGCGGCGAGCACGGCCTCGATCTCACCGGGCTCGATGCGGAACCCGCGCACCTTGACCTGCCGGTCGATCCGTCCGAGGAACTCCAGGCTGCCCCCGGCTCCCCGGCGGGCCAGGTCGCCGGTGCGGTACATGCGCGCCCCGGGCGGGCCGAAGGGATCGGCGACGAAACGCTCCCCGGTCAGCGCGGGGCGGCCCAGGTACCCGCGCGCCAGCCCCTCACCGGCCACGTACAGCTCACCGGGCACACCCGCGGGGACCGGTTGCAGCGCGCCGTCCAGCAGGTACACGCGGGCCCCGGCGACGGGCTCGCCGAGCGGCGGACGGACCCGGCCGCTCAGCGGGCGGCTCATCGTCGCCATGACGGTCGCCTCCGTCGGGCCGTAGGCGTTGACCATCCGGCGCCCGGACGACCAGCGCTCCACCAGGTCGGGCGGGCAGGCCTCGGCCCCCACCACGAGGGTCGTGCCCGGCGGCAGCGCGTCCTCGGGCAGCACGGCCAGGGAGGACGGCGGCAGCAGCAGCGCCGTCACGCCGTGCCGGGCCACCGTGGCCGCCAGCGCCGGGCCGGGCAGCAGCTCGTCCGCCGGCGCGGTGACCGCGCACGCCCCCGTCAGCAGGGCCGTCGCCAGCTCCCACACCGAGGCGTCGAAGCTCGACGAGGCGAACAGCAGCACCCGCTCGTCCGCGCGCAGCTCCAGACCGGCGCGCTGCTGGGCGACCAGGGCCGCGATGCCGAGGTGCGGCACCTGCACACCCTTCGGGCGGCCGGTCGACCCGGAGGTGTAGATCACGTACGCGGTGTGCGCGGGCCTGAGCGGCCGCACCCGGTCCGCGTCCGTCAGGTCCGCGCCGGAGAGGCCGCCGTCCACCGGCGCCGTGCCCGGACTGCGCGTCCGTGCCGCGCCCGCCCCGGCGAGCAGCTCCGCCGTCCGCGGGGTGGTCAGCACCAGCACCGGCCGGGCGTCGCCGACGATGTGCCGCAGCCGTTCCGGCGGATAGCCGGGGTCGAGCGGCAGGTAGGCGGCACCGGCCTTGAACACGCCCAGGACCGCGACCGTCCACTCCGCCGACTTCGGCATCGCCACGCCCACGACGTCCTCCGGGCCGATCCCCTCCGCCGCCAGCTCGCGCGCCAGCCGGTTGGCCCGCTCGTTGAGCTCGCCGTACGACAGGGAGCACACCCCGTCGACCGCGGCGACGGCGTCCGGCCGCTCCCGCACCCGCTCCTCGAACAGGGCCGGGAAGGTGTCCGGCTCCGGGGACGCGGGCCCCCGCGCGGCGGCGCCCAGCGCGGTCCGCTCCTCGTCCGTGAGCAGATCCAGCCGGCCCGTCGGCTCCGCAGGGTCCGCCAGGAAACCGTCCAGGACCCCCCTGGCCCGGGTGAGCAGGGCGGCCCCCTCCTCCGCGGTGAACAGGTCGGCCCGGTAGCTGAGTTCCAGGCTCAGCCGCTCGCCCGGCACCACCACCAGGTTCAGCGGGTAGTGCGAGGCGCCCGGCACGGGCTCCTCGTCCACCGTCATGCGCAGCCCCGGCACCTGCCGCTGGACGGCCTCCCCGTCGAACGGCGCGCTGGCGAAGTCGACGACCGTGTCGAAGAGTTCACCCGTCCCGTGGGTCCGCTGCACCTCGGTGAGCCCGAGGTGCTGGTACGGCCGCAGTCCGGCCTGCCGCTCCTGAAGACCGGCCAGCAGCGCGCCGAACGGCCGGGCCGGGTCCAGACGGACGCGCACCGGGACGGTGTTCATCAGCAGGCCCACGATGTCCTCGGAGCCGGGCAGGTCCGCCGGGCGGGCGGCGGTGGTGGCACCGAAGACGACGTCGTCGCGGCCCAGCAGCCTGCCCAGTACGACCGCCCAGGCGCCCTGCACCAGGGTGTTGAGGGTCAGTCCCGCGCTGCGGGCGGCGGCGGTGAGCGCGGCGGTCCGTTCGGCGCCGACGGTGTGCGTCACCAGGTGCGGCACACCGGCCGTGGCGGCCTCCGCGTCCGGGGCGACCAGCGTGGGCTCGTCGAACCCGGCCAGCTCCTCGCCCCAGGCCCGGGCCGCCGCCGCGGTGTCCTGCCCGCCGAGCCAGCGCACGAAGTCGGTGAACTGCGCGGGCGCGGGGGCCGGGTGGGCACCGCCGCGGGCGTAGGCGGCGAACAGATCGCGGAAGAACAGCGGCAGGGACCAGCCGTCGAGCAGCCCGTGGTGGTGCGACACCACCAGCAGGTGGTCGTCGTCGGCGAACCGGGCCAACGTGACCAGCAGCAGCGGCGGTTCGGCCAGGTCGAAGCGCCGCATCCGCTCGTCGGCGAGCAGCTCGGCGACCCGGTCCCGCCGCTCCCGCTCACCCAGGCCGCTCAGGTCGGCCTCGCGCCAGGGCACCCGGACGTCCTCGTGCACCAGTTGCACCAGGCGGCCCGAGCCGAGCAGCCGGAAGGAGACCCGCAGCGCGCTGTGCCGGGCCAGAACCGCGTCGAAGGCCTTGCGCAGCACCGCCGGGGACAGGGTCCCGGTGAGCCGTACGGGCGCCTGGGCGGTGTAGACGTCGACACCGTCCGCGGCCAGCATCGCGTGGAAGTGCATGCCCTGCTGCAGCGGTGTCGGCGGCAGCACCTCGATGTACGGCCGCCCCAGCGACTCCAGTTCGGCCAGTTCGGCCCCGGTGAGGGTGATCGGCGGCCCGGCCGGGGCAGCCGGCACGTCCGGCTCGGGAGCGGCCGGAGCGGACGTCTCGGCGAGGCGGGCGACGGTCTTGTGGACGAACACGTCCCGGGCGCTGACGGCGAGCCCGGCGCGGTGCGCGCGGGCGGCCAGCCGCATGGCGGAGATGGAGTCGCCGCCGAGGTCGAAGAAGTCGTCGTCGACGCCGACCTCCTCCCGGCCCAGCACCTCCGCGAACACGTCGTGCAGGGTCCGCTCCCGCTCCGTGGACGGCGGCCGGTAGGCGCTCGCCGCCTCGAACTGCGGCTCGGGCAGGGCCCGTCGGTCCACCTTGCCGTTGGGCGTGAGCGGGAAGGCGCCGACGGCCATCACCAGCGCCGGGACCATGTACGCGGGCAGCCGCTCGGCGACGGCCGCGCGCAGCGCGCCGGGACGCACCGCGGCACCGGGCACGGGCGTCACGTAGCCCACCACCCGCCGTACGCCGCCCGCGTCCTCGGACACCGCCGCCACCGCCCGGTCCACCGACGGGTCGGCCGCGAGGGCGGCCTCGATCTCGCCGAGTTCGACACGGTGCCCGCGGATCTTCACCTGGAAGTCGGACCGGCCGCGGTACTCCACCACCCCGTCCGGGCGGCGCAGCCCCAGGTCACCGGTGCGGTACATGCGCGCACCCGGCTCCCCGAGCACGTCGGCGACGAACCGCTCCGCGGTCGCCGCCGGGCGGCCCAGGTAGCCGCGGGCGACCCCGCCGCCGGCGATGTACAGCTCGCCGACCACCCCGTCCGGGACCGGGCGCAGGAAGCCGTCCAGGACGTACACGCGCGTGTTGTCGGCCGGCGTGCCGATGGCCGGGCCGGCCGCCGCGTCCCCGTGCCACAGCATGGCGTCCACGGTGCACTCGGCGGGCCCGTACAGGTTGTAGACCGACAGGTCCGCCACCGCGTGCAGCGTCTCCCACAGGTCGGCGCCGACCTCCTCGCCGCCGAGCGCCAGGACACGCGCCCGGTGCCCCTGTCCGGACGTCTCGAACATGCCGGCCGCGAGCAGCTGGCGGGCCACCGACGGCGTGGTGTCGACGACGTCGACGGCCGCGCGGGCCGTGAGGCCGGCCAGGGCGACGGCGTCCTTGCGGACGTCGTCGTCGACCAGCAGCAGCTCGTGTCCGCCGACCATCCACAGCAGCTGGCTCCAGGAGGCGTCGAACCCCAGGGAGTTGGTCAGGGCCGCGCGCAGCGTCCGGCCCCCGGCACGCCGCTGCTCCGGCTCGAAGAAGTTGGCCCGGTGGCTGTGGAACATGTTGACCAGGTTGCGGTGCTCGACCGCGACCCCCTTGGGCAGGCCGGTCGAGCCCGAGGTGTGGATCACGTACGCCAGGTGGTCCGGCCGCAACGGCCGCGCGCGGTCGGCGTCCGCCAGGTCCGAGGCGTCCCCGGGCAGCACGGCCGTGTCGGCGCGCAGCGTCCGGCCGGGCACCTTCGGCGCGGTCTCCGCGTCGGTCAGGACCAGCACCGGCCGGGCCTCCGCGCAGATCACCGCGATCCGCTCGGCCGGGTGTCCGGTGTCGAGGGGCAGATAGCCGGCGCCCGACTTCAGCACCGCCAGGATCGCCACCACCGCGTCCACGGTGCGCGGCAGCGCCACGCCGACCAGCAGGCCGGGACCCGCGCCCTCGGTGACCAGCAGCCGCGCCAGCCGGTTGGCCTCGGCGTTGAGGGCGGCGAAGGTCAGGCGGGTGGTGCCGTCACCGACGGCCACCGCGTCCGGAGTGGCCCGGACCTGCTCCTCGAACACCCGGGGCAGCGTTCCCTCCGGGTGCGCCACGGTCCGTCCGGAACAGTCGCGCAGCAGCTTCTCCCGCTCGGCCGGGAAGCACAACGGCAGCCGGCCCGCCGGGAGATCGGGCCCCGCGGCGATGTCGCGCAGCAGCCCGCACAGCCGGCGCAGCAGCCCGGACGCCGCATCGGCGGTGTACACGTCCTCGCGGTGGTTGAGCTCCAGCCGCAGCCCCTCGCCGGGGTGCACGGCGAGGCTCAGCGGGTAGTGGGTGCCCTCGAAGGCGTCGTCCACGACGTCCCGCAGCAGTGTCACCGCGAGACCGGGCACCTCGGCGCCGCGGACGGCACTGTCGACGGGAACGTTCTCGAAGGCGACGGTGGTGTCGAACAGTTCCGCCACGCCCGCGGCACGGTGGATGTCGGCCAGGCCCAGGTACTCGTGCCGGGTCAGCGCCGTCTGCTCCTCCTGGAGACGGGCGAGCAGCCCGGCCACCGGCTCCGCCGGATCGATCCGCACCCGTGCGGGCACCGTGTTCATCGTCAGGCCCACCATCCGCTCACTGCCCGGCAGTTCGGGCGGGCGGCCGGCGACCGTCTGGCCGTGGACCACGTCCCGGCTGCCCGTCAGCACCGACAGCAGCAGCGACCAGGCGCCCTGCACCACGGTGTTCAGGGTGAGTCCGCGGGAGCGCGCGGTCTCCGTCAGCCGTGCCGTGTCCGCCGGGGACAGCTCCGCGACGGCGCGCCGCTGGGCCCGGG
>NZ_NEUB01000710.1 GCF_002910825.1 Streptomyces sp. SM1 | reverse complement strand
CGCCCGCAGGGCGGCCGCCGTCGCCAGCAGCAGTCCGCAGTGGTCCGGCCGTACTCCGGCGAGACATCCGCCGGCCACCCCGGCCAGCACCTCGCCGTCGGCCAGCGGCCGGGGCAGTGCCCGGCCTCCCCCTAGCTGGGCGGGCGACAGCCGGTGGACCAGCGCCAGCAGCAGCGCGGGGTTGCCCTCCGCCGCGGTCACCAGTTCCTCGCGCACGGCGGGATGTACGGCGCCGTCGGTCGCGTCGTCGGCCAGCCGCGCCGCGTCCCCGGCCGTGAGCGGGCCGAGCGGCAGTACGGGCAGTGCCGCGAGCTCCCGGTCGACGGGCCGGTGGCCGGGGACGGTGAGGAGCAGCCCCGCCCGGATTCCCGCGGAATGCACCCGCCCGGCCGCGTGTCCCAGTGCGGAGCGCGAGGCCGCGTCCCAGAGGTGTGCGTCGTCCACGCACATCAGGAGCGGCCCCGCTCCGGCCGCCGCGCGCAGGGCCTCGAACAGTGCCTCCCCGACCGGGTCGTCCATGCCCTCGGACCCGGGCCCCGGAACTGGCCCCGGCACGGAGTGGCCGGCGGCCCGCAGGAGGGTGTGCAGTCCGCCGGGATGCCGTACGTGCCACACCGGTCCGGCGCGGAAGGAGCGCGCGGCGTGCTCCAGGAACATCGTGCGGCCGCAACCGGGTTCACCGGTCACCACGCGGACCCCGCCGTGGGTGCGGAGCGCGTCGAGGAGCTCGGAGATCGCCTGTCGCCGCAGGGGCGTCTGTCCGCTCATCTCCGCGACCTTACTCATGCGTAAGGTGACCTGGAAGGAACGCGTCCGCGCCTGGGTCAACGCTCAACTGCCCGCTCACCAGCATGTCTTGCCGTGCCGTGAGGCAAGCGGAGTGTGCCGCCGCCCAAGGCGGCGGGCGCCCGGCGGTGCACCCGCACAACGCGGTGGCGGCCCGCGTCGTACGCGGACCGTCATCGCGTGCTCGGAACTTCAGGAGGTGTGCGGGCAGTTGCCCCGGTACTCCTCGATCGTCAGGCTCCGCTGCGGCAGCGGGCAGAAGAACTGCTCGTAGCGGGTGTCGTTGTCGATGAACCGCTTCAGCCAGGAGACGCTGTACTTCGCGATCGTCGTGTTCGACGAGTTCGGCGTGAAGTGGGAGGCGCTGTTCAGTTCCAGGTAGGCCCGGTCCAGGGAGGACGGCAGGTTCGTGTAGAAGGGCTCGGCGTGGCTGGAGACCGGGGCGATCGAGTCGCCGTCGGCGCCGAAGATCAGGGTGGGGGTCCGCACCTCGGGCCAGGTCTTGTCGAGGTTCCACGGCGTCAGCGGGATCGCGGCCTGGAGCGAGGGCCGGGTCTTGGCGGCTTCGAGGCTTCCGCCGCCGCCCATCGAGTGGCCCATGACGCCGAGCCGGCTGCTGTCGACGCGGCCGCGGACCGCGCTGCGCTGGGTGAGGTAGTCCAGCGCGGCGAGCAGCTGGCGGCCACGGGAGTCGGGCTGGTCGAGGGCGGTGTTGGTGTCGATGGTGAAGACCACGAAGCCCTGCGAGGCCAGGCGCGGGCCCAGCCAGGCGATGGAGGACTCGTAGGCGGTGAAGCCGGGCGAGATGGCGATCGCGCCGAAGGTGCCGTCGGCGGTGCTGGTCGGGTAGTAGATCGTGCCGCCGCCGAAGCCGGAGACGGAGAGCGAGGAGACGGAGACATCCGACACGGCGTACGGGCCGCGCGGCGCCTCGATGCTCGATTCGGTCGGCGCCGGGCCGCGCTCGTAGGGGTTGTCCGCCGCGTGGGCGCCGGGGCCGCCCATGGTGCTCAGGCCGACGACGGCGGCGAGAGCCGCGGTCAGTCCGGTGAGCCGGCCGGTCCTGCGCCTGCTGGTGTGGGGGTGCTGCTGCACGACGAGTGGTCCTCTCTGTCGCGGCGAACCGCCCGGCCGGCCGGTGACACGGGATGGGGATGCGCGTCGGGGGCCGTGCCACGGCCGGGGGGCGCCGCCGATTGACTGGCGGTGCCACTGTCGGAGAGGAGGGGGCCGGCAGGGACCGGCAGTCTCACCGGTCTCGTGCGCCGGCGGCGGTGGAGCGGGGGCGTACGTGCGGCGCGAGCGGCGCGTCGCGGCAGAGGTGGCCTCGGCTGTGGCCGCGGTTGTGGCCGCGGTTGTGGCCGCGGTTGTGGCCGCGGTCGCGGGCATGCGGGAAGGAAGCGGGGGTACACGGACAGGCGCGGTCACCGTCGGAGTCGGCGCCGACGGTGACCGCTGTACGTGAGGGAGTGCGGGGGCGCCGTTCGGGGACGTCCGGTGCCCGGACGCCGGTCAGGCTTGCCCGGTGGTGTGCGGCGCTCCGGTCACGCCGCGTCGTAGACGTGGGCCCGGCCGCCGGCCCACCTGACCCAGGCGGGGTCGTCCAGCAGCTGTTCGCCCTCCGGCAGCCCCGCGCGCCGCAGGAACTCCACCACGTCCCGGTCGGAGCCCGCGAGGCCGACGATCTCACCGCGCACCGTCACCCGGCGTCCGCCCGAGCCGAGCGGCGGGTGCACCACGATGGGCGCCTTCTTCATTCCTCCAGCATCCGGCGGGGGCGTCCGGTATGCATCCCGGCCCGGCATGTCACCCGACTGGCCCGCCGGACGAGCCGGTCCGGGGCCCGCCGTGCTCGTATGGAAGCGGCCTCCATGCCTACCCGGAGGGAGCTGGGAATGCACGAGATGTGGTGCGGTGCAGACACTTCGGGGGAGCCGGTGTGGCATGTCCTCACGCCGGACAAGTCCTCGACGCTGTGCGGAGTGGACAAGGAGGAGGACTCGCCGCGCCGTCACACGACGGACCGGCACTGCTTCTCCTGCATGCAGTCGTTCCAGGCCGTCGTGGCGTCCCGCTGAGTGCCACGGCGGCCCGGGCCGGCCGGCGCCCCGCGCCGGCCGGCCCGGTCCCCCTCCCCTGCCCGTCCTCGGCGGGGCGCTCAGTGACAGGGGTGCCCGTCGCCCCCGGCCGCCGTCCGCGAGGTGTCGAGACGGCAGAAGCAGGACGCCTCGACGGGGACGTCCGCCAGCGCGGCCGCCTGCCGGAGCTGTCGGGCGATGATCGCGGCCTCACCGGTCTTGCCGGTGCGCAGCAGGCACTCGTGGAAGCCGTGCAGCGCCCAGACGTTGTTCGGATGCTGCAGGGGCCTCGGCAGCGTGGCGTCCAGCCCGAGGTCCGCGCGGTAGACCGCCTCGGCCTCGGCGACGCGGCCCTGCTCGAGGAGCAGCGCCCCGTAGGCGTGCCGGGTCGGCTGCATCCAGCCCCAGGGCTCGTCGTAGGGCAGGTTGTCGTCCAGTTCCACGGACCGCTCCAGCGCGGCGAAGGCGATGTCGTACTCGCCCTTGCGGTAGGCGAGTTCACCGTCGAGCATCGCCGACGCGATGGCGAGGATGTCGTGGCAGGTGTTGTTGAAGAGCATCCGTGTCGCGGGGACGCGGTCGACGGCCGCGCGGAAGCGCTCGCGTTCGGCCTCGGCCCGGTCGGTGGCGCCGGTGGCGGACAGGGCGACGCCCCGCGCGTAGTGCAGCATGGCGGTGGTCACCCGGTACAGGTCCGGGTCCTCGGGGAGGCGCAGCGCCAGGATGTCGTCCCACCGGCCGAAGCGGATCAGGACGTGGACGCGCATCGCCGCGAACGCCTCCAGCCAGTCGGCCATGGGCGGGCTCTGTACCCGGAGCAGTTTCTCGGGGATGGCGTCCTCGAGCCGTGCGGCGGCGTCCAGGGCCACTTCCGACTGTCCGGCGAACATGGCGCCGTAGATCCGGAAGTGGTGGTTGTGGGCGCGGTAGAGCGTGTAGAAGTTCATGGCGCCGGCCTGCCGGACGTACTTCTCGTCGGCCGCGATGGCGAGGGTGTTGTCCGAGACGACCCGGCGGTAGTCGCCGCACAGCACTTCCAGGTGTGAGGGCATGTGGCGCAGGTGGCCGGCGTCGGGTACGGCGCCGCGCAGCCGGTCGGCGACGGTGAGGGCCGCTTCCGGGGTGGGGGACATCTCCATCAGGTGGATGTACAGATGGAGGACGCCGGGGTGCCGGGCGCCCGCCTCGGTGGCGAGCGCGCCGTCGAGTACGGCCTTGGCCTCCAGGGTGCGGGCGCCGTCGGCGGGGCGGCCGGTCCGGAGGTCCCACAGCTGCCAGGGGGTGAGGTTCATCAGGGCGTCGGCACAGAGCGTGGCCACGTCCAGGTCGCCGGGGGCGCTCTCGTACACGGCGAGCATCCGGTCCGCGTACGGCTCGTTCCACACCGAGCAGTCGTCGGTGGCCCGGTCCTGGGGGTAGCGGGCGCGGAGGGCTTCGACGAGGGCCTGTTCGACGGGGGTGGCGGATCCCGCCTTCTCGTGCGCCCGTTCCACCGCCCGGTGGGTGCGTTCGACGGCGCGGGCGAGTTCGTCGCCGCCGAAGGCTTCCCAGGGTTTGTTGTAGTTGGGGCCGAGGGCGTAGGCGATGCCCCAGTGGGCCATGGCGCAGTCCGGGTCGGCATCCGCGGCCCTCTCGAAGCAGGCGACGGCCTCCTCGTGGTTGAAGGCGTACGTCCACATCAGCCCGCGGTCGAACCAGAGCTGGGCCGAGGCGGAGGACGTCGTCACGGACCGGCTGTAGGGGCCGAGGTCGTAGTAGTCGTCCATGGGTGCGTGCCTCCCGGACAGCGGGTGGGCCGGGGCCACTGGTCCGCCGGCGACGAACGTCCCGAGGGGACGAAATCGACGATAGCGGGGCACAGGCGCTCGCGCAGGCGTCGGCGCGAATCCGTGCCCGGGGCGCCGTCCGGGCCGGCTACACGCTGACCAGGAGCTGCGGCGACAGCACCTTGATCATGGTGTTGGTCCAGCGCATCTGGCGGAGGGTCTGCGGATGGCAGTCGGAGACCAGCCCCAGGAGGTCCTGGTCCCGGGTGGCCTGCGCCGCCTGGGCGAGCATCTCCCAGTGGAGGGAGTTGCCGGCGGCGGCCAGGTGCAGATCGCGCAGGTCGTGCAGGAGGAGCAGACCGGTCTGCGGGCGGCGTCCCAGGGCCTCCGACGCCTTCTCCCGCAGCGCGGCCGGCGCCCCGGACGCGGGGCGCTCGCGGGGCCCGGACAGATCGAGGCCGCGGTCACGGCCGAGCGCGGCGAGCCGGGTGGTGTGTTCCCGGGACCAGCGGGCGACGTCGGTCGCGACGTGGTGGAACTCGTGCTCGGTGCGATGGCGTTCGGCTGCCGCCAGCAGGTCCCCTTCAAGGTCCCGTTCGCCGTGGTGCAGTGCGCGCAGGGTGATGTCGATGCCGCTCATGCCGTGCCCCCCGCCGTCCCGGTGCCCTCGGTACCCTCCGTGCCCGTGCCCGTGCCCCGCCGGGCGACCAGCGTCATGCGGGCGGCGGCCGTCTTGAACAGGGGTTGTTTGGAGACGGGGTCCCAGTCGGTGATCGTGGTCTCGTTGGCGGCGCGGCCGGGAAGGCCGTCGGGCGGGCGGTGGCCCCGCGGCGTGTCCCAGTAGCCGTAGTGGAAGGGCACGAACACCACCCCGTCGCGGATCGCGGTGGTCCGCAGCCGGGCCCGCAGCGCCCCGCGCGGGGTCGTGACCTGGACCAGGTCCCCTTCGGCGAGGCCCTGCACGGCGGCCTCCGCCGGGGAGATCTCCGCCCACACGTCCGGTGCGGCGGCGTTGAGCTCGGGCGCGCGGCCGGTCTTGGTGCGGGTGTGGAAGTGGTACACCGTCCGTCCGGTGATGAGCTGGAGCGGGTACTCGGGTGAACTGTCCTCGTGGGGCGGCAGGTACTCGGCGGCCTTGATCACCGCCTTGCCGTCCGGGTTGAGGGAGCGGTACTCGACGGGGGTGACGGTCGCGCCGGTCACCATGTCCTTGCCGTAGCTCTCGCACCTGTCGGGGTGCGCGTAGCTGATGCCGTCGGTGTAGAGGCGGGCGGTGCCGTCGGGGACGTCCTCGGTGCACGGCCACTGGATGCCGCTGCCGTGCCGCAGCTTGTCGTAGCCGAGTCCGGTGTAGTCGCAGGGGCGTCCCGCGCTGCACCGCTGCCAGGCGGCGAACGCGCCCTGCGGGTCCCGCCAGGCGATCAGCGGGCCGCCGTCCTTGTCGCGGAAGTCCATGCGGGCGGCGAAGTCGAGGAAGATGTCCAGGTCGGGCCGGGCCTCGCCGGGTGGTTCGACGGCCTTCTCCGACAGGTGCACGGTGCGGTCGGCGTTGGTGAAGGTGCCGGTCTTCTCGCCCCAGGTCGCGGCCGGCAGGACGACGTCCGCGAGTTGGGCGGTCTCGGTGAGGAACAGGTCCTGTACCACCACGAAAAGGCGTTCCTGGGCGAGGATCGAACGGATCCTGGCGAGTTCGGGCAGTGAGACGGCCGGGTTGGTGCCGGTGATCCACAGCATGCCGAGGGAGCCCTGCTCGGCGTAGCGGAAGATCTGCATGGCGTGCGTGGGCGGGCCGTAGTGCGGGATGGCGTCCGGTTCCACGTTCCAGATCTCGGCGAGTTCCGCCACGTGCCGGTCGTTCTGCCAGTTGCGGAAGCCGGGAAGGTCGCCGTCGGCACCGCATTCGCGGGTGTTCTGGGCGGTGGGCTGGCCGTTCATCTGGAGCAGTCCCCGGCCGGGGCTGCCCAGCATGCCCCGGATCAGGTGCAGGTTGTTGACCTGGACGGCGGCGGCGGAGGCCTGGTGGGACTGGTAGACGCCCTGCAGGACGGTGGACAGCAGCCGCCGCGCGCCGCCGAGGAGTTCCGCCGCCCGCTCGATCTGCGCGGCGGGGACGTCGCAGATCTCCGCGGCCCACCCGGGGGGGCACGCGGCGACGCGGGAGACGAGCTCGTCGAAGCCGACGGTGTGCGCGCCGATGTAGTCGCGGTCGATGCGGCCGGTGCGGATGACCTCGTGGAGCAGGGCGTTGAGCAGCGCGACGTTGGTGCCGGGGCGCGGCGCCAGATGCACCTCGGCGCGTCGGGCCACGGGGGTCTCGCGGGGGTCGACACAGAGCAGCCGGGGCGGGTCGGCCCCCTCCAGGCGGTCCAGGATGCGCATCCACAGCACCGTCTGGGTCTCCGCCATGTTGTGTCCGAACAGGGCGATGGTGTCGGCGTGGTCGATGTCCTCGTAGGAGCCGGGCTGGCCGTCGGAGCCGAAGGTCTCCTTGAGGGCGGCGGCGGCCGTCGCGGTGCACAGCCGGGTGTTGCCGTCGAGGTGGTTGGTGCGGATGCCCGCGTGGGCGAGGACGGCGAGGGTGTAGTACTCCTCCAGGAAGAGCTGTCCGGTGGTGTAGAACCCGACGGCGCCGGGGCCCCGTTCGTCCAGCAGCGTCTTCGTCCGGGAGGTGATCCGGTCCATGGCGGTGTCCCAGTCGCACTCCACCAGCCGTCCGTTCTCCCGGACGAGGGGCCGGGTGAGGCGGTCCGGCGAGTGGTTGGCCTGCCAGCCGTAGAGGTCCTTCGGGCCGAGCCTGCCCCGGTTGACCCGGTCGGCCGCGCGGCCCCTGACCCCCACGATGCGCCCGTCGCGCACGGCGATGTCCAGCGCGTCGCCGTTGGAGTGCAGGATCGAGGCGGAGCGCACCCACCGCTCCACGTCGTCCTCCCCGGCCCCCTCCTCGAGATGCATGTCGGTACGGACCGGCCACGGGGTGCCGGGCGCGTAAGGGGTGCGCACACCCCAGGGGTTCACGATCCGCTCCGGTGAGCCGTCCAAGGTCCGACCTCCAGGAGAAGCGACGTCGGCACGCGGGTACCCCTCCTCCGCACCGGCCGAACACCACGGTCGGTGACCGTTCGAGCACGTTCGGCGAGTCCGGCGGGCCGGTCACGTCATTCCTTCGAGGGCTTTCGCCGACCGGCTGGCACCGGCCGTGCGGCGCTCCCTAGGATGTACTCCCTGTCCAGTCAACCCAGTTGGCGCGGTACTCCGCAGGGGGAACGATGCACACCGGTAAGCAGCTGTCCACCGAGATCAACGCGACCGTGCCGACAGCCGCACGCATGTACGACTACTACCTGGGCGGCAAGGACAACTACGCCGCGGACCGCGCGGCCACCGAGGAACTCGACAAGGTGGTGCCCAGCACCCGGCGCCTGGCGCTGAACAACCGCCGCTTCCTCCAGCGGGTGGTGCGCACCCTCACGCAGGAGTACGGCATCCGGCAGTACGTGGACCACGGCTCCGGTCTGCCCACCCAGGAGAACGTCCACCAGGTCGCCCAGCGCATCGACCCGACCACCCACGTGGTCTACGCCGACAACGACCCGATGGTGCTGGTGCACGGCCGGGCCCTGCTGGAGCAGGACGAGCGCACCGTGGTCATCCAGGCCGACATGCGCGACACCGACGGGATATTCGGCCATCCGGAGACCGAGCGGCTGATCGACTTCTCCGAGCCGGTCTGCGTGCTCTTCAACTCGGTCTTCCACTGCCTTCCGGAAAGCGACACCGAGGGCCCGCTCGCCGTGGCGCGCCGGGTGCGTGAACGGCTCGCGCCCGGCAGCTTCATGGTGATGTGCCAGCTGGTGAGCGAGGACGCGGAGGTCCGGAAGTTCGTCACCGACTTCATGGACCGGGCGACGCAGGGACACTGGGGCAGGGTGCGCGAGCCGAAGGACGTCGGAGGCTACTTCGAGGGTCTGGAGATCCTGGAGCCGGGGCTGGTGGAGGTGTCCACCTGGCGTCCGGACACGGAGGTGGCGCCCCGCCAGCTCACCGACGAGTGGATCGAGTTCGGCGGCGTCGGCCGGCTCCCGGGGTAACCCCCGACGACACGGCGTCCCTCGCCGGTCCGCCGAGGGACGCCGCGTTCCGGACGTCCGTCACGTGGCGGCGGCGTAGCGCTCCCTGATCGTCCGGTGCAGGAGTTCCACGGAGTCGCGCGGCTTGAGGGCCTCGCCGGCGAGGCGGTCCAGCGCGATCCGGTACTCCTCCGTCTCGTCGAGGTCCTCGAGGAAGTTGGCGCTTCTTATGTGTTCCAGATAGACCACGTCGGGCAGATCGAGTCCGCCGAAGCGCAGATAGGTCACCGGAATCGCGGGAGCGGACGCGTTGGTCACGGCCAGCGGCACGATCTGCACCGTCACATTGGGGCGCTCGGACATCGCCACCAGGTGCTCGAGCTGTTCACGCATCACGGCGGGGCTGCCCAGCACACGCAGCAGGACCGACTCGTCGATGACGGCCCACAGTTGCGGAGCCTCCTCGCGCCGCAGCAGTTCGGCGCGGCGCATCCGCAGTTCGACCCGGCGCTGCACCTCGCCCGCCGGGGCGTTCGGCAGGCCCCGCTCGACCACGGCACGCGTGTAGGCGGCGGTCTGCAGCAGCCCGGGAACGTACTGGATCTCGAAGGTGCGGATGGTGGCGGCCGCCTCCTGGAGCCCGACGAGGCGGTCGAACCACTCGGGCATCAGCCGCTTGTCGTACCGCTGCCACCAGCCCGGCTCCCCGGCCCGCTGGAGCAGTTTGAGCAGCACCGAGGCCTCGTAGTCGTCGGTGCCGTACCGCTCCAGAAGGGCGCGGACATCGCTCTCGGCGGGCGGGCGGCGGCCCTTGCCGGACTCGATGCGGGACAGCTTCGCCCCGCTGAAACCGACGGATCGCGCCGCCTGGTCCTGGGACAGCCCGGCGTCCTCACGGAAACCCGTCAGCTGCACGCCGACCAGCATCTTCAGCAGGGTCGGCGCGGGCTCGGGCCTGTCCAGATAGGGTTCCAGGCGGGAGATTCGATGCGACGCGGCGGACATCCTGACTCCCAGCAGACCGGCACAAGGGCGATTCACACTATCGCACCTGACAGTGACTCAGCGCATCCGCGCGGGAAACCCACGGGGAAGTGGGTGACCCCGCTCCGCTTCTCCGGCGCCGCCCCCGGCGACGGGCCGCCGGTTTCCCGGAGGGGTTCAGACCAGGTGGTCGAACTCGCCGTCCTTGGCACCGGCCAGGAAGGCCGCCAGCTCGGCGGCCGTGTAGACGAGGGCGGGGCCGTCGGGGTCGCGCGAGTTGCGCACCGCGACGCCTCCGCCGGTCAGCGGGGCCACTTCGACGCAGTTGCCCTCGGCGTTGCTGTGCCGGCTCTTGATCCAGCGGGCGTCCAGCTGACTGGCCCGCACTCCGTTCCGCACTCCAGGCACCGCTGTCTCCTTGCTGTTCACGTTCCACCGCGCACGGCTTCCCTCGCGCATGGCGAAAAAAATGTCGCGCAATTTCTCGTGCAATTGCACGCGAGCGCTGTCAGCGTGGATAATAGTTGCGGCGTCAACCCCCTTGTCGACGCCCCGTTCTGACGATGCGTCGAGGAGATGCCGTGTCCTCACCTGCTCTTCCTGTGCTCCGGCCGCCGGCCGTGGCGGTGGTGCCGGCGGGTGGTCACGGCATGGCCCCGGCCTACCCCCACACCCCGATCCCGGCGGCGCCGTACGGAGCATCCCGCCCGGCGCCGGGGACGGTCCGCGCCGGGTCCGCCTCCGTGGCGGTGCGCATCACGTGCAGCCGGGAGGGCCTCGCCCGGGCACGGTCCTTCACCCGGGACACCCTGGGCGCCTGGTCGCTCGGCCGGCACTGCGACGACGCCACCCTGGTGATGACCGAGCTCGCCGTGAACGCCGTGACCCATGCGGCACCACGCTGCCCGGGTGTGCCGGACGTCCGGCTCGGCTTCCGGCTGGAACCGGCGCACCTGCTGCTCACCGTCTCCGACCCCGACGACCACCCGCCCGTCCACGCACCCGGTGACGGCTCCGGCCTTCAGGAGCACGGCCGGGGACTGCACATCGTCGAGGCCCTGTCCGAGGCGTGGGGCTGGATCCCCACCGCCCCGGCCGGCAAGACGGTGTGGGCCCGGTTGTCCACCCACCCGCCCCTCTGACACGACTGCCGCGGAAAGGCACCCACGCCATGCGCAGCGCTTCGACACAGCAGCCGAGCAGCGAGCGCCCTGTGCGCCACACGCCCCCCACCGGAGTGGCACGGACCACGCCGCTCACGGCACTGTCCCGCGTGCCATGGGCCGAGATGCAGGACTCCACCGGATCGGCGGCCGCCATCCCCCTGCTGCTCAACGGCATCGCCTGGGGCGACCCCGGTACGGCCCTCGCCGCCCTGGAGGATCTGCGCAAACGAATCTGCCAGTACGGGTTCGTCACGGAGCAGGCGACCGCGGCCACGGTCCCCTTCCTCTGGGAACTGGCGCAGCTGCCGCACGTCACCTGCCGGGCCCGGATCATCGGGCTGCTCAAGGCCATCGCGGACGCCCGGCAGTGGGAGTGCACCGCCGCCGCGTATCCCAAGCTGCTCAACCACCGCGAGAACCCGGTGGTGTGGGAGCGGGCCGCCCGGCAGGCGGTGCGCGCCCGGCGCGGCGAGCTGAACCGGCTGCTCACCGAGCCGGACACCGAGATCGCCCGGGCCAGCACGGAACTGGCGCGGGCACTGGCCGACTGAGAAGCCGGCCCGCACGGAAGCGTGCCCGCTGAAGACGGCCCACCGGACCATGGGCCGCTCCTCCGGGGCGGCCCGGCCGAGAACGCGCGCGACCTTCGGGGGACGAGTCGTGCGCAGGGGGAGGGTCGCGCGCGGCCGAGGGGGGAAGGCCGCGCGCGACCCGG
>NZ_NEUB01000709.1 GCF_002910825.1 Streptomyces sp. SM1 | reverse complement strand
AAGGGCTCCGCCGCGATGAGGACCCCCGTCGCGGGGGGACGCGGACGACGGGGGAGGCTGCGGCGGAGTGAACGTGGCGGGACGGCCGGGGCGGGCACGGCTGCGGGACCGTCTGGCGGCGTCCGACCCCGGTCTGCTGCGGCTGACGGCGGCGCTGCGGACGGTCGGGGCCATCGCGCTGACGCTGGCCGTGCTCGCCTCGCTGGGCTTCGGTGTCACCCGTCTGGTGGCGGGGGCCATGACCGCGATGGTCGCCACCTTCGCCATCCGGGAGCGGCAGCGCGGCGCCCAGGCCGTCACGCTGGCGCTCGGGCT
The DNA here is from genome assembly GCF_002910825.1 of Streptomyces sp. SM1. GTDB lineage: Bacteria > Actinomycetota > Actinomycetes > Streptomycetales > Streptomycetaceae > Streptomyces > Streptomyces okerensis. The sequence continues at coordinate 6,126 of NZ_NEUB01000709.1, read as the reverse complement.
GCCGGTCGCACTGGCCTCCGTGTCGCTGGGCGCGGTGCTCAGCGAGCGGACCGTCGTGGGGGACGCCTTCTTCGTCGTCCTCATCTTCTGCGCGGTCTACGGCCGCCGGTTCGGGGACCGCGGGACCGGGCTCGGCCTGATCGGCTTCCAGGTCTATTTCGTGTCGCTGTTCGTCGGCGCCGCCGCCGATCGGCTGCCGGGCCTGTGGGCGGCCATGACGGTGGCGTTCGCGAGCAGCGCGCTGGTGCGGTTCGCCGTGGTCCCGGTGGCTCCCGCCGGTCTGCTCCAGCGGCTGCGGCAGGCCTTCAGGGCCCGGCTCGCTCAGTTGGTCTCCGCGCAGCTGACGCTGCTCGACGCCGGGCCGGACGAGATGGACAAGGCGCTGGAGGAGGTACGGGAGGGCAACGCCCGCCTGCACGAGACGGCACTGATGATCCAGACCCGCCTGGAGGAGGGCACGCCCGACGAGTCGGCGGCGCGGCTCGTGCAGCGCCGGATCGCGGACGCCGAGATCGCCGCCGAGCGGCTCGGCCTGCTGCTGCTGTCCGCCCGCAGCGCCGAACGGGCCGACACCCTGACCCTGCACCTGCCCGGCGCGCCCGCTCCGGAGGTGGGCCGGCTGCCCGGACCGGAGGAGGCCACCGACCGGTTGCGCCGGGATCTGCTCGCGCTGCGCGCGCTGGTGCTGCGGACGGGAGTGCCCGGGACGGGCCTGGCCCGGGTGCGCAACCGGCTGCTCGCCTACCGGGACGGGGAGAACCTGCCGCCCGCGTCACCGGCCGTGCAGGACGTGTTCCGCGCCCTCGGGGAGACCGCCCGTGCCGTCATGGGGCTGCGGATCGCCCTGGACGGCCCCCAGGACGAGTCGGACGACAGCCCGGCGACGGCCAGGTCCCGGGAGGAGCTGGACGCCGAGGACGCCGCCATCGACGCCGGCGAGGAGGCGGAGCCGGATGCCACGCGGACGGGCCTGCGACGGCCCACCACGCGCGCCGCCGTGCAGGTGGCGGTGGGCTCGACGCTGGCCATCATCGGCGGCGAGCTGCTGTCCACGGACCGCTGGTACTGGGCGGTGCTGACCTGCTGGATCGTCTTCATCAACACGGCTTCGACCGGCGAGATCCTGGTCAAGGGATACCGGCGGCTGCTGGGCACGGTGTTCGGCGTGGCCGCGGGGATCGCACTGGCGGCCGTGGTGGGCCGGAGCACCCTGGCGGCGTTCCTGCTGGTGCTGGTGCTGATCTTCCTGATGTTCTACACGGCGCCGCTGTCCTACACCCTGATGTCGTTCTTCGTGACCGCGATGCTGGGACTGCTGTACACGCTGCTGCACACCTACAGCTGGGAGGTGCTGGTGCTGCGCCTGGAGGAGACGGCGCTCGGCGCGGCCTGCGGGGTGGCCGCGGCGGCGCTGGTGCTGCCGGTGCGCACGGACCGGCGCACCGACGAGCTGCTGGTCACCGTGCTGGAACGGCTGGGTGAGGTCGCCGAGGCCGCGGTCGGACAGCTCAGCGGCGGTCCCGCCGACGACCTGCTGGACAAGGCACGCGAGCTGGACCAGGCCCTGGGCGACCTGCGCGGCGCCACCCAGCCGCTGACCCATCCGGTCACCCCGCTGCGGGCCCGGCGCACCAACGCGCGTTATGTGGTGGCGCTCCTCGAGACGTGCGCGTACCACGCGCGTTCGCTGGCGGCGACGGCCGAGCTGCTGCCGACGCACCCCTCGATCGCGGCGGACCCCCGGCTGCGGGGGGCGGCGGGGCGCACGGTGCGCAACATCGGCACGATCACGGCGCGGGTCGCGGGCGAGGACGTCTCCGCTCCGGTCGAGACGGGTCCGAGCATCGCGTCCCTCCTGGGCGACGACGGCTCGGCCCGCTACGGCCGTATCACCGGCCGGGTCCTGCGCCATCTGGAACGCCTGGACGAAGCCGTGGTGGGCCTGGCCCGCCCTCTGGACGTCCCCGTCTCGACCCCCGACCGCTGAGCCCGGCGCCGGGGCCCGCACCCCCGGTGTCCGCACTCCGGTGTCCGCCGGGCGCGCAGCCCGTGGTGGACGGCGGGGCCGCACCGGACCGCTACACCGGGCCGCTGCGCCGGTGCACCGCGTACTGCTCCATCAGTTTGCCGCGTGTCGTCTCCAGGCGGTGGGCGAGGACCTCGGCGACCTTGCGCACCAGCGTCAGTCCGAGCGTCGGATCCTCCTCGCACAGCCGGAGCACGTCCGCCGCGTCGAACTCGTAGGCGCGCACCGGGCTGAAGGCCACCGCGCCGAAGTCCCACTCGTGCGGCGGGAACAGCCAGGACCAGCCGAGCAGATCGCCCGCGCCGAGGCCGGCGACCGTGACCCGGTGCAGTTCGTTCACCGGCTGGTCCAGCGAGACCGCGCCGGAGCGGATCACCCAGAAGCGGTCGGCGGTGCCTCCCGACTCGAAGATCCGGGTGTCCTCCGGAAAGGAGACCTCCCGCGCGAGCGCCATCAGGCGCTCGCGCTGCGGAGGGGGGAGGGCTGTCAGGAGTTTGATCGCTTTGGTCATGGCGCGGGGCTCCTCGCCGGGCAATCGGTTCCGGTGCTTTCCCTACGTTCATTTCAGCCGCTGCCGCCGTGCGGGGCACCTCGGCGGGCCGGGATTCCCGCGGCCGGGCATGAAAAAGCCCTGGCTGGACGGGGGAAGCCAGCCAGGGCCGTAAGCGGTGATGTCCGGAGGACAGAGCGTCGGCTCCGTCACCACGTATGTATGAACGATAAACCATTTATCCTGGGTTCCGTTAATCGGGTCGCGTGACCTCTTTCACTACGGCGTCAGGCGGCACGTTCGTCCACCATCCGGACCGTGCCGAGCGCCGGTTCCGACCGCCAGCCGTCCAGCCCCGCGAAGATCAGCACCGACGGACTCGTCGTCCCCAGCAGATCGGCCCGCAGGTGGAACACCGAGCCCTGCTCCGGACCGCTGCCCATCTTGGTCGAAGTCGACGGCCGACGGCGGGTGCGCGAGACGGCGGCCGGCGTCCCACCGCGGCTCCACCCACACCGGCTCGATCCCGGACAGGATCAGCCCGGACACCACCGACTTGTGGGCGTCCCGCCCGATCAGCAGCTTCTCGTGCGGTCCCGCGACCGACAGCATCGCCGCCTTGACCGACAGGGAACTGCCGCACGTACTGAAGAACGTGTGCTCCGCGTGGACCGCGTCCGCCATCAGCTCCTGGGCCCGCTGCAGCACCCGGCCCCGGGTGAGCCGGTCGTCCAGACCTCCCGTCGCCAGTACATCGCCCAGGAACACCGCGTCCCCGAGCACCTCACGCACCGCCGGGTCGGCTCGGCGGGCCTGCTTGTGGCCCGGCGGGGTGAAACTCAGCCGCCCTTCGCGGTGGTAGGACTCCAGTGCTTCCAGAACCGGCGCCCGGCTGTGACCGTCCGTCATGGGCCGCCGGGTTCCCGGAATCGGGCGCCGGCAATCCGCCCGTCGGCGTTCAGCCCTGCCCCGCGTGTCTGCCCGGCGTCAGGATCTCGTCCAGCACCCGCAGCACCACCCCGTAGGCCACCCCGCGCACCTCGGCGTCGCGCACGGCGGCCGGATCGCCGGGATCCCCTCGTCAGAGCTCCGCGCCCCGGGCCCGCCAGGCCCTCTCCTCCTGCGCCGCGCAGGCCCTCGCCCGCCGAATGCGCCGCAGCAGTTCGTCCGAGTCCACCACATCGGTCATGGAGACCGCGTACCCGCCTACGGCGTTCGGATGACAGGAGTCCGGGAAGCGGTCGGGAGGTTTGCCGGTAACGGGACAGGTGAGCCGAAAAGGGAGGTCCGAGGCATTCATCGAACCGTCGTCAGCGACCGACCGCAAGGAGCCGCAGTATGAGTGAGGAGTACACCACCGAACCCCTTCTCCGTCCGCCCGGTGCGCGCCACGCGGTGCCGGCCCGCCCGGCGGAGGTACGCGAGGCCGTCGCCCGGGCGGTGTCCGAGCGCTGCCGCGCCACCCACACGGCCTGCGACACCGACGCCCTGGCGGACGCGCTGCTCGTCGCCTCCGAACTCACCACCAACGCGATCCTGCACGGCGGGGGCGTCACCGACTTCCGGGTGGACGTCAGCGGTCCCGGAGTACGGCTGTCGGTGAGCGACGGCAGCGACGAACTGCCCGTCGTGGTGCCCCGGCCCGACCAGCAAGGACGCCGCCGCCCGGGCGGTCACGGCTGGCCGATCGTGTGCCGGCTGGCCCGCGACGTCCGGGTGTCCGATCTGCCCGCCGGCGGCAAGTGCATCACCGCCGTCGTACCCCTGGTCTGAGCCGCCGGCAGATTTCCCCGGCGAAGCGGAGTTTGTTGTACCGGTGCGGGGGCAATCGGAGGTTCGTGCTTCGGACCGGAGGCGCGCCAGCGGGAGGGTACGGCCGCTGAGGACCCTCCGGGTGTCCCGGCGGCGACCGTCCCGCGGTAGTCCCCCACAACCACCGTTCGGGAGCGAACCGCATGCTCATTGACACATCCGCCCAACGTCACGGCTCCTCCGACACGACGGCCGCCCCACCTCGCCGGCGGCACGACGACGCCCCCGACACCGCCGCCCTGTTCCAGCGGCTGTCCTCACTGGAGGACGGGCCCGAGCGGGACGCGGTCCGCGACGAGCTGGCCACGGCGTGGCTGCCCATGGCCCATCGCATCGCCGGCCGTTTCCGCGACCGCGGTGAGTCCATCGAGGACCTGCGCCAGGTCGCCGCCCTCGGGCTGGTCAAGGCGATCGACCGGTTCGACCCGAGCCGCGGGGCCTTCGAGAGCTACGCCGTCCCCACCATCACCGGCGAGGTCAAGCGGCACTTCCGCGACCGGATGTGGGCGCTGCGGGTGCCCCGCCGGGTGCAGGAACTGCGCAACAAGGTGCGGGTGGCACGGCGCGAGCTCACCCAGAGCCCCGGCAGCCCCGAGCCGTCCGCGGCGGCCGTCGCCGCGCACACCGGGCTGACCGAGGAAGAGGTCGCCGCCGGGATGGAGGCGCTGGAGAGCTTCAGCACCCTGTCGCTGGACGCCGAACTGTCCTCCGACGACGACGGCTACAGCCTTGCCGACACCCTCGGTGCCGCGGACGCCTCCTACGACGTCGTCATCGACCGCGAGTCCGCCAAGGAAGGGCTGCGCCGGCTCCCGGAGCGCGAGCGCGCCATCCTCTACATGCGCTTCTTCGAGGACATGACCCAGAGCCGCATCGCCGACCGGCTGGGCATCTCCCAGATGCACGTTTCCCGCCTCATCAGCCGCAGCTGCGCCCGGGTGCGCGCGGACGTGATGGGGCAGCGGAGGAACCCGCACGGCACCGACGGGCACTCGGCGACAGTGTGACCGGCGCGCCCGCCCGGACAGGAACAGGAACAGGAACAGGAAAGAAAGAGAAACATGCTGAAGCCCCACCCCACCGTGCTGCGCCGCCTCGTCGAGGAGTACGAGGCCCTGACGGCCACCGCGACCGGCGTCGCGGACCCGCGGACCGCCGACCTGGCGTACACGCTGTGCGTGTCGACCGGCACCCGGGACATACGGCAGGCACTCGCCACCGCACACCGCTGGCTGGCGTCCGCCGGCCCGGACGTGCCCCGGACCGCCGCCCGGCCGGCCGCCGTATGACTTCCCGGGTGCGGGGAACCCGGAGCCGATGAGCGACTCCGAGATCCCCCCGGAAGGCCGGCCCGTGGACGTCTACCTCGACCTCCTGCGGGTCCGCATGGACACCGAGGACTACCGGCTTCTGCTCCGTGTGGTGGAGCCCGTCCTCGACGCGATCGACGACCACCGGCTGTCGGGCCTGGACCTGGCGCTGGAGAGCGGCGACGACGAACTGCCCCAGGAGGTCCGCGACGAGGCCGCACTCGTCATCGCGACCGCCGTCACCGGCCGGCTGGACAACGAGGTGGTCGAGCTGGACGTCGACGAGACCGGCCCGGTCAGGGTGGTCACCGACGCGGCGACCGCCGCCGACCCGTCGCGGCTGGGCGAGATCGCCGACTTCATCAGGGACCGCCACCGTCAGAACGAGGAGCTGCGGGGCATAGCCGAGGCCAGCGGCCTGCCCACGGACTTCTGACCGCCCGGACGTGCTCCCCGGGACCGCTCCGCAGGCAGGACGGGCCCGGCGG
>NZ_NEUB01000708.1 GCF_002910825.1 Streptomyces sp. SM1 | reverse complement strand
CAAGGCCATGAAGTTATGGGTCGGGTTCGTGGCTGCAGGTGGGGTCTGATCTGGAGGAACGCCGGACGCGAGAAGCGGAGCCCCGGTAGAACTGGCTGGTCCGCCAAGACAAGCCGTTCACAGCACCGGAGGCTCCGCTGTCGGGTCAGTGTGTCATCAGCCGCGAGATCGCGGTAGCCGACGGTCTTTTCGCTCCGGGTCACTTGGGTGAGCTGACGCAGATCGTCCCGTTCGAGATGGCCGACGCCGCCCTGGCCGAGTGCGGGGCCGTCCAGCAGCGGTTGCGGAAACTCCCTGCCCGGGTGGTCGTTTACCTCCTCCTGGCTGCTGCTCTGTTCGAGGAGTGCGGCTATCCGGCCGTGTGGGCCAGGATGACCTCCGCACTGCGCTCCCTGCCTGTCCCGAAGATCACCGCGACGGCACTGTGGCACGCCCGCGCCAGGCTCGGCGTTCGCCCCATGCGGGCCCTGTTCGACCTGCTGCGCGGCCCGGCGAGCGCGATCCGCACCACCGGGGCCCGCTGGGCGGGACTGCTGGTCGTCGCCGTCGACGGCACGTACCTCGATGTCCCCGACGGTCCCGCCACCCGAGCCCACCTGGGCAAAGGCTCCAACCAGTACGCCACCTCGGGCTATCCGCAGATCTGCCTGGTCACCCTGGTCGCCTGCGGCACCCGGGCAGTGATCGACGCCGTCTTCGGCCCGCGCACCAGCGGCGAGACCACCCACGGCAAGCGCCTGGCCCGCTCCCTGCACGAGGGCATGATCGTCCTGCTGGACCGCGGCCTGTCCTCCAACGCCTTCCTGACCACGGTCGCGGACACCGGCGCCGCGTTCCTCGCCCGGCTGTCCGCCACCCGCAAGCCACCGGTCCTGCACCGCTTCGACGACGGCTCGTTCCTGTCCCGGATCGGCACGCTGGAGGTCCGCATCATCGAATGCGAGATCACCATCGCCACCACCGCCGGCCGCACCACCGGCGTCTACCGCCTGGCCACCACCCTGCTCGACCACCACCGCCACCCGGCATTCGAGCTGGTCAAGCAGTATCACGAGCGGTGGGAAGCGGAATCCGCCTTCTTCGCGATCAAGAAGTCCATGCTCGGACGCCGGGTCCTGCGCGCCCGGACCATGGCCGGCATCGCCCAGGAGGTCTACGCCCTGCTGACCGCCTACCAGCTGATCCGGATCGCCATCGCCGACGCCACCGCGACCCTCCCCGACGCGGACCCCGACCGGGCCAGCTCCAGCATCGCCCTCCAAACCGCCCGCGACCAGGTCATCCAGGCCGCAGGCGTGATCGCCGACACCGCCGTCGACCTCGTCGGAACCATCGGCCGCGCCGTCCTGAACCAGCCGATGACAGCACGCCGACTCCGCGTCAGTCCCCGCGCCGTCAAGCGACCACTGTCCCGATACGCGTACAAGAGCCTGCGCATGGACCGACGCACCTACAAGGCCACCATCAGCATCGACATCCTGTTGACAGGGCCCATCAGCCCATAACTTCATGGCCTTGGCCGTTAGCCTGTCGGTATGTCAGAGCGTGTCATGCCCGGTCGCACGGACGGCCTGGTCACCCTGGTTGCCGCGGACGCTCTGTGGGTCGATTTGACGGCCGGCAGCGCTGTGCCGACGGCTTCTGGGGCATTCACCTGCTCTCCTGCCCGTGCCCGGGTGGGGTACGTCCTGCTCGGCGGCCATGTGGTGGCGACGGTGAGGGCGAGCGGCGGTCAGTGGAGTGTTCCGGAGGTTGAGGTGCGCCGGGCGGCTGCGGAACTGAACGCGGTGGGGATGGATCGGCAGGACCTGGTCCGCATCGGTCCGTTTCGTGGGGCGCCGAGGCAGGAGTGCAACGAGGAAACGCCGCTGCGTTGGCGCCAGCGCATCACGGGGGAACTGCAGGAGCTGGGCGGCCCCGAGCGGGCAGCACGACGTGAAGTCGGCCGGCCGTACCATCTGGCGGGGATCGACTGGCGACAGATACTCGTGGAGCAGACCCGCGACGGGACGCAGCGCACGTGGTGGCTGCCGCGCGCTGTGGTCAGGCTGCTGGACGCGGCCGAGCACGCCGAAACGCAGTGGGCGCAAGCCGCGCGGACCCGCCGGGCAAGCGCAGCCGTCACCGAGCCGCCCTCCCACACCCCGCAGGCCCAAGACGCCGACGGACGGCAGACGACGAGCTCCGAGGGCCCCACCGCCTCACTGCGCCCGTACAACAAAGAGCTGGAAGGCCAGCTGTACTCGGTGCTCAGCAGGAAGCCCGGTACCTCCCGCAGGGTAGCCGGGTGGGCGTGCGCCGTCTGCCGCAGCGCGCCCGCCACCGTGCTCGACCACTGCCACGAACACGGCTACGTCCGCGCCCCCCTCTGCCAGTCCTGTAACACACAGGAACGCCCCGACCACCTGTACAGCAACGACATCCGCGTGGCGAACCGCTACACACGCCTCTTCCACACCGACACCGACGACTGGCTCCGCCACTGGCACCGCTGCCCCGGCTGCCGCGCACGCACCACCCTGCCCCTGCCGCACCTCGCCGCATGGACCGCCCACATAGCCTGCCGATCGCTGCGCCCGACCCACCGCGCCCCCCGCGGGCGCAAGCCCTGCGGTCTCCTGCGCGTGTCCTGGACGGGCAGTCAGAACGCACCCCGTTCCTGCCTGCTCACTGTCGCCGTCGACTTCTGCCCCTCGGGCGAGCACCGTGTCCTGGCTCGAGTCCCCTACCGCGAAGCCGCCGAGCGGTTTCGTGCCTGGCTGGCCGAGACGGCCCCTGCCGTGGCCGCCGCGGCCGGTCCTGACCGCCTGGACGGCCTTCCTGCCCAGTTCCGGCCAGTCATCGCGGACACCAGCGGCGAGGACCTAGAACTGTTTTGAGCGGGCACCGGAGACCTGACACCCCACCGTCAGCTCGCAGCTGCTGGCCCCCGACACGGTCACCCCACACACCCCAGCGAAATGCGCAGCAGAGTCGTCGTCACGGGGGAGGAAGACAGTCACGCTGCGCGATCACCGGTGGCCCGCGACAGTCGATCGGTGACGTTCATCACATGCCGGAGCCCCGGTCAGATTCCCGCTGACCGGGGCTCCTGCTCGCCTGATCAGGCGGAGCGTTCTTCCTTGGCCACGTCGTTCTTGCGCGGCGGCGTCATCCTGGGCCAGCGGGGCGAGGCCGTCGGTTCTCCGTCCTTGACTGCCGCCAGGGGCCTCCGGGCGTGCGGCACGAGCTGCACGACCTTCTCGGCGGCGTCACGGGCGAGATCGTCCAGGACCGACTGGTAGATGTCCCGGGTGATCCGAGTGTCCGAGTGGCCGAGCGTCTCGGAGACCACCTTGATATCGACCCCGGCAGCGAGCATCAGCGTCGCTGCGACGTGGCGAAGATCGTGGAGCCGGATCGGAGGAAGGCCAGCGGCCTCCACCAGACGCTCGAAAAGGTCGCTGACCTTGCCCGGATGGAGAAGGGACCCGTCCTCCTGGGTGAAGATCCGGCCGGTGTCCTGCCAGCCCTCGCCCCACGCCTCCCGCTCCCGCTGCTGGCGGCCCTTGTGAGCCAGGAGGTCCTGGTTGGTCTCCTCGTCGAGGGCGATCAGGCGGATGCCGCTGTCGGTCTTGGGGGCACCCTCGTGGACCTCCCAGCCGTCCTGGACGAGCTGGGTGGCGATGGCCAGGGAGCGCGCCTTGGCCGAGTGGTCTTCCCACCTGACGCCGCAGCCTTCGCCGCGTCGTCCAGCACCAGGACCTGCGTTCCGCGTAATTCAGCGGCATAGAGTCACGAATCTGTGGTCTGACCTGCGCGGACATGGGTGAGGGCGCCTGAGAGGCGTTTCTCTAGGCGCTGGTGTTCGTGCTGGTCAGCGGGGTGTGGGTTCGAGGGCGATGATCTGCTTCGGTGCGGGGATGCCGAGCTTGGCCAGGAGGTCGGTCTGGGGCTTGGTGAGGGTGGTGACCTGCCGGAACAGGCCGGTGGGGCCGGTGAAGGTGCCGAGGTGGAGCCGGTCGAGCTCTCGGCGGACGGTCGTCCAGGTCGCACCGGTGGTGGTCTCTGTGATGCGGATCAGCAGCAGAGCGAGCCAGCAGAGGATGACGTGTGCGCGTATGCGTTCCTCGAGCCGGTGATAGACGGGCCGCAGGTCG
>NZ_NEUB01000707.1 GCF_002910825.1 Streptomyces sp. SM1 | reverse complement strand
CAGGGGTGCCGTTTGCGAGCTCTCCGCGTCGGTAGCGTTCCAGCAGCCGCCGCGCCTCGGCGAGTTTCTTCTCGACGGTGCGCTTGTGCGCGGCGACGGCCTTGCGGCTCCTCTCCAGCGCGCCGAGCCGGCCGGCCGCCTCCGCGCGGTCCTGTGCGAGGGAGCGCAGGGCACTTCGGAGCCTGCTCAGCTCACCGGTCTGGTGGACGCTGATCCGGTCGAGGACGGAGGCCTTCTCGAGGTAGTCCTCCGGGTCGTCGGAGAGCAGCAGGGCGAGGGCGGGCTCCAGGCCGCCGGAGCGGTACTGGGCGCCGGCCAGCGAACCCAGCGACTCCCGCATGGTGTTGACGCGGCTCTGCTTGCGGGCGATGCCGTCCTGCATCGCGGCGATCTGCCGGCGCAGGCCGTCGGCGCGCTCGTCGGCCGCGTTGTACGCCTCGGTGGCCTTCTCCGCCTCCTGGTAGAGACGGTCCACGTCGGCCCGGGTGTCCTCGTACGGAGTCGCCGCGGACGGCGGTGCCGCGCCGAGGGCGGTGGCCGCCGCCGACAGCAGGCCGAGGGCGACGACGGTGCTCCGGTCGGGACCGGAGGACGGTGCGGTACGGCGATGGGACCCCACGGGAAGCCGTGCTCCTTCCGCTGGCGGACAGGGAAACGCGGCAGACAGTAGCGTCGGCGGTGGCGGGCGGACCAACGGCCCAGGGACGCACACACGGTGACGCCCCGCCTGTGACCTGCGTCGAAGGCGGGGCGTGGGGCCGGCCGGCGCCGGTGCGATTCCCTCTAACGGGCGCACCGGGCCACCGGAGAAGCGCTCAGGTGTCAGACGCGGACGCCGAACATGAACGGGCCGCCGATGGTGTCCATCGACTCGTAGCGCACGACGGTGCCGGGGCGGGGGGCGTGGATGATCTGGCCGTTGCCCGCCCAGAGGCCCACGTGGTGCAGGTCGTTGAAGAAGAAGACCAGGTCGCCGACCTTGAGGTCGCCGACCGAGTAGATCCTGGTGCCCGCTCCGGTCTGCGACTCGGAGGTGCGCGGGATGCCGACGCCGGCCTGCGCGTACGCCCAGGAGGTGAGGCCGGAGCAGTCGAAGGAGGACGGGCCGGTGGCGCCGTAGACGTACGGGGTGCCGAGCTTGCTCTGGGCGGCGGCGAAGGCCGCGGCGGCGCGGCCGGAGCCGGCCGGGACGTTGACGGAGAGGGCGTCGCGCTCGCTGGTGCGGGTGGCGCGGTTCTGGTCCTCGTTGAGCTGGGCCCTCTGCTCGGCGGTGAGGGTGTTGAGCAGCTTCTGCGCGGAGGAGAGCTTGCCCTGGACTTCCTTCTTCTTCTTGCCCAGTTCGGTGCGGGTGGCGGAGAGGTCCTGGAGCTTCTCGGACGCCTCGGAGCGCTGCTGGGCGAGTTCGCGCTGCTTCTCCTGGATCTTCTTCAGCGCGTCGACCTGCTGGGTGCTCAGCTGGTCGAGGGTGGACGCCTTGTCGAGGTAGTCGTCCGGGTCCGCGGAGAGGAAGAGCTGCAGGGACGGGTCTATGCCGCCGCTGCGGTACTGGGCGCTGGCCATCGAACCGAGGCCGTCGCGCAGTTCGTTGAGCTCCTGCTGGCCCTTGGCGACGTTGTCCTGGATCGTGGAGATCTCCTTCTGGAGCTTCTCCTGCTTCTCCTTGGCGCCGTTGTACTTCTCGGTGGCCTGCTCGGCCTGCTCGTAGAGCTTGTCGACCTTGGCCTTGACCTCGTCCTTGCTCGGCTTCTCGCTGGGAGCGGCGTTGGCGGCCTGGGAGCTCATGACGACTGCAGCTGCGGCGGCGGTGGTGAGCACGGTCACGCGTGCGCGGCTCGGCTGCTTGGGACGACGGTGGGACGCCACGGAGACGAGCTCCTTCTCGAGAGTGATCGCGCGAGCGAGGGTTCGAAGGGAGACCTTAGTGATTCTCTTGTGATCAGTTCAAATCCCCGGACACGAAATCTCCGTTACAGCGGGTTTATTTGGCCTCAACTCACCTGCAGTGATGTCGCATTGACGCTACGTTGCGTGACGGATCCGTCAATTAGGGCAATAGGCTTTGTACGTTGCACGAGGGACGGATGTGCATCAGATACTAGGAAAGCCTCTTGAGGAGGACCGCCGAGGCGACGGGGCGCGCGCCCGCGCGTGCGACCCCGTCGGCGACCTCGCGGTCGGTGGAGGCGACGATGACGGGCCGCCCCGGCGGCTCCGCGCGCACCAGCTGGCGGATGAGCTCGTCGGCGGTGACTCCCGGCTTGGAGAACAGCACCCGCACCCCGCGTGGCGGCGCGAGCAGCACCGGCGCGGCCAGTTCGGCGCCGTCGAAGACACAGGTGACCTCGGCGCCGGTCTGCGCGGCGAGCTGGGCGAGCTGGCCCAGCAGGCGCAGCCGCTGCTTCTCCAGGGGCATCTGGGGATAGCCGGTCTTGGTGACGTTGTAGCCGTCGACGACGAGATGGGCCTGCGGCAGCGCCAGCAGCTGGTCGACGATGGCCGGGTCGTTCTCGGACAGCGCGCGGGCGGCGATGTCCTTCGGGGTCATGCGGCCCGGTTCCACGGCGTCCACGGTCTCGGCGGGCCGGACGGACACGGGGGGCAGTGCCAGCTCGCGGCGGAGCCCCTGGGCGGCGTCCAGCACGGTGTCGAGCAGCAGCCGGACCCGCATGTCCTCGACGCTGCGGCCCTCGCGGGCGGCCCTGCGGGCGGCCTCCAGGGCGGCCTCGGTCTCCCCCAGGCGGGCCTTGAGGCGCCGGCTCTCGCTCTCCGCGGCCGACACCTGGGCGTGGCCGTCGGCGCGCACGGCCTCCGTCTCGCCGCGCAGCTTGCGCACGGCGGCCTCACCGCGCTTGACGTCGCTGAGGGCGGAGCGCAGCTTGCGGTGCAGCGACTCGGTCTCCTTCTTCGCCGCTTCCAGCTCGGCGCGCAGCCGCTCGGTCTCGGCCTTGGTGTGCTCGCGGGCCCGGGCGAGTTCGGCGCGCAGCCGGTCCAGCTCGGCGCGGGTCTCCTCGTCGGCGCGCTCGGCGTCGGCGCGCTGGGCCTCCTCGCCGGCGGCGGTCACCAGCTTGACCCAGCCGGCCGGGCGGAGCACGTAGGCCGCGGCCGCCACGTCGAGCGGGTCCGCGGCCGGGGGCGGGGAGCCGGAGTCGAGGGCGCCGGCCAGTTCCGGCTGGGCCTCTCTGAGCTTCTCCCCGATGCGCTGCCGGAACAGCGGATCGGTCTCCAGTGACGCCGCCATGGCGTTGCCGGCGAACTTGGCGCGGCGGTTCGGGGCGAACCGGGCGTACTGCCTGAGCTGGGCGGGCAGCTCGGTGACCGTGAGCCCGCCGAAGCCGTCGGCGACGATCTGGACGACCCGGCGGCGCACTCCGTCGGGCAGCGGACGGTCGAGCACCTCGGCGGTGCCGTCCTCCGGCCCTCCGCCTGTGGTCTCCACCATCCGTCACACCCCAATGCCTGTGTGCGGCCCCGCACGCGGGGTCGCCGTCAGCGGGGCCCTCCCCCACTCTCGACTTCGCTCGAGCGGGAGGGACCCCCTTCGCTTCAGGAGCCGGCGCCCGGCCTGTCCACGAGTTCCACCTGGTCCACGGCGTTGCACCAGCGGCACCGCACCGTCTCGATGGTCTCATCGAGTACCTCGCGCTCCTCGACCCTGGGCTCTCCGGCCAGGTCGAGGTGGACGTACTCGACGACCTTCGACGAGCGGGTCACGTCGAAGCGGGTGAGGTTGCCGCAGAGGGTGCAGCGCCACCGCGTCGAGGCCGTCGGCAGAGGAACCGTCATCGTGGCTGTTCGCCTTCCTTCCAGTGTCCGTGACGCACCGGATCCCCGGTGCGTGTGGCACGTAACCCTACGGCCTGGCGGGTCCCCGCCGCCCGCCAGTCCACGGCGGCGAGGCGGTATGCACCGTTGCGTCCGGTTGCGTCATGCTCTGTGTCCATGATCCGCAACTGGAGTGCGCCGGCCGCCGCGGCGATCCGGGGCAGCTCCGCGCCGGTGACCCACACCCTCGTCGTCCTGTCCTGCCTGGTCTTCCTGGCCGGGCCCGCGTCGGGTCTCGGCCCGGGGCACGGTTCCGGGGACGAACTGCTCGCCGCACAGAGGGCCTACTTCCGGCGCTGGGGCGTGATCCCCGCAGACCTGTTCGAGGGATCCCCCGGGGCCGTCCTCACCCCCGTCACGGCGCTCTTCGTGCACGGTGGCTGGGTGCATCTGCTCGGCAACATGCTGTTCCTCCATGTGTTCGGAGCGATGACCGAGGAACGGATGGGCCGGGTGCGGTTCATCCTCTGCTACGCCGGCTGCGGCTACCTGGCGCTGCTGGGGTACGCCGCCGCCAACGCGGACTCCGATCGGGCCCTGGTCGGCGCCTCCGGGGCGATCTCGGCGGTCCTCGGCGCGTTCCTCTTCCTGTTCCCACGGGCCCGGGTGACCAGTCTTCTGCCGTTCCTGTTCTTCCTGCCGGTACGCCTGCCGGCGTGGGTGGTGCTGCCGTTCTGGGCGGCGCTGCAGTGGGCGGCGGCGGGGCGGGCCACCGACGGACCGGTGGTGGCGTATCTGGCGCACCTGCTGGGGTTCGGGCTGGGCTTCGGCTGCGCGTGGGTGTGCTGCGGCGGGACGACTACAGTGAAGTCCACGCCAGCTCCGGCCCCCGAGGGAGAGAACCAGCCGTGATCACCGCGATCGTCCTCATCAAGACCAGCGTGGACCGGATCCCCGAGATCGCGGAACAGATCGCCGCGCTGGACAGTGTCAGCGAGGTCTTCTCCGTCACCGGTACCTACGACCTGATCGCGATGGTGCGGGTGCGGGAGCACGAGGACCTGGCGGAGGTCATCCCGGGCCGGATCAGCCGGATCCCGGGGGTGGAGGGCACCGACACGCACGTGGCGTTCCGTACGTACTCGCAGCACGACCTGGAGGCGGCGTTCGCCATCGGGCTGGACAGCTAGCGCTGCGCGGCGGCTCGGGCGCCGACGCCCGTCTCCCGGTGGCGGCCCGGGTGGTCTCGGCCGGTTTTTCGCCCCCGCCGCCCCTTCCCGTTCCCGCCCCCGGGGGCTCCCCAGGTTCGTGTCAGGTCCGGGCGGAGGTGTCCGGGGCGCAGCGGCCGTCCTCGGTGCGGTAGGTCCAGCGGGCACCGTCGCGCACCAGTTCGCGCACCGCGCGGACGAATCGCTCCACGTGCTCGTCCGGCGTACCCGCCCCGAAGCTCACCCGGATCGCGGCGAGGGACTGGGTGGCACCGCACTCGCCCTGGTCCCCCGGCTCACCGCCGAGCAGCCGCCTCACCAGCGGGTGTGCGCAGAACAGCCCGTCGCGGACGCCGATGCCGTACTCGGCGGACAGCGCCGCGGCGAAGTGGGAGCTGTTCCAGCCGTCGACGACGAAGGAGAGCACACCGACGCGCGGGGCGTCGTCCCCGAACAGGGACAGGAACCGCACCTCGGGCACGTCCGCGAGGCCGTCGCGCACCGCGCGGATCAGCTCCTTCTCGCGGGCGGCCAGCCCGTCGAACCCGGCCTCGGTGAGCGCCTTGCAGGCGGAGGCGACGGCGTGGACGCCGATGACGTTGGGCGAGCCGGCCTCGTGCCGGGCGGCGCCGTCGTGCCACTCCACCTCCACTCCCCCGTCCGCCCGCCGGGTGACCTTGCGGCTGGCGCCGCCCCCGGCGAGGTAGGGCTCGGCCGTCCGCAGCCAGTCGGCCCGGCCGGCCAGCACGCCGGAGCCGAACGGGGCGTACAGCTTGTGGCCCGAGAAGGCGGCCCAGTCGACGTCCAGGTCGCGCACGCTCACCGGGTGGTGCGGGGCGAGCTGGGCGGCGTCCAGCACGATCCGCGCGCCGTGCGCGTGTGCGGCGGCGGCGAGTTCCCGTACGGGCCACAGTTCGCCGGTGACGTTGGAGGCGCCGGTGACGCAGAACAGGGCGGGGGTGTGGGGATCGCGTCCGGCGAGGGCCCGTTCCAGGGTCGTCACGGCCTGCCGGGGGCTGTCGGGGGCGTCGAGGTACCTGACGCGGGCTCCCCGCCAGGGCAGCAGGGAGGCGTGGTGCTCGGTCTCGAAGACGAAGACCTCGCAGCCGTCGGGGAGCGCGGCGGCCAGCAGGTTGAGGGAGTCGGTGGTGGACCGGGTGAAGACCACCTGGTCGCCGGCACGGCAGTCCAGGAACCCGGCGACGGTGACGCGGGCGTTCTCGAACAGGTCGGTGGAGAGCTGGGAGAGGTACCCGGCACCGCGGTGGACGCTGCCGTAGTACGGCGCGTAGGCGGCCACGTCGTCCCACACCCGCTGGAGGGCGGGGGCGCTGGCGGCGTAGTCGAGGGCGGCGTAGGTGACCTCGCCGCCGGTGACGAGGGGGACGGTGACGTCCCGGCCCAGAACGGGCAGCGGGGCACGGACGGACCGGTCGGCGGCGACGGCGGTGACGGCGGTGACGGACATGCGGAACTCCCGTGAGGCAGACGGAATCCCCGCGCGAGCGGACGGCGCTCGAGCGCGTAAGGGGGAAGGAAGAAGGGGTGCGCGGAGGCGGGGCTCGGCGGCCCTAGCGCATTCGCTTGCTCACGGGAGGCTCCTCGACGACCAGGACCCCTGCCCTCATCGATCGAAAGCGTCGAGGGGTCCGCGCTTGCCGTGGACCTCGCTGCCCACGGCCTGGTCTTCACCCGGGGCACCCCGCCACGGACGGAGGGTTGCCGGACAGCCGGCCGGGGCCTGATGGCTGTCACTCATGACCTGGAGAGGAAACTACGTGAGGTGAGCGATGTCCCGCAACCCGTATCCGGATCGCGGGACGCCCCACCGCCGGGCGACGGGAACGGCCCGACGGCGGACGAAGGGACCGGCCCGGCCCGGCGGAAACCGGATCGAGCCGGGCGTCTCCCGCGCCGTATGGCGGGCCGGGCGGGTGTCACGCGTTGCTGACGGCCACCCAGCGCTCCAGGAGCCGCTTGGCGGCCCCCGAGTCGATCGCCTCGGCCGCCTTCGCCATCCCGGTGCGGATCTGCTCCGTCAGGGTGCCGGTGCCGGGCTCCAGGGCCACCAGCGCCGCCGCCGAGTTCAGCAGCACCGCGTCCCGCACCGGGCCCGGTTCGCCGTCCAGCAGCCGGCGGGCGACCTCCGCGTTGTAGGAGGCGTCGGCGCCGCGCAGGGCCTCCACGGGCACGAGGTCGATGCCGACGTCGCGCGGGTCGAAGGTCTCCTCGCCGACCTCGCCGTCGCGGACCACCCACACCCGGGAGGTGGCGGTGGTGGTCAGCTCGTCCAAACCGTCGTCGCCGCGGAACACCAGCGAGGAGTGTCCGCGTCCGGCGAAGACCCCGGCCATGATGGGAGCCATCCGGGGGTCGGCGACCCCGACCGCCTGGGCCTTGACCCGCGCCGGGTTGGCCAGCGGGCCGAGGAAGTTGAACACCGTGCGGATGCCCAGCTGGCCGCGCGCGGCGGCGACATGACGCAGCGCCGGGTGGAACTTCACCGCGAAGCAGAAGGTGATCCCGGCCTCCTCGGCGACCTCGGCGACCCGCCGCGGGGTCAGCTCCAGATTGACGCCGAGCTTCTCCAGGACGTCGGAGGCGCCGGACGCGGAGGAGGCGGCCCGGTTTCCGTGCTTGACGACCTTCGCGCCGGTGCCGGCCACGACGATCGAGGACATCGTGGAGATGTTCACCGTCTTGGCGCCGTCGCCGCCGGTGCCGACGATGTCGACCGTGGCGCCCGGCACCTCGATCACATGGGCGTGGTCGTACAGGGCCCGTACGCAGCCGCTGATCTCCTCGACGGTCTCGCCCTTGGCCCGCAGCGAGACGGCGAACCCGGCGATCTGCGCGTCGGTCGCCTCACCCCGCATGATCAGGTCCATCGCCCAGGCGGTGTCGTCGGCGGACAGGTCCCGCCCGTCCAGCAGGCCGTTCAGCAGGGCGGGCCAGGAGCGGCCCGCCGCGGTGTCGCCTCCAGCGGGGGTCACAGCGCTCATGGCCGCTCCTGATGGGTGTAGAAGAGTTCCGGGAACCGTCGGGGGTCCCGGGCTCCACCCTATCCAGCTCCGGGGACGGCGAAGGGCCCCCGTCCGCAGAACGGACGGGGGCCCTTCGCCGTCGTGTGGCGACTGGGGTGAGGCGCTGAGGGGATCAGTGGTGGCCGTGGCCGCTCGAGATCTCCTTGTACTCCTCGACGGTCGGCTTCGGAATCTGGGATTCCCCGCCGTAGTAGCCCTTGCTGAGCTTGGCGCGCACCTTCTCGCTCATCTTCACCTTGCGCCGGACGCCGTTCTCGTCGACCTCCGGGCCGATCTCGAGCGGCTTGTACTGCTCGTGCGCGGTGAGGGTGTGCAGCTGCTCCTGGCTGAGCGGCTCGTGGACCTCGATGAACTCGCCGTGCGGCAGGCGCTTGATGATGCCCGACTCACGGCCGTGCAGCACCTTCTCCCTGTCCCGGCGCTGGAGGCCGAGGCAGATCCGCTTGGTGACGATGAACGCCACGACCGGCGCGACGAAGAACGCGATCCGTACGAACCAGGTGATGGCGTTGATCGACAGGTGGAAGTGGGTGGCCCACAGGTCGTTGCCACCACCGACGAGGAGCACGAAGTACAGCGTGATCCAGGCGACGCCGAAGGCGGTGCGCGTCGGGGCGTTGCGCGGACGGTCCAGGATGTGGTGCTCGCGCTTGTCGCCGGTGACCCAGGACTCGATGAACGGGTACACCGCGATCGACACCAGGACCAGCGGGAAGATCATCAGCGGGCTGAACACACCCAGGACGAGCGTGTGACCCCAGAAGTTGATCTCCCAGCCCGGCATGACGCGGATCAGGCCCTCGGAGAAGCCCATGTACCAGTCGGGCTGGGCGCCGGTGGAGACCATGTCCGGCCGGTAGGGGCCGATGTTCCAGATCGGGTTGATCGTGGCGATCGCCGAGACGGCCGCGAGCACACCGAAGACCAGGAAGAAGAAGCCTCCGGCCTTGGCCATGTACACCGGCATCAGCGGCATGCCCACGACGTTCTTGTTGGTCTTGCCGGGACCCGCGAACTGCGTGTGCTTGTGGTAGAAGACCAGGATCAGGTGCGCCACCACGAGCCCGAGCATGATGCCCGGCAACAGCAGGACGTGGACCGAGAAGAACCGGGCGATGAAGTCGTCCCCCGGGAACTCGCCGCCGAAGAGGAAGAACGACAGGTACGTGCCGACGATCGGCACGGACAGGACCGCGCCCTCCATGAAGCGGATACCGGTGCCGGAGAGCAGGTCGTCCGGGAGCGAGTAGCCGGTGAACCCGGTGAACATGCCCAGGACGAACAGCAGGAAGCCGAACAGCCAGTTGATCTCACGCGGCTTGCGGAACGCGCCCGTGAAGAACACGCGCATCATGTGCACGAACATGCCGGCCAGGAAGACCAGCGCGGCCCAGTGGTGGATCTGCCGGATCAGCAGACCGCCACGGACGTCGAAGCTGATGTCCAGCGTCGACTTGTAGGCCTCACTCATCAGCTGGCCCTGCATGGGCACGTACGAGCCGTGGTACTCCACCTCGTTCATCGACGGGTGGAAGAACAGCGTCAGGTACACACCCGTGAGGATGATGACGATGAAGCTGTAGAGGCAGATCTCACCCAGCATGAACGACCAGTGGTCGGGGAAGATCTTCCGCATGTTGGCCTTGGCCAGGGAGTAGATCCCCAGCCGGCCGTCGGCCCAGTCGGCGACCTTTTCGCCGGCCGGTGCCTTCCCGCGCGAGCGGGACTCGGGGGTCGTTGCAGTACTCATCCGCGCTCCCAGAAGGCAGGACCGACGGGCTCGTCGAAGTCGCCGAGCGCTTCGAGGTAGCCCTCGTCGTTCACGCCGATGCGCAGTTGCGGCAGGGCGTGACCGGCGGGACCGAAGATCACCTTGGCACCGTCGGAGAGGTCGAAGGTGGACTGGTGACAGGGGCACAGCGCGTGATGCGTCTGCTGCTCGTACAGGGAGATCGGGCAACCGACGTGGGTGCAGATCTTCGAGTAGGCGAGGATCCCCTCGTGCGACCACTCCAGCGCCTGCTTGTCCTTGATGTCGTCCGGCTGGATGCGGACCAGCATCAGGGCTGCCTTGGCGATCTCGGTCATGAAGCCGTGGTCGTGCTCGTCCAGGCCCTCGGGCTTGGCGAAGGCCAGCGAGCCCACGATGATGTCGGACGGCCGCAGCGGCTCGTTCGTGTTCATGTTGACCAGCAGCTTGCCCCTGGACCACAGGGTCTCGCGCAGCTTGGTCCCGGGCAGCGGCCCGAGGTCGCGCAGCAGCACCACGCCGGAGAGCGGGAACAGGGCCAGCGCGCCGAACATCGTGTTGCGGATCAGCTTGCGGCGGCCGAGCACCGACTCCTTGGCACCCTGGCGGAAGTCGTCCATGACCTTCGCCTTGACCTCGGGGGAGGCCTCGATCGGGTGCCGCTCGTCGGCGATCTCGTGGTCCGACATCAGCGTGCGGGCCCAGTGGACCGCGCCGGCGCCGATGGCGAACAGGGCGACGCCGAGGGTCATACCGAGCGCGAAGTTCAGCGCGCTGATGTGGCCGAGCGTGAAGATGTAGACGGAACTGTCGACCGGGATCGTCACGTACGAGGCGATGAAGCCGACGGTGGCCAGCATCGACACCGTGAACAGCAGGGCGACCGTGCGCTCGGACCGCTTGGCGGCCCGCTCGTCGAGGTCCTGGATCCGGTGCTCGTGGGGAGGCAGGCCCGGGTCCGCGAACGGGTTCTTCTCGTCCGCGAGCTTCACCGAGCCGGGGGCGGTGTCCTGCGCCGTGGGCAGGTTCTCTTCTGGAATGTCTTGGCTACTCATGACTTCTTGGCCTTTGCGGTCCGAGCGGCGACCCAGACGGCGACCGCGATCAGCGCGCCGAGTCCGAAGACCCACGCGAAGAGACCCTCCGAGACCGGGCCGAGTCCGCCGAGCGAGAGTCCACCGGGGCTCTCGGACTCATCGCTGTTGACCGCGTGCAGGTACGCGATGACGTCCTTCTTGTTCTGCTCCGACAGCGTGCTGTCGGGGAAGGAGGGCATGTTCTGCGGACCGGTGAGCATGGCCTCGTAGATGTGCTTCGGCGAGACGTCCTCGAGGTCCGGGGCGTACTTGCCGTTCGTGAGCGCACCGCCCTTGCCGGTGAAGTTGTGGCACTGGGCGCAGTTGTTGCGGAACAGTTCACCGCCCTTGGCGATGTCGGCACCCTCGGGGCCGTACTGCTCCTCGGTGGGAACGGCCGGGCCGGCACCCAGGGAGGCGATGTACGCCGCCAGCTGGTCGATCTCGGCCTGGCTGTAGGTGCTCGGCTTCTTGGGCAGCTGTGCGCCCTGCGAGGTGGCGGCCGGCATGCGGCCGGTGCTCACCTGGAAGTCGACCGCGGCGGCGCCCACGCCCACCAGGCTCGGACCGTCGGAGGAGCCCTGACCGCCGGTGCCGTGGCAGCTGGCGCAGCCGACCGCGTAGAGCTTCTTGCCCTCCTCGATGGTGAGGGACTGGGCGGTTTCGTCGGCCTGCGCCTTGTCCGCGGGTGCGAACACGGCGTAGAGCCCCCCGGTGCATGCCAGCGCGAGGAGTAGGACGACGAGCGCCGCCAGCGGGTGGCGTCGTCGTGCGGAGAGCTTTTTCACGGATTACCCCGGTGTCAGGATCTTCTGCGTCGATGCTTCTGGTTGGTGCGCTGCTTCGAGCGCTCGAGTGCGGTCCCCGGCTACTTGATCATGTAGATCGTGGCGAAGAGGCCGATCCAGACGACATCGACGAAGTGCCAGTAATAGGACACGACGATGGCTGCGGTCGCCTGGTCGTGGGTGAACCTCCGTGCCGCGTAGGTCCGGCCCAGGACCAGCAGGAAGGCGATGAGACCGCCCGTCACGTGCAGGCCGTGGAAGCCGGTGGTCAGGTAGAAGGCCGAGCCGTACGCGTCCGAGGAAAGGGACAGGCCGTAGTGCTTGACCAGCTCGGTGTACTCGAGGACCTGACCGCCGATGAAGACGGAACCCATGATGAAGGTGACGATGAACCACATCCGGAGCTTCTTCACGTCACCGCGCTCGGCGGCGAAGACGCCGAGCTGGCAGGTGAGGGAGGAGAGCACCAGGATCGTGGTGTTCGCCGCCGAGAACGGGAAGTTCAGGGCGTCGGCCTTCTCCGACCAGAAGTCGGGTCCGGTCACCGATCGCAGGGTGAAGTACATCGCGAAGAGGGCCGCGAAGAACATCAGCTCGGAACTCAGCCAGATGATGGTTCCGACGCTGGTGAGGTTCGGTCGGTTGACCGACGGGTGCGCGTGCCCGGTGTCTACTGTCGTTGCTGTCGCCACGCCGACATTATGTCGGTCGCTTATCCCGCCCTCACTCCCGGGGGTGCCGTTCGGTGTGTTCCCCCCTCCTGGACTGCCCGGATGGCCCACCCGGAGCGCCGTCGAAGACCCTTCGAAGCCATGTCCGAACCAGTGCTGACCGGCGGCCCGAGGGGGTAGCATCCGCGCCATCGGTACCCGAAGTTCCCGACAGAGCCGTGCCCTCTCTTTACGCGTGGAGGAACAATGCAGGCGACCGCCACGGTGCTGGTCTACAGCGACAACGCCAACACCCGGGAGCAGGTGCGCCTCGCCACCGGGCGGCGGCCGGCTCCGGACGTGCCCGTAGTGGAGTTCGTGGAGTGTGCGACCCAGGCCGCCGTGCTCTCGGAGCTGGACCGGGGTGGCATCGACGTGTGCGTGTTCGACGGCGAGGCCACGCCGATGGGGGGCATGGGGCTGTGCCGCCAGATCAAGGACGAGGTGTTCAACTGCCCGCCGGTGCTGTTGCTGATCGGGCGGCCGCAGGACGCGTGGCTGGCGACGTGGAGCCGGGCGGAGGCGGCGGTGACCCTGCCGGTCGAGCCGGTGGAGTTCGCCTCGGCGCTGGCGTCGCTGCTGCGGCAGAAGCGGCTGCAGAGCGCGTAGTGACTCCGTCGGTCCTGTGGTGCGGCGGCCGCGGGTCCGCTGTGGCTTGTCGCGCAGTTCCCTGCGCCCCCTGGGGTGCTGCCCCGAGGGGCGTTCACACGGCCAGGGGGCGGAGGCGTGACGCGTCCTGGGTGCCCGGAACCTCGTCGGCGGTCAGGGCGCTGCCCGCGCGCCACTTGGGCCAGTCGAGGTTCCAGTCGCCGTAGCCGTTGCCGAAGGGTTCCATCGTGTCGCCGGCCGAGTTGACGACCTCCACGATGTCGCCCTGGCGGACGGTGTCGAAGAACCACTCGGCGTTGCCGGTGCTCATGCCCACGCAGCCGTGGCTGACGTTGGCGTAGCCCTGGGAGCCGACGGACCACGGGGCGGCGTGCACGTATTCGCCGCTCCACGTCACCCGGGTGGCGTAGCGGACGTCGAGGTCGTACGACTCCGAGGAGCCCTCGGCGATGCCCACCGTGGTGCTGCGCATCCGTACGAAGGGTTCCTTGGCGAGGACCACCTTGACGCCGTTGCGGGTCTCGAAGCCGGTCTTGCCGGTGGTGACGGGGATCTCCTTGATCTCCTCGCCGTTCTTGTAGACCGTCAGCCGGTGTTCGGCGGCGTCGGTCAGCGCTATCACCCGGTCGCCGGTGCGGATCGTCAGCGGCTCGGAGGTGCCGCCCCGGAGCCGGTCGCCGATCTTGATGCCCTCCAGGGTGCTGCGTACCCGGACGGTGGCGTGGGCCGGCCAGTACTCCTTGGGGCGGTAGTGCAGCTTCTTGTCGTCGACCCAGTGCCAGGTGCCGCTCACGGCGGGCGTGGAGTCGACCTTGAGGGCGCGTTCCACGACGGCCCGCTGGGCCCGGTCGCTGACGGGTGCGTCGAGCTCGGCGGTGACGGGCTGGCCGACGCCGTAGGTGCCCGCCTCGGGGCCGAAGGTGACGCCCAGCCGCTTGGTGGCGCCGGGCCTGCCGGTGGTGAAGGTGAGGACCTTGCGGCCGGGGGCCCCGTCCTCGTCCTCGGTGCTCACCCGGACCGTGTACCGGGCACTGGCGGCCAGCGGGGAGGTGCTGTGCCAGCGGCTGCCGTCGGCGGCCAGTTCGCCCGCCAGGTAGCGCCCTGAGACGTCCACGGCGGTGACGTCCGTGATGCGCCCGTCGGAGTTCTCGGCGACGACCTCCAGGGGCTTGTCGGGGTCGGCCGGCCGGCCGGCGTCGACGGACCCGCTGAAGGAGATCTGGTCCGCGGCGTCGTAGGGCTCGGCGGACAGCGGGTTGCCGTCGGAGCTGCAGCCGGTGACGCCCGCGCCGAGGGCGATCACCAGCAGCGTGCAGCCGGCGAGGCGGCTCCTGCCGCCCGTGCCCGCGCCACGAGGGGACTCTGTGTGTCTCATGACCTCACGCTAGGAAGCGGGGCCGGTGTCGGCGCACTGGGCGGCCCGAACGAGTGAGGGCGGGCGACGGAAACGGGGCCCGGACGCTCCTGACGGAGTGTCCGGGCCCCGGAGTGCCGTGGCGCGTGTTACTGGGTGCGGTTCTCACCGCGGTAGTACTCGAAGACCCAGCCCCAGATGCCGAGGAGGAGCAGCGGTGCCGAGAAGTACATCAGCCACCAGCCGACCGCGACGCCCAGGAAGGCCAGGGCACCGCCCGTGGCGAGGGCCAGCGGCTGCCAGCTGTGCGGGCTGAAGAACCCGACCTCGCCGGAGTCGTCCGCGACGTCCGCTTCCTTGTTGTCCTGCGCTCCCACGTCGACCCGCCGGGCGGTGAAGCCCAGGTAGAAGCCGATCATGATGCTCAGGCCGAACGCCAGGAAAAGGGCGGTGGTGCCGACCGGCTCCTTCGACCAGACGCCGTACACACCGGCGACGATCAGGAAGAAGACGCTCAGCCACATGAAGAGGTTGCCCTGGATCTTCACTTGCCGGCCTCCTTGGCACCAGAGAGGGCCTTCTCCCCGTGACCGGCGTTCTCGAGCTGGTCGAGCGCGGCGATCTCCGGGTGGTGCAGGTCGAACGCCGGGGATTCACTGCGGATCCGCGGCAGGGTGAGGAAGTTGTGCCGCGGGGGCGGGCAGGAGGTCGCCCACTCCAGCGAACGGCCGTAGCCCCAGGGGTCGTCGACATCGACCGGCTTGCCGTACTTGGCGGTCTTCCAGATGTTGTAGAAGAACGGCAGGAGGGACAGCCCGAGCAGGAACGAGGCGATCGTGGAGACCGTGTTCAGCGCGGTGAAGCCGTCGGCGGCGAGGTAGTCCGGGTACCGGCGCGGCATGCCCTCGACACCCAGCCAGTGCTGGACGAGGAAGGTGCCGTGGAAGCCGGTGAAGAGCGTCCAGAACGTGATCTTGCCGAGACGCTCGTCGAGCATCTTGCCGGTGAACTTCGGCCACCAGAAGTGGAATCCGGCGAACATCGCGAACACCACGGTGCCGAACACCACGTAGTGGAAGTGCGCCACCACGAAGTAGCTGTCGGACACGTGGAAGTCCAGCGGCGGCGAGGCCAGGATGACGCCGGTCAGACCACCGAAGAGGAAGGTGACCAGGAAGCCGATCGACC
>NZ_NEUB01000706.1 GCF_002910825.1 Streptomyces sp. SM1 | reverse complement strand
GGGGGCGCGGGCCATCTGGATATCACAGGCGTGAACTCCTAGCGATTACGGCTCATTCGGGTCCGACCCCACGCCACGGCTCGGCCTGTTTCGGCCACATCACCGGAGCGTCGGCCGTGACGTTATCGCCGTTGAAAGCTTTACAGCAAGGGTTCTGAAAGTAACGGTAAGGATTTGCATCGAGACGCCGGTCGCGCCGCCGTGAACGGCGGCGCGACCGGCGCGGGTTCAGCAGCCCGACTTGCCCGCGTACACGGCGAGGGCCGTGTGGGAGCCGAGGGTGGCGGTCAGCTGTCCCGAACCGTTCACTGTCACGGGGGTGTTGTTCTGCACGTTGCAGTACGTGCCCGCCGGGAGGGAGGTCTGGTAGGTGCGGGTCGGCGAGCCGGACTCGTGGTTGATGGCCACGAAGCCCTTGCCGCCCCGGCCGAAGGCGATGGCGTCGCCCCCGTTGTCCCACCAGTCGGTGACCGACTGGCCCCGGGTCGCGTTGCGGAAGCCGACCATGGACCTGATCTCCGGCCAGGCGTGCTGGCACTTCCAGCCGTTCTGCCAGCAGGCGTTCACCTGACCGCTGTTGGGCGGACCGGCGTCGTGGTCGGAGAACTCGTAGCCGGAGTTGATGTCCGGGGCGCCGTAGGGCCAGGCCAGCATGAAGACGTTGGCCAGCGTGTAGGTGGCGTTGTCCTTGTAGCTGAGCGTGGAGCCGTTGCGCTCGGTGTCGTGGTTGTCGACGAAGACGCCGGAGACGGAGCTGTTCAGGTAGCCCCATCCCTCGCCGTAGTTCTTCAGGTAGGCGAGGTTCTCGTTGTTGAAGACCCGCTTGAGGTCGTAGGCGTACCGGAACTCCTGGACGTCGCCGTTGCCCGTGTACTCGCCGGGCTGGACGGCCTCGCCGGCGCCGTGGATGACCTCCTGCTTCCAGTAGGCGTTCGGGTTGCTCAGCCGGGACTTGATGTCTGCCAGGTCGGCGGCCGGCATGTGCTTGGCGGCGTCGATGCGGAAGCCGTCGACGCCGAGGGAGAGCAGGTCGTTCATGTACCCGGCGATGGCTCCGCGGACGTAGTCCTCACCGGTGTCGAGGTCGGCGAGACCGACCAGCTCGCAGTTCTGGACGTTCCAGCGGTCGCCGTAGTTGTTGATCTGCGAGGTGCAGTTGTCGAAGTCGTACGAGGAGTACAGGCCGGGGTAGCCGTACTTCGTGTACGACGAGCCGCCGGTGCCGGTGCCGTTGCCCGCGGACATGTGGTTGATGACCGTGTCGGCGACGACCTTGACGCCGGCCGCGTGGCAGGTGTTCACCATGTTCCGGAAGGCCGTACGGTCGCCGAGCCGCCCGGCGATCCGGTAGCTGACGGGCTGGTACGACGTCCACCACTGCGCGCCCTGTATGTGCTCGGCGGGCGGGGAGACCTGGACGTAGCCGTAGCCCGCGGGTCCGAGGGTGTCGGTGCACTCACGGGCCACGGAGGCGAAGTTCCATTCGAACAGGACGGCGGTGACGTCCTTGCCGCCGGGCGGGGAGGCTTGTGCACCGGTCGGGGTCATGACAACCGTAGCAGCCGCGAGCGCGGTCACCATGGCGAGGGACCTGCGTGCCATGTGGGGTTCCTTCTTCATCGAAGGGTGTGGGGATGCCGCCGGAGCCGGCTGAAGCGTCTTGCAGAAAACTTCGGCAACCTTGCGGCAACGCAGATGTTAGAGGCCCGCCGCCCGAAAGGGCAGCGGGCCGTACCAACTTGAACGAAAAAAGTTGCGGGAGGGACGTCAGCCCGTGGTCCACCACACGGTCGTGTCCGCCGGCACCTTCGCCTCGCCGCCGGACTCGGCGATCTCACCGCTGGAGATCAGCACCCGCCCGTACGCCGGGGTCGTCACCGACTCGCCCGTGGTGTTGGCGACGCACACGAAGTCGCCGCGGCGGAACGCGAGGACGCCCTCCGGGGCCCTGAGCCACTCCACCGCGTCGCCCGCGCCCAGATCGGCCTGGCCGCGGCGTACCGCGAGCGCGGACCGGTACAACTCGAGGGTGGAGCCGGGGTCACCGGTCTGCGCCTCGACGCTGAGCTCGCCCCAGCCCGCCGGCTGCGGCAGCCAGCTGCCGCCGTCGCCGAAGCCGTACGACGCGCCCTCGCGGGTCCACGGGATCGGCACCCGGCAGCCGTCGCGGAAGCCGTCCTGGCCCGCGCCCCTGAAGTACGCCGGGTCCTGGCGCACCTCGTCGGGAAGGTCCACGACGTCCGGCAGGCCGAGCTCCTCGCCCTGGTAGACGTAGGCCGAGCCGGGCAGCGCCAGCATCAGCAGGGTGGCGGCGCGGGCGCGGCGCAGACCCAGTTCACGGTCGCCGGCGAGGCGGATCTGGGTGCCCAGGCCGGCCGGGTTGGCGAAGCGGGTGGCGTGCCGGGTGACGTCGTGGTTGGACAGCACCCAGGTGGCGGGGGCGCCGACCGGGCGCATGGCGTCCAGGGTGCGGTCGATGACCGTCCGCAGCTCCTCGGCGTCCCAGTGGGTGCCGAGGTACTGGAAGTTGAACGCCTGGTGCAGCTCGTCGGGGCGGACGTAGTTCGCCGTCCGCTCGACGGTCGGGGTCCACGCCTCCGCGACGAAGATGCGCCCGCCCGTCTCCCGCCCCCGCCCTTCTGCGGAAGGCCCTTCGGGCCCTCTTGCATCGCTGTACTCGTCGAGGATGAGCCGCCACTGGCGGTAGATGTCGTGGACACCGTCCTGGTCGAAGAACGGCATGACATCGTTGCCCAGCAGCTTCAGCTGCTCGTGGTTTCCGAGGTCGGGCAGGCCCTCGGCCTTCACCATGCCGTGGGCGACGTCGATGCGGAAGCCGTCCACGCCCATGTCGAGCCAGAACCGCAGGATGGAACGGAACTCGTCGCCGACCGCCGGGTGCTCCCAGTTGAAGTCGGGCTGCTCGGGCGCGAACAGGTGCAGGTACCACTCGCCCGGGGTGCCGTCGGGTTCGGTGACCCGGGTCCAGGCCGGGCCGCCGAAGATGGACTCCCAGTCGTTGGGCGGCAGCTCGCCGTTCTCGCCCTTGCCGGGGCGGAAGTGGTAGCGGTCGCGCGAGGGCGAGCCGGGGCCCTCGGCGAGGGCGCGCTTGAACCACTCGTGCTGGTCGGAGGAGTGGTTCGGGACCAGGTCGACGATGATCCTGAGGCCCAGCCGGCGGGCCTCCCGGATCAGCGCGTCCGCGTCGAGCAGGGTGCCGAACATGGGGTCGACGGCGCGGTAGTCGGCGACGTCGTACCCGGCGTCGGCCTGCGGCGAGGCGTAGAAGGGGCTGAGCCACACGGCGTCCACGCCGAGGTCGCGCAGGTACGGCAGGCGGGAGCGGATGCCTTCCAGGTCGCCCATGCCGTCGCCGTTGCTGTCGGCGAAGCTGCGCGGGTACACCTGGTAGATCACCGCGTCCCGCCACCAGTCGCGGCGGCGGGAGACGGTGGCGACGGCCGCGTCGGTCGTGGGGGTCGGGGCCGGGGCGGCGGAGGGCTGCTGGCTCATGTCGTCCTTGATACGAGTTCGGGCATGGGAGCGAGTGGGGTCGTGACGGCGGGGAGACGAGGCGGCCGCGGTGACAGCGGGGTCGGATGGCCACCGCGGCCGTCTCGGGCCCGGGGAGGGCAACGCCGTACAGGGGCGCGGGTCTGCGTCGATATGCGGCTCCGCCGCGCGGGCGCGACAAGCCACGACGGTGCGGCGGCCGAATGACGGCAGTTCACCCCCTGGCGACTATTACCCCTTCGTGCCGCCGGCCGTGAGGCCGGTGACCAGGTTCTTCTGCACGAGGTAGAAGAACGCGGAGACCGGTATCGCGATCAGGACCGCGGTGGCGGCCATGAGGTTGCGCTGTGCGTCGTGCTCGCTGACGAAGCTCTGCAGACCGACGGCGAGGGTGTACTTCTCGTCGTCGAGCATGAACGTCGTGGCGAAGGCGACCTCGCCGAACGCGGTGATGAAACTGTAGAACGCGGCGACCGCGAGACCGGGCCTGGCCAGCGGCAGGATCAGCCGTACGAACGTACCGATGGGGCTCAGCCCGTCGACCCGTCCCGCCTCGTCGATCTCGAACGGGATGGTGTCGAAGTAGCCCTTCATCAGCCAGGCGCAGTACGGCACCGCCGTCGAGCAGTAGACCAGGATGAGGCCGAGGTAGCTGTCGATGAGCTGCAGGTCCGAGAGGATCTGGTACATCGGCACCATCAGGACGGCCACCGGGAACATCTGGGTGAGCAGAAGCACCCACATGAACTTCTTGTACCCCGGGAAGCGCATGCGGGAGACCGCGTAGCCGGTGGTGGCGGCGACGAAGACACCGATGACCGTCGTACCGAGCGAGACGATCAGCGAGCTCTTGAGCCAGTCGAAGAAGTTCGTGTCCTGCAGGACGTGCGCGTAGTTGTCCAGCGTCATCTTGCCCCAGATGCCGCCGGGACGCAGATAGTCGTCCTTGTCGGGGCCGAGGGACAGGAAGACCAGCCAGGCGACCGGGAACAGCGCGATCAGACTGGCCACGGTCAGCACGCCGTGCGAGGTGAGGCGTGCCAGGGGGCCGCTCTCACCGCGCCGGCGGGACCCCCGGGCCGGGGTCCTGTCGCCGGCGGGCGGGTCCGCCGGAGCGGTGGGGGTGACGGTGGAGGTGCTCATGGGGACTCCTGCCTCAGATCGCGAGCTGCTGGTCATTGCGGTTCAGCCAGCGTCGGTAGAAGGAGGTGAAGACGACCAGGATGGCCAGCAGCAGCATGCCGTAGGCGGCGGACTCGGCGAATTCGCGCGGCTGCTGTCCGAAGCCGAGCTGGTAGGCCCAGGTCACGAGGATCTGTGCCTCCGGGGCGGTGTTGCCGAACAGCAGGAAGATCACGGCGAACTGGTTGAAGGTCCAGATGACGCCGAGCAGGACCACGGTGGAGCTGACCGAGCGCAGGCCCGGCAGGGTGACGTGACGGAAGCGCTGCCAGGCGCTCGCGCCGTCCATCTCGGCCGCCTCGTACAGGCTGGCGTCGATGGACTGCAGTCCGCCGAGCAGGGAGATCATCATGAACGGCACACCGCACCAGGTGTTGACCATGATGGCCGCGAACCGCTGCCAGAAGGTGTCCTCCAGCCAGGCCGGGGTGGGCATCCCGAGGAAGTCCAGGCCGGAGTTGATGATGCCGGCGTCGGCGAGCATGAACCGCCAGCCGAAGACGGTGACGAAGGTCGGCACGGCCCACGGCAGGATCAGGACCAGCCGGTAGAAGGTGCGGCCGCGCAGCTTCTGGTTGAGCAGCAGGGCCAGGCCCAGGCCGATGCCGTAGTGCAGGGCGACACAGGCCGCCGTCCACACGATCGTCCAGATGAACTTGGACCAGAAGCGGTCGTAGGCCGTCTCGCCCCACAGGATGTCGGCGTAGTTGTCGATGCCGATGAACTTCCAGGTGGCCTCGATCTCGTTGACGCCGATGGTGCGGGCCGAGTTGAGGCTGTCGGCGTCGGTGAGCGTGAGATAGAAGCCGTACGCCAGGGGGTACAGCACGATGACGCCGAGCACCAGCGCCACCGGCGCGATCATGGCGTAGGCGTACCAGTACTTCTGGTAACCGCGCTTCAGGCGGCTGACCGGCCCGGGGCGGGGCGCGCGGTCACCGCGGCGCTTGCCGGTCGCGCGGTCGATGGCGACTGTCATGGTTCGGCACCTTCTGGATGGTCAAGGGGGACGGCACACAGGCCGGCGGCCACCGGACCCTCCCCTCCTGGAAGCGGGTCCGGCGGCCACACGGGCGTTACTTGCTGAACTCCGGCACCAGCTTGGCGATCGCGGTCTCCGCGTCACCGAGGCCCTTGTCCAGGGACTCCTTGCCGCCCGCGATCTGCGGCAGCTCGTCGTCCATCGGACCCCACAGGGAGCTGTACTCGGGCAGCGCCGGGCGCGGCTGGGCGGCCGAGAGGACCGTCTGGTAGCCGGCGATGCCCGGGTCGGCCTTGACCTGGTCGGTGTAGGCGTCGTCACGCGTGGGCAGCGTGGAGTTCTTCAGCGCGATGGTCTCCTGCGCCTTGGCCGAGGTCATGAAGTTCACGAACTTCAGCGCGGCCTCCTGCTTGTCCTTGCTGGAGCCGGCGTAGACCGAGAGGTTGTGGCCGCCGGTCGGGGCGCCCGCCTTGCCGGCCGATCCGGCCGGGACGGTGGCGATACCGAGGTTGTTCTTGTCCTTGAACGCGGAGCCCTTGTAGAAGTTGGTGATCTCCCACGGGCCCTGGATGATCGAGGCGACCTTGCCGTTGACGAACGCGTCCTGGATGTGGGCGTAGGCGTCGGCGGTGGTGTCGGCCTTGTGCAGGCCCTTGCCCTCGAAGAGGTCCAGCCAGGTGCCGTAGGCCTTCTCGGCCGCGGGCGACTTCACGGTGACCTTCTTGGCGTCGGCGTCGACCATGTCGGTGCCCTCGCCGTACAGGAACGGCTGCGCGTAGTAGCCGGCCGTGGAACCCCAGTAGCCGTCGACGCCGGTCTTGTCCTTGATGGTGGCGGCGGCCTTCTTCAGGTCGTCCCAGGTCTTGGGGGCCTCGACGCCGGCCTTCGCGAACAGCTCCTTGTTGTAGACGAGGGCGAGGGTGTCCGTGGTGAAGGGGACGCCGTAGGTCTTGCCCTCGTACGTGGCCTGCTCGAGCAGGTTGGGCTTGAACTTGTCCTGCTCGGCGAGGGCCTCGGTGCCGTCCAGCGGCAGGAAGAAGCCCTTCTTGGCGAAGGCGGGGGTCCAGCCGACCTCGGAGCGCAGCACGTCGGGGGCGCCCTTGGAACCGGCGGCGGTGTCGAACTTGTTCTGCGCCTGGTCGAAGGGGACGTTGACGAACTTGACCTTGATGTCCTTGTTGGCGGCCTCGAACTCCTTGACCAGGGCCTGGTAGGTCGGCGCCTCGTTGGTCGCGTTGGAGGTGTCCCACCAGGTGATGGTGACCGGTCCGCCGGCCTTGTCGCCGCTGTCGCTGTCTCCGCCGCAGGCCGTCGCCGCGAGGGCGAGGGACGCCACCAGCGCGGTGGCCGCTATGCCACGCCGCATGAGGTTCTCCTTGAGGGTTAAGCCCGTGAGTGCAGGTGCGGCCCCGTCTGCCGTCCTGCGAATCGTGCCGACTGCGCCGATGGAGCCGCCGGGCGACGTGAACGTAACAGCGCTGGAACCGTTTCGAAAGACCTTGCAGAAAAGTTTTGCAAGCGACGCCGAGAGTTATGCCGCCGTGACCTGTTCTCGACCGCCCCGCGACCCCGGTATCCGCCTGTACGACAGGGCTTCGGACTGGTGTGCAAGACTCTGCAAGCACTTGCCATCGGTTGCCGCCGGGGGAATCATCCCTTGCGGACCGGACGCCGACCACCACGTGAGGGATCGCGATGACCCAGCAGCCCGCAACGGGCCGTCCGACGGCGCGCACCAGGCGTCCTGTCGGTGTGCAAGGTGGGAACCGGCAGCTAAAGTCCACTCCTGTGACCACACGGCTTGCTGATATCGCTGCTCAGGCGGGGGTGAGCGAGGCGACCGTCAGCCGCGTCCTGAACGGGAAGCCGGGCGTCGCCGCCACCACACGCCAGTCCGTGCTCGCCGCCCTCGACGTCCTGGGCTACGAGCGCCCGGTGCGGTTGCGGCAGCGCAGCGAGGGCCTGGTCGGACTGATCACCCCCGAGCTGGAGAATCCGATCTTCCCGGCGCTGGCCCAGGTCATCGGGCAGGCGCTGACCCGCCAGGGCTACACCCCGGTGCTCGCCACCCAGACCCCCGGCGGGTCGACGGAGGACGAGCTGACCGAGATGCTGGTGGACCGCGGGGTGGCCGGCATCATCTACGTCTCCGGACTGCACGCGGACACCACCGCCGACACGCAGCGCTACGACCGGCTGCGGGCGCAGGGCGTTCCGTTCGTCCTCGTGGACGGTTTCTCGCCAAAGGTGCAGGCGCCGTTCATCTCCCCCGACGACCGGGCCGCGATGTCGCTCGCCGTCACCCACCTCGCCTCGCTCGGCCACACGCGGATCGGGCTCGCGCTCGGGCCGAAGCGGTTCGTGCCGGTGCAGCGCAAGATAGAGGGCTTCGTCCGCGCCGTGCAGGAGCAGCTGGGCCTGAGCGCCGAGACGGCTGAGACGGAGCTGGTCCAGCACTCGCTGTACACGCTGGAGGGCGGCCAGGCGGCCGCCGCCGCGCTCATGGACCGCGGCTGCACGGCGGTGGTGTGCGCGAGCGACATGATGGCGCTGGGCGCGATACGGGCGGCCCGGCAGCGCGGTCTGGACGTGCCGAAGGACATCTCGGTGGTCGGCTTCGACGACTCCCCGCTGATCGCGTTCACCGACCCGCCGCTGACCACGGTCCGCAAGCCGGTCCCGGCGATGGGCCAGGCCGCCGTGCGTACCCTGCTCGAGGAGATCGGCGGGACGCCCGCACCCCACAGCGAGTTCGTCTTCATGCCGGAGCTGGTGGTGCGCGGCTCGACCGCGTCGGCCCCCGGGGACCGGAGTCGTCCCTAGGGCGGAGAGAAGGCCTCCTTCCGCGCACCCGGAGGAGGAGGGCGGACGTCTGTCCCCGGAGCGTGAGGATGCGGGCCGGGCCCGATCGGGGGATGATCCGAGGGGGGACGTCTTCTCTGGCAGACTCTGTGCCCATGGGTGAACCGACCGTGACCACGCTGAAAGGCCGGGAAGAGGCCGCAGCACACCCCGTCGCGGACGAGGCGACGGGGTGGCGGCTCCTGCCCCGTCCGCACACTCCCCGCCGGCCCCGGCTGTGGTTCGAGATCCTGCTGATCGCGGTCAGTTACTGGACGTACTCGCTCATCCGCAACGCCGTGCCCGAACAGCGGGCCGAGGCGCTGCGCAACGCCGACTGGATCTGGCGGCTGGAGCAGCAGCTGGGTCTGGCCTTCGAGGAGTCCGTCAACCACGCCGTGAACTCGGTGACATGGCTCGTCGTCGGGATGAACTACTACTACGCCACCCTGCACTTCGTGGTCACTCTGGGTGTCCTCGTGTGGCTCTACCGTAGTCATCCCGGCCGGTACGCGGCGACCCGGCTGGTCCTGTTCACCACGACGGGCTTCGCGCTGGTCGGCTACTACCTGTATCCACTGGCCCCGCCCCGGCTGATGGACGGCCAGGACTTCATCGACACCGTGCTGATGCACCACACCTGGGGTTCGATGGCCTCCGGGGACCTGAAGAACATGTCCAACCAGTACGCGGCGATGCCCTCGATGCACATCGGCTGGTCGGTCTGGGCCGGTGTCACGATCTTCGCGCTGGCCACGGTTCCGTGGGCGCGGGTACTGGGCCTGCTGTACCCGGCGGCCACCCTGGTGGTCATCGTCGCCACCGCCAACCACTTCTGGCTGGACGCGGTGGGCGGCATGATCTGCCTGGCCGTCGGCTACGGGGTCGCCCTGCTCTGGTACGGGCGTCAGCCCTACGCCCTGCCGAAACAGGTCCCGGAGGGCAGGAAGCGCGAGCGCGAGCGGGTTCCGCTGCCCAAGCAGGGATGAGCGCGGGGGCCGGCGGACCCGGAGGGCGTTTGGGCCGGCGCGTTCGTCGCGCGACGACAGGCCGAAGTCGTGATGCTGACGGGACGGCCAGAACGGCTCGAGGTCCCCGCGCCCCGCCGCGTCGCGCTTCCGGTGGCCGACCGTTGCCCCGTTGAAGCAGAAGACGCGAGGGTCGCCCACCTCCATGGCGGGCGCCCCTCGCGTCGTCCGCGGTAGGGATCAGACCTGGCCGGCCTTCTCCAGCGCCGCGCAGCACGTGTCGACCAGCAGGCGGGTCACCAGGTACGGGTCGACGTTGGCGTTCGGGCGGCGGTCCTCGATGTAGCCCTTGCCGTCCTTCTCGACCTGCCACGGGATGCGCACCGAGGCGCCGCGGTCGGAGACACCGTAGGAGTACTCGTTCCACGGGGCGGTCTCGTGCAGACCGGTGAGGCGGTCGTCGATGCCGGCGCCGTAGTTCTTGACGTGGTCCAGCGGCTTGGAACCCTCACCGAGCGACTCGCAGGCGGTGATGATCGCGTCGTACCCCTCGCGCATCGACCTGGTGGAGAAGTTGGTGTGCGCGCCCGCGCCGTTCCAGTCGCCCTTGACCGGCTTGGGGTCCAGGGTGGCGGAGACCTCGAAGTCCTCGGCGGTGCGGTAGAGCAGCCAGCGGGCCACCCACAGCTGGTCGGAGACCTCCAGCGGGGCCAGCGGACCGACCTGGAACTCCCACTGGCCCGGCATGACCTCGGCGTTGATGCCGGAGATGCCGAGCCCCGCCTTCAGGCAGTTCTCCAGGTGCGCCTCGACGACGTCGCGGCCGAAGATCTCGTCGGAGCCGACACCGCAGTAGTAGCCGCCCTGCGCGGCCGGGAAGCCGCCCTCGGGGAAGCCGAGAGGGCGGGCACCCTTGAAGAAGGTGTACTCCTGCTCGATACCGAAAACGGGCTCCTGGCCGGCGAACCTCCCGGCCACCTCGGCCAGCGCGGCACGCGTGTTGGACTCGTGCGGCGTCATGTCCGTGTTCAGGACCTCGCACAGCACCAGGACGTCTGCACCGCCGCGGATCGGGTCAGGGCAGACGAAGACCGGCTTGAGGACGCGGTCGGAGGCGTGCCCCTCGGCCTGGCTGGTGGAGGACCCGTCGAAGCCCCAGACCGGCAGATCCGCGCCCTTGGCGTCGTCGTCCAGGATCTTCGTCTTGGAACGCAGCTTGGCGGTCGGCTGGGTGCCGTCGATCCAGATGTACTCGGCCTTGAAGCTCACGGTCCACATCCTTCGGGGTGGGGCTGACGCTGGTGCGGGTGCCGGCGGCGCTGCGGCACCGGGGCGCCGCCGTCGATGTCACGCAGCCTGTCAACAGGCGATTTCCCGGCCATTGCCCTCGTGTGAACCCCGTGTTACCGGACACCGGTGTGCCGCGCCCCACTCCGTGAGCGTGCGGGGCGGCGGGAGTGTCTGCTACGGCACGTGAGGGGGCCCGTCGCTCCCGACCGTGAGCAGCGGGCCCCGCCCGAGGGAATCCGCCGTCACCCCACCTTCTCGATCACCGCGCGGCGGATCACGAACTTGCCGGCCTCACGGACCTGCTCGTAGGCCGCGTTGTTCAGCAGCACACGGCTGCCGGACGCCGAAGTGACCTCCACCGTCGTGGACTTGCCGTTGTCCAGGTTGGTGACCTCCAGCTTCGTCCCGGCCGGGAACTGGTTGCTGGACGCCGCCGGGGCGCCGTCCTCGCCGGAGAGGGTGACGGTCGACCCGTTGCACACCTGCTCACCGGAGGCCTGCCCGGCCCCTGCGTCCTGGTCGCCCGCGGCCGGCTGCGAGGGCGCGGGCTGTGCGGGGTGCTCCGGCTGCGCGGTCTGGGAGTCCTGAGCCGACTCCCCAACCGTGCATCCGGACGCCTCCTGCTGGAGCCGGATCCGGTCGACGACCGCCTCGCGGTTGACGATCCGCGCCGCGGACCGCGCGTCCGGGTTCGCCCGCTGGCCCTCGATGAACCTCTCGTCGTTGCCGAGCGCGGTGGCCAGCCCCTGGCGGACGGTCGAGTCCGCCGCCGACTCGGTGGTGGCGGCCGGCGGGGTGGCGTTCGACGTCGTCGCCATGAGGAAGCTGCCGCCTCCCGCCACCGTGGCGGCGCTGAGCAGCAGCGCGAGCTTCTTCTTGGGTCCGGGTGTTCTCCTGTGCGACGTGCGCGCCTCCTGAAGCGGTAGGGGGGGCGTACGCCGCTAGGTACGGGATACCGAACGGCGTTGCCCAGAGGCCGGCCCACGTCACCGAAGTGGCCTGCGTCACGGCGTCCTCCGGCGGGAGAGGGCGTCCCGCACCGCGTCGTCCGTGCGTCCCACGACCGCCGTTCCGTCGTCCGCCGTGATGATCGGCCGCTGGATCAGTCTCGGATGCGCGGCGAGCGCCGCCACCCACCGGTCCCGCGTACCGGCGTCCCGCGCCCACTCCCCGAGCCCCAGTTCCTTCGCCTCGGCCTCCTGGGTCCGCGTGATGTCCCACGGCTCCAGCCCCAGCCGCTCCAGTACCCCCCGGATCTCGTCCTCGCCCGGTACCTCCTCCAGGTACCGGCGGACCGTGTACTCGGCCCCCTCGGTGTCGAGCAGACTGATGGCGCTACGGCACTTGGAACAGGCCGGGTTGATCCAGATCTCCATGCCCGACACCGTACGCGGTACTCCCGCTGTTCGAATTCATCGCCGTGTCGCGGTTGTGCTCGCCGGGGTGCTGTGGCAGCACGGCAAAGGCCCTGTCCACCAGCGTGTTTACTCGCCCGCTCGACCCTGTCGATGGTCAGTGCCGGACGATAGACTGGAAGTAGTGTTCGAGGGAGCCGCCGGGGTCGTCGTGGACCTCGGCGGGCCCCCGTCCGCGACAGGAGGATGCCCGTGCCCGCTGCCGCACTGAAGCCGAAGCCCCTGCCCACCCGGTCCACCGCGAAGCGTCCCGTGCCGCTCGACACGCCCCGCGTCCCGGTGGAGAAGCGCCCGCTGCCGTCCGGCCGGCCGCGGGACTGGTACGTCGCGCACCGCGGGTCAGGCCGGCCGCGACCCGGGAGCGGGCCGGGCGGTCGGGTCCGGGGCGGGTACGCGCACCAGGGGCCCGGTGGGCGGGCGGCGCCGCCGGGATCAGTACGGCCGGAAGTTGATGGAGCCGAGCAGCACGATCACCGCGGCGACGCAGCCGAGCACCACGGCCGTCGACACCCAGGACGAGCGCCCGGCCGATCCCCGGTGCTCCGGCTCACCACGGAAGGGGACCGGTCCGGGCGGGTTGTCCTTCCAGCGTGCGGCGAGCATCCTGGCCCGCGCGGACGGCTCCTTGTGCACGGCGCCGTCCGCCCACTTGATGTCGAACTCCCGATCTTCGTCGTCCCTTTCGGACATCCCCGTGACCTCCTCTCGAACAACCGTGTCAGATCAAGGATCCCTCCCCGGCCGCCAGGAGGGAAGCTTTCCGGTCAGCCGGAGCACGCGGGCGCTCCGTGGGCCGCGGCATCGTGACGGACACGGGACGCCGGGGCGAGGCAGTCCCGCCCGGCCGGGCACCACGGAAGAAGCCGCCGCCGGCACTCGTCCAGGAGTGCCGGCGGCGGCTTCGACACGGGCCGGGGGAGCGGTCACCCGCTCCGGCCCGGGCGGGGATCACACGTCGAAGTACAGCTCGAACTCGTGCGGGTGCGGGCGGAGCTGCAGCGGGGCGATCTCGTTCTGGCGCTTGAAGTCGATCCACGTCTCGATCAGGTCCGGCGTGAAGACGTCGCCCTGGAGGAGGAACTCGTGGTCGGCCTCGAGGCGGTCGAGGACGGCGCCGAGGGAGGTCGGGACCTGGGCCACGTTCGCGTGCTCCTCGGGAGCCAGCTCGTAGAGGTCCTTGTCGATCGGCTCGGCCGGCTCGATCTTGTTCTTGATGCCGTCCAGGCCCGCGAGGAGCAGGGCCGAGAACGCCAGGTACGGGTTGCCGGAGGCGTCCGGGGCGCGGAA
The DNA here is from genome assembly GCF_002910825.1 of Streptomyces sp. SM1. Classification (GTDB taxonomy): domain Bacteria; phylum Actinomycetota; class Actinomycetes; order Streptomycetales; family Streptomycetaceae; genus Streptomyces; species Streptomyces okerensis. The sequence continues at coordinate 6,252 of NZ_NEUB01000706.1, read as the reverse complement.
CTCGACGCGCTTGGCCTTCGGGTTGGAGCCGGTGATCGGGATGCGCATCGCGGCGGAGCGGTTGCGCTGCGAGTACACCAGGTTCACCGGCGCCTCGAAGCCCGGCACCAGACGGTGGTAGGAGTTCACCGTCGGGTTGGTGAAGGCCAGCAGCGACGGGGCGTGCTTGAGGATGCCGCCGATGTAGTAGCGGGCCATGTCCGACAGGCCGGCGTAGCCCTGCTCGTCGTAGAAGAGCGGCTCGCCGCCCGCCCACAGCGACTGGTGGACGTGCATGCCCGAACCGTTGTCACCGAAGATCGGCTTCGGCATGAAGGTCGCGGTCTTGCCGTTGCGCCAGGCGACGTTCTTCACGATGTACTTGAAGAGCTGCAGGTCGTCCGCGGCGGCGAGGAGCGTGTTGAACTTGTAGTTGATCTCCGCCTGGCCGGCGGTGCCCACCTCGTGGTGCTGGCGCTCGACCTTCAGGCCGGACCGGGCCAGCTCCAGGGAGATCTCGGCACGCAGGTCGGCGAAGTGGTCGACCGGCGGGACCGGGAAGTAGCCGCCCTTGTAGCGGACCTTGTAGCCGCGGTTGTCCTCCAGCGCGCCGGTGTTCCAGGCGCCCGCCTCGGAGTCGATGTGGTAGAAGGACTCGTTCTCGGACGTCTTGAAGCGGACGCTGTCGAAGACGTAGAACTCGGCCTCCGGGCCGAAGAACGCGGTGTCGGCGATACCCGTGGAGGCCAGGTACGCCTCGGCCTTCTTGGCCACGTTGCGCGGGTCACGGGAGTACTGCTCGCCGGTGATCGGGTCGTGGATGAAGAAGTTGATGTTCAGCGTCTTGTCACGGCGGAACGGGTCGATCCGGGCGGTCGACAGGTCCGCGCGCAGCGACATGTCGGACTCGTGGATGGCCTGGAAACCGCGGATCGACGAGCCGTCGAACGCCAGCTCCTCGTCCGGGTCGAACGCCTCCGCCGGCACGGTGACGTGCTGCATCACACCCGGGAGGTCGCAGAACCGGACGTCGATGAACTTGACGTCCTCGTCCCCGATGAACTTCTTGGCCTCGTCGGCGTTCTGGAACATCCAGCTCCTCCTACTCCCGACCGTCCCGCCGGGGTGGTAGATCGTTCGTGCGGCCAGTGCGGGTGGCACACGCTGCGCTCGACCCTAGGGACGTGTCATTTCTCGTGCGTGACCCATTTGTTTCGCACGAGTTAACCGGGGTCTCTCCCACGGTAGCCCCGACGCACCCCGCCGTCCTGTGGTCATATCCGGGCGCAGTACCGTGGACGGGTGGACAACAGGCAAGCAATCGGATCATGGCTCTCCGGGCCGCGTGCGGCCATGGAGGACGCCGGTGCCGACTTCGGTTACCGGGGTGAGCAGCTGGGGCTGCCGGAGGACGGACCGGGCTCGATCGCGCGCCCCGGCCGCAGGCTCGGCGCCCTCGCCGTGGACTGGGGTCTGTGCATGCTGATCGCATACGGCCTGATCACCGAGGGCTACGACCCGCGGACGACCGGTAACTGGGCGCTGCTGGTGTTCCTCGCGCTGAGTGCCCTCACCGTCGGCACGGTCGGCTTCACCCCGGGCAAGCGTCTGTTCGGGCTGCGGGTCGTCACCCTCGGCACCGGCCGGGTCCAGCCGCTGCGCGGGCTGGTGCGCTCGGCCCTGCTCTGCCTCGCCGTCCCCGCCCTCATCTGGGACCGCGACGGGCGCGGTCTGCACGACCGCCTGGTCCGCACGGTCGAGGTGCGCGTCTGACCTCGGCGCTCGCGCGGCGGCAGGCAACACCGAGCGGCGGCGGGCAACACGAGGACGGGGCGCCGGAAGCGATTCCGGCGCCCCGTCCTCGTACGCGTGAAGGAAGTGCGGTTCAGCGGCCGCGCTGGCCGCCGCCGCCCTTCGGCAGCTTCATGCCCTTGGGCATCGGGCCCTTGGGGAGCGGCATGTTGCTCATCAGGTCGCCCAGGGCGCGCAGCCGGTCGTTGGTCGCGGTGACCTGCGGGCCGGAGAGCACACGGGGCAGCTTCAGCATCGTCGTGCGCAGCTTCTTCAGCTCGACCTGGCCCTCGCCCGTACCCACGATCATGTCGTGCACCGGGACGTCCGCGACGATGCGGTTCATCTTCTTCTTCTCGGCGGCCAGCAGGCTCTTCACCCGGTTCGGGTTGCCCTCCGCGATCAGCACGATGCCGGCCTTGCCGACCGCGCGGTGCACCACGTCCTGGCTGCGGTTCATCGCCACCGCGGGGGTCGTCGTCCAGCCCCGGCCGATGTTGTCGAGCACGGCCGCCGCAGCGCCCGGCTGTCCCTCCATCTGCCCGAAGGCCGCCCGCTCCGCCCGCCGCCCGAACACGATCGCCGTCGCGAGGAAGGCGAGCAGGAAGCCCAGGATGCCGAGATAGATGGGGTGCCCGATCAAGAAACCGATCGCGAGGAAGACACCGAAGGTGACGATTCCGACAGCCGCGAGTACAAGACCGATCTTCTTGTCGGCCCTGCGGGTCATCTTGTAGGTCAGGGCGATCTGCTTGAGTCGCCCGGGGTTCGCAGCGTCCGCTGCGGTTTCCTTCCTCGCCATGCCATGAGTCTACGTGCCCCCCGGAGCGCCTTCGACGGCAGTGCCCGGGGTGGGACGGGGCGGACGGGGGCCGGGCGGTCTCAGGGGCGGGTGATCGGGGTCCGGTCGAGGACGAGCTGGGTCTCGACCCGGTCCTTGGCGCGACGGCGGTCCTCCAGGACGGAGGTCCAGGCGTTGCGGCGGGCGGTGCGCTGACCGCCGCTCATCAGCAGCGACTCCACGGCGCGCAGGGCGGTGGAGAAGGACGGGATGGCGGTGGCGCGGACGGGCGCGGCCTGCATGGCGGAGGGCTCCCTGGGTGCGGACGGGTGGGGGGTTCGTGCTGTACGTGCCTGTACGTGCTGTGATACCAGGCTCACTGACTGGTGTTACCAGGACGTGACCGGCCGGTCAAACAGGCATGAAGCCCGGCGGGCGGTCCTGGAACGCCGACGCGGCCCCGACCTGTGCCCTCATCTGCGAGGACGGTCGGGACCGCGTTCTCTCGGCCACTACTGGCCGGTAGGCCTTGTGCGTGAATTCACACGCCGCCGTTGGTGTCGTGCGCCCTCCCCCGGAGGAGGGCTCCGGGCCCGTTCCGGCCCGGTGCTCCGGTGTTCCGGATCAGACGGACTGGGAGGCCACGTACGCGCCCCGCTTCTCCACGGCCATCCCGTAGAGCCGGCCGGCCCGGTAGGAGGAGCGGACCAGCGGCCCGGACATCACACCGGAGAAGCCGATCTGCTCGGCCTCCTCCTTCAGCTCCACGAACTCGTGCGGCTTCACCCAGCGCTCCACGGGGTGGTGGCGCACGGAGGGCCGCAGGTACTGGGTGATGGTGACCAGCTCGCAGCCGGCGTCGTGGAGCTGCCGCAGCGCCTCGCCGACCTCCTCGCGGGTCTCGCCCATACCGAGGATCAGGTTCGACTTGGTGACCAGACCGTAGTCACGGGCGTCGGTGATGACCTTCAGGGAACGGTCGTAGCGGAAGCCCGGACGGATGCGCTTGAAGATCCGGGGGACCGTCTCGACGTTGTGCGCGAAGACCTCGGGGCGGGAGGAGAAGACCTCCGCCAGCTGCTCCGGTACGGCGTTGAAGTCGGGGGCCAGCAGCTCGACCTTCGTACGGCCCTCCGCGCGCTCCGCGGTCTGCGCGTGGATCTGGCGCACCGTCTCCGCGTACAGCCAGGCGCCGCCGTCCTCGAGGTCGTCGCGGGCCACGCCGGTGATGGTGGCGTAGTTCAGGTCCATGGTGACGACCGACTCGCCGACGCGGCGCGGCTCGTCACGGTCCAGTGCCTCGGGCTTGCCCGTGTCGATCTGGCAGAAGTCGCAGCGCCGGGTGCACTGGTCGCCGCCGATGAGGAAGGTGGCCTCGCGGTCCTCCCAGCACTCGTAGATGTTCGGACAGCCGGCTTCCTGGCAGACCGTGTGCAGACCCTCGCTCTTGACCAGGCTCTGCATCTTGGAGTACTCGGGGCCCATTTTCGCCCGGGTCTTGATCCACTCGGGCTTGCGCTCGATGGGGGTCTGGCTGTTGCGGACCTCCAGGCGCAGCATCTTGCGTCCGTCGGGTGCGACTGCGGACACGACCGGCTCCCTAGCGATTGATTCTTCGGTGTGCTCAAGGGTACGCCCGTTGATTTGAAACCCGGCGTGGGTGTCGGGCCTGCTGGGGGCTGCCGCCCCCAGGCCCCCGCCCGGCCCTGAACGGGTCTTGTCCTCAAACGCCGGACGGGCTGTTCTCATGCGGGTGTCTTCTCGATGACCCGGGGCTTCGGTTCCGCGTTCTGCAGGACGTTCCGGAGGTGGCGCTCCACGACCGGGAGCACCTCGTCGATCGTCACGTCCCGGCCCAGCTCGTGTCCCAGGGAGGCCACGCCCGCGTCGCGGATCCCGCACGGGATGATCCTGTCGAACCACTTGTTGTCGGGGTTCACGTTGAGCGCGAAACCGTGCATCGTGACGCCCTTGGCCACACGGATGCCGATCGCGGCGATCTTGCGGTCCTCGCGGCGCTGGCCGGCGTTGGAGGGCGCGTACTCCGGCCCGTCCAGGCGCGGGTCGAACTCCTCGTCGTGCAGCCGGGGGTCGAAGTCCAGGGAGAGCCCGCCGGGCGCCGGGCGCTGCTCCACCGGGTCGCCCAGCACCCACACCCCGCTGCGGCCCTCGATCCGGGTGGTCTCCAGGCCGAACTCCGCACAGGTGCGGATCAGGGCCTCCTCCAGGCGCCGGACGTGGGCGACCACGTCCACCGGGCGGGGCAGCTTCTGGATGGGGTAGCCCACCAGCTGGCCGGGGCCGTGCCAGGTGATCTTGCCGCCGCGGTCCACGTCGATGACCGGGGTGCCGTCCAGGGGGCGCTCGCTCGCCTCGGTGCGCCGGCCGGCCGTGTAGACCGGGGGGTGCTCCAGGAGCATCACCGTGTCGGGCACCTCGTCGGCGAACCGCGCCGCGTGCACCCGGCGCTGCTCGTCCCAGGCCTGCTGATAGTCGACGGCCTCGGCCCCGAAGCCCATCCGGACGAACCGCAACTCACTCACGGCGAAGCGCCTCCCTAGAAGGTCGTCAGGCGCGAAACGCGCCCACGCCACTGTACGACCGTTCGAGGGAGCCTCGATCGGTGGTCGAATTCCCCGGTCGATCCCCCGCTCGGCCGGCCGTCAGCGTCCGGTCAATCCTCACACGATCGGATGAATGCCCGTCGAAGTCTGCGATCGAGTGTTCACTCTCCGCTACATTCGCGCCGTCCAGGAGGCCATAAGGGCTGCTCACAGGCAATCCGGGCACATCAATGGCCGGAAGGCAGGAGACCGCACCGCAGATGACGGAACGACCCGCGCAGCGCAACCCCAACCGACAGCTCGCCGCGCTCATCGCAGAAGCGGGGTTCTCCAACGCGGGACTCGCCCGTCGCGTGGACCAGCTCGGTCTCGAACACGGGCTCGACCTGAGATACGACAAGACCTCCGTCACCCGCTGGCTGCGCGGGCAGCAGCCACGCGGCACGACACCGGCGCTGATCGCCGAGGTCTTCACCCGGCGCCTGGGACGCCGGCTGAGCGCCCAGGACCTGGGGCTGGACGCCTGCGCCCCCGTCTACGCCGGGCTGGAGTTCGCGGCCACACCGGAGGAGGCCGTCGACATCGTCGGCGGCCTGTGGCGAAAGGACTCCGGCAGCCACGCCGAACTGCGCAAGATCGCCTTCACCTCGGCAGGGCTGGTGGTGCCGAGCCGGGACTGGCTCATCGGACGGGCCGACGAGAAGGTGGCCCGCGTGGAGCCGCCGCCCCGGGTGCCCGCCCAGAGCCGGCTGTCGCCCCGGCCCGTGGGGCCGGCCGAACTGCTCGCCCGCAGACGCGGTACGGCCGAACGCGGGCCCGGGCAGCGGGTCACCGGCGGCGACATCGCCGCGCTGCGGTCGGTCGGCGAGCTGTTCCGGACCCTCGACGACGCGTACGGGGGCGGGCACGCCCGCCAGGCCCTCGTGCGCTACCTGGAGCACGAGTGCGAGCCGATGCTGCGCGGCACCTACGGCGAACAGACCGGGCGCCGGCTGTTCGCGGCCACCGCGGACCTGACCCGACTGGCCGGCTGGACGTCGTACGACATCGCCGCGCACGGGCTCGCGCAGCGCTACTTCGTGCAGGCACTGCGGCTCGCGCAGGCGGCGGGGGACCGGCCCTACGGCGCGTACGTCC
>NZ_NEUB01000705.1 GCF_002910825.1 Streptomyces sp. SM1 | reverse complement strand
GGCGACCACCGGGGGGTGGACGGGCGAGACCGCCATCACCTCCGACGGGGTGCCCAGCCACGGACGCTCGCCGGGGCCCGGCAGCAGGGCCACCTGGTCGGCGTACTGGATGACGCGTTCCAGACGGTGCTCGGCCATGAGGACCGTGGTGCCCAGGTCGTGGACCAGGCGCTGGAGGACCGCCAGGACCTCCTCGGCCGCCGCCGGGTCCAGCGCGGACGTCGGCTCGTCGAGGACGAGGACCCGGGGATGGGGGGTGAGGACCGAGCCGATGGCCACGCGCTGCTGCTGGCCGCCGGAGAGGGTGGCGATGGAGCGGTTGCGGAGGCCGGCGAGGCCGAGGAGGTCCAGGGTCTCCTCGACCCTGCGGCGCATCACGTCCGGGGGCAGCCCCAGGGACTCCATGCCGTAGGCGAGTTCGTCCTCCACCGTGTCGGTCACGAAGTGGGAGAGCGGGTCCTGGCCCACCGTGCCCACGACATCGGCGAGTTCGCGCGGCTTGTGGGTGCGGGTGTCACGGCCGGCGACCGTGACCCTGCCGTGCAGCGTGCCGCCGGTGAAGTGCGGGACCAGGCCGCTCACCGCGCCCAGAATCGTCGACTTGCCCACGCCGGACGGGCCGACGAGGAGCACCAGTTCGCCCTCGGGGATCTCGAAGTCGACGCCGTGGACGGCGGGTTGCGTCGAACCGTCGTAGGTCACCGACACGTTCTCGAAGCGGATCACGTCGTCGGCTCCTTGCGGGTGTCCGTGGCCGCCTCGGGGGCGGGGGTGATGAAGGCGGGGAGCAGGCCGATCAGCACGGCCGCCGCCGGCCACAGGGGGAGGGTGGGGGCGACGAGCGGGACCACACCGGGATTCAGGGCCGCCGGATCGCGGGAGGCGGCGAGGGCCAGCAGGGCCGCCACGGCGACACCGGACGCGGTGACCAGCCAGGCCCGGGCGTCCCAGGCGTCCGGACGGTAGCGGGTGCGCAGGGTGCGGCGGCCGCCGAGCCAGAGGCCCGCGAGGGCGGCGGTCAGTCCGGCGAGGAGGACGGGGACGCCGTAGGTGCCGCCCTCGGCGGTCAGGAGTCCGTACGTTCCCGCGCAGACGCCGAGCAGGCCGCCGAGGGTGAGGGCGGAGGTGGTACGCCGGACGGCGGGCGGGACGTCGGCGGTACGGCCGTATCCGCGCGCGTCCATCGCGGCGGCCAGGGCGACCGAGCGCTCCAACGCGCCCTCCAGCACCGGCAGTCCCACGTGCAGGAGTCCGCGGACGCCCTTGTCGGGCCGGCCGCGGAGGCGGCGGGCGGCGCGGAGACGCTGTACGTCGGCGATGAGGTTCGGGGCGAAGGTCAGCGCCACGACGACCGCCACGCCCATCTCGTACAGGGCGCCGGGAAGGGACTTGAGCAGGCGGGACGGGTTGGCGAGGGCGTTCGCGGCGCCCACGCAGATGAGGAGGGTGGCCAGCCGGAGGGCGTCGTACAGGGCGAAGGTCAGGGCCTCCGCGGTGACCCTGCCGCCGAGGCGGATGCCCTGCGCCCAGTCGGGGAGGGGGACTTCGGGGAGGGTGAGGACGGTGTGGGTGCCGGGGATGGGGGAGCCGAGGACCACCGCGAAGGCGAGGCGGATGACGATGACCGCGGCGGCGAGTTTGAGGAAGGCGCTGTAGGAGCGGGACCAGGGCGTGTGGGGGCGGCGGGTCGCCACCACGTACGCGGAGGCGGCGATGAGGAGGGCGAGGAGGAGGGGGTTGGTGGTGCGGGTCGCGGCGGTGCCGAGGGCCAGCGCCCAGAGCCACCAGGCGCCGGGGTGCAGGGAGGCACGGGCGCCCGGGAGCCGGGCGGGCGTGGGCGCGCCTTCCGGCGACTGCCGGGTGCCACCCACGCTCGCGGCTGTTCCCACGCACACGGCTGTTACCCCACGCTCGACTTCTCCCTCACCCTCGGCTTCACCCCCACGCTCGCTCGAGCGCGGGGACTCCCATGCGCCGGGGGACCCCCATCGGCCGCCCTCAGCCACGGCGGCGTACCTGCCAGACCGCTGCCGCTGCGAGGAGCACGACCACGGCGATGCCCGCCACCAGGCCGACCGAGGGACCGGAGCCCTCCGGCTCGGCCTCGTCCGCGGCGGGCGCCGGTTCCTTGTCCGCCGCGACCTGTTCTCCGCAGCCCCGCTCCGGGTAGCCCGATATCGCGCACAGCAGGGCGTTGGCGTCGTAGCGGAGGGGTTTGGCGACCGCCGCCAGGGCCTCCGCCGTGGTGGCCTTCTCCGGGACCTGGGCGCAGACCGTGCGGCCCGCCGGCGGGGTCTCGCCGGACGGGGCGTCGGCGGGGGTGCCGAAGTCGATGACCAGGGCCACGCGTTTCGTGCCGTCCCGCGCCGGGGTCTGCGCGCAGATGGTGTCGAAGTCGGCGGTGCCCCGGGGCTTCGCCGCGTCGCCGGAGTTCTCGCTGACGGAGAAGCGGAAGCCGTGGACGTCGCCGTCGGCGGGGCGGGCGAGGGACGGGCCCTGCGTGGCGTACGTCCACGCCGTGCCGTCCTGCTCCCAGAAGGACCAGTAGCGGTAGCCGGCGGCCTGGGCCTGGCCCACCCCCGCCAGCAGGGGCAGGAGTGCGGCCAGGAGCAGGACGGTGACCCGGCGGATCACGGCTGCCGCTTCTTCGCGCGGCCGCTGAACAGGAAGCCGATGCCGATACCGGCGACCAGACAGACGCCGACGAACCACCAGACCCCGAAGCCCGAGCCGGAGTCGTCCTTCTTCTCGTCGGCCTGCGGCGTCTCGGCGGTCTTCTCGGGGGCCGGGCCCGTCGCCGTCAGCTGCTCGACCAGGTCCGTGCCGCCGAAGGCACGCGGGTCGGAGCCTGTCGCGCGGGCCGCGAAGATCAGCTGGGCGTAGGCGGCGGGGCCGCTCCGGGCGGCCCAGTCGGCGGCGTTCTTCTCCAGCCAGGCCGCGGACGTGCCGGCCTGCTCGGTGGAGCCCTGCGCGGCGAGGGCGACGACCGCGTCGGCGGTGTTGCCGTAGTCGGGCTGGTCCTCGGCTCCGGGAAGGGCGGAGACGAGGTGGCCGTCCTTGGCGAGGGCGGTCCTGAGGTAGGCGGCGCCGTTGGCGGCGGCCTGTTCGGGGCTGTCCGCCTTCTCGCAGGCGGTGTCGGCCGTCGCGGTCTTGCCGGGGCCGGCGGCCATGCCCGCGCCGAGCGAGCCGAGTACGCCCGCCGCCGTCGCGTCCGCGTTGGCGATCAGTTCGCCCTTCTTGTCCGGCTGGAAGGCGAACGCGCCCGCGCCGTCGCCCTCGCAGTCGAGTTCCAGACCCAGCAGGGCGTCGTGGGCGGACTTGCCGTCCTTCGTCACCTCGGCGGGCTTCTCACCGGCGGCGGCCAGCGCGCCGATGACGACCGAGGTGGAGTTGGTGTCGCTCGCGCCGCCCGCGGTGTAGCCCCAGCCGCCGTCCTTGTTCTGCACGGACTTCAGCCAGGCGACGGCCTTCTCCGTCACGGCGTCGTGGCCGCCGAGTGCGGCGAGGGCCTGGACGGCGGCGGCCGTCTGGTTGGTGTCGACCGTCGTCCCGTCGTCGCACGCCTTCGACGGGTCGGCGCGGTACGGGGCGAAGGAGCCGTCGGCGCACTGCTGGCCGGTCAGCCAGCCGACGGCGGCCTTCGGTGGTTCGACGCCGGCCGTGTGCTGGGCGAGCAGGGCGAGCGACTGGCGCCAGACGCCGTCGTACTGGGGGTCGCTGTCGCCGTAGAGGGCGGCGGGGAGCGCCGGCCCTGACATGGACGGCGACGGGGACGAGTCGGCTGCGGCCGGTGCGGCGGCGCCGATCACGGCGACGGCGGCCAGGACCGCTGCGCTGCGGCGGACGTTCATGATCGGCGGGTGCCTCTCCCTGAAGAGGGGCCGGGCAGCGCGGGACACCCCGGGCGGCTCGGCTCCGTATACCTCGACGGTGCCCGTGCGCCGGCGGACTGCCGGGCACGTGAGCCGGTCACGATCCGTGCGGGGCAGTCCGGCTCACCGTCCCCGCGGACGGCTCACGGTTGCGGGTCAGCGCCGGAATTGCACCGGCTTCCCCCCGTACGGGTGTGATGACGACGCCGCCACTCTACCCGCCTGCGGGGGAGGGGTCAGGGGTGCCTGTGCGAGGGGGAGCGGGAGGCCGCTGCCGGGGTGACCGAGGTCACGGCGGTGACGAGACGTGGCCCGCACCCGCGCCTCCGGAAAGGGGAGGTGCGGGTACGGGTCGGTTCGGTCCGGCGATGGCTTCGGCGGGACGGTGGTGCTGTGCGAGGGAACGAAAATTTCGGACTCGATTCCGAATTTCTGCGACGACCATACGGATGACGAGGGGGGCTGGTCAACCATTTGCGCAGGAAGGGAAGGGAGTTGGTCGATGAATGATCCAGGGGAGGGCCGGTCGGGTGTGCTCGCGGAAAGGGCCGAATGTTTCGGCGGGCCGATCAGGGCGCTCCGGGGGTACCCGTGGCCTTCGGGGCCGTCAGGTCCACCAGCCGGCACGCCGTCTCGATGTCGACCCGGACCTGTGCGATGGAGGCGCGGCCCGAGAGCCAGGTGATCAGGGCCGAGTGCCAGGTGTGCTCGATGACACGGACGGCCGAGAGCTGGTCCGGCGTCGGGTCGGTGAGCTCCATGGCGTCCAGAATGATCATCGTGGTCTGCCGGGAGACCTGGTCGACCTCCGGGCTCACGCTGCGGTCCGCGAAGGTCAGTGCGCGCACCATCGCGTCGGCCAGCTGCGGCTCGCGCTGGAGTGCGCGGAAGGCCCCCATCAGGGTCTCCGCGACCCGCTCGGCGGCGGTCGCGCCGGTCGGCGGCCTCTTCCGCAGCGTCGCGTGCAGGTGCTCCAGCTGGTCCTGCATCGTGGCGACCAGCAGATGGATCTTGGACGGGAAGTAGCGGTACAGCGTCCCCAGCGCCACCTGGGACGACTCCGCGACCTCGCGCATCTGCACCGCGTCGAAGCCGCCCCGCCCGGCCAGCTGCGCGCACGCCTGGAGGATGCGGCGCCGGCGCGCCTCCTGGCGCTCGGTGAGGGGGGAGGCGGGGTCGGTGCGCGGGGCGCCGGCTTCCGGCCGCACCGCCTTGCCGGCCCCGGTGGGGCCGCCGGCCCTGTCCGCCCCGGCTGTTTCCACCGCACCGGCCGCACCGGCCGTGTCGGTCTGATCAGCCGTATGGGCCGCCTTGGTCGCCTTGGTCCTGTTGGCTTCCGCGGGCATGGGTCCCGTCCGTGACAGTCGGTGAGGAGGAATGATCGGACAGCATGGCACGCCGTGCGCCGTGGCGTGAATCACCTGATCCACTGCTCACAGCATCCCTACCTGCCGGTAGATTCAGATCCTCCGGACGATCAACTCTGAAACTTGTTCTAGATTAGCGTCCCGACGTAATGTCGCGGGACAGTGCAGGGAGAAGGGGGCCCAGAGTGACCGCTGAGGCCAGTCAGGCCGGGCCCTCGGCGGGCCCCGCATCCGACGGCTTGCGACCGCTCCGGATCGCACTCCTCACCTATAAGGGAAACCCGTTCTGCGGTGGCCAGGGCGTCTATGTACGCCACCTCTCCCGTGAACTCGCCCGTCTCGGGCACCGTGTCGAGGTCATCGGCGCCCAGCCCTACGCGGTGCTCGACGAGGGCTACGACGGGCTGAGCCTCACCGAGCTGCCGAGCCTCGACCTCTACCGCCAGCCGGACCCCTTCCGCACGCCCGGGCGCGGTGAGTACCGCGACTGGGTCGACGCGCTCGAGGTCGGCACGATGTGGACCGGCGGTTTCCCCGAACCGCTGACGTTCTCCCTGCGTGCCCGCCGTCATCTGCGTGCCCGGCGCGGCGACTTCGACGTCGTGCACGACAACCAGACGCTCGGCTACGGCCTCCTCGGAGACGTCGGCGCCCCCCTGGTGACGACCATCCACCATCCCATCACCGTCGACCGGCGCCTGGAGCTGGACGCCGCCGAGAACTGGAAGCGGCGGTTCTCGGTGCGCCGCTGGTACGCCTTCACGCGGATGCAGAAGCGGGTGGCGCGCCGGCTGCCGTCCGTGCTGACCGTCTCCGGCACCTCGCGCGAGGAGATCATCGAGGATCTCGGCGTACGGCAGGACCGTATCCACGTCGTCCACATCGGCGCGGACACCGGCCTGTTCGCGCCCGACCCGTCGGTGGCGGTCGTGTCGGGGCGGATCGTGACCACCTCCAGCGCGGACGTGCCGCTGAAGGGGCTGGTCTTCCTCGTCGAGGCGCTGGCGAAGGTACGGGCCGAGCAGCCCGACGCCCATCTCGTCGTGGTCGGCAAGCGGCCCGCGGAGGGGCCCGTCGCACAGGCCATGGAGCGGTACGGCCTCGAGGGCGCCGTCGAGTTCGTCAAGGGCATCTCGGACGCCGAACTGGTCGACCTGGTGCGGTCGGCGCAGGTCGCCTGCGTGCCGTCGCTGTACGAGGGCTTCTCCCTCCCCGCCGCCGAGGCCATGGCGACGGGCACCCCGCTGGTCGCCACGACCGGCGGCGCGATCCCCGAGGTGGCCGGGCGGGACGGGGAGACCTGTCTGGCCGTACCGCCCGGCGACCCGGCAGCGCTGGCCGCCGCGCTGACCCGGCTGCTCCGGGACCCGGAGCTGCGGGCACG
>NZ_NEUB01000704.1 GCF_002910825.1 Streptomyces sp. SM1 | reverse complement strand
CGTCCACCGGCAACGGCACCGACGCCATCCCGCCCCGGCCCGCCAACACCCCCACCGCACGCGAACGCAGCGCCACCACCCGGGCCCCGTCCTCCAGACTCAGCCCACCCGCCACACACGCAGCAGCGATCTCACCCTGCGAATGACCCACCACCGCATCGACGGTCACACCGTAGGACCGCCACACCTCCGCGAGCGACACCATCACGGCCCACAACACCGGCTGCACCACGTCGACCCGCGCCAACAACTCCTTCGACCCCAGCACCTCCACCAACGACCACTCCACGAACGGCGACAAAGCCCGCCCACACTCCGCCATCCGACCCGCGAACACCGCCGACCCACCCAACAGCTCCGCAGCCATCCCCACCCACTGCGAACCCTGCCCCGGGAACACCAGCACCGTACGGCCGTCCACCGTGCGCCCGCCGTCCCAGGCCTGTACGTCGGCGTCGGCGTCGGCCAGTTGGTCCAGCAGGGTGCGGATTCGGTCTGCGTCGCCGATCAGGGCCTTGCGGTGCTCGAAGGACGTGCGGGCGTTCAGAGCGGAGCCGATGTCGCGGGGGTCCGCTGCGGGGCTGCCGTCGAGGTGGCGGCGCAGGCGGTCGGCCTGGGCGCGCAGGGCCTGCGGGCTCTTGGCCGACAGCAGCCAGGGCACCGCGGGCAGCGGGGTGCGGGCGACCGACGGGCCGTCGTCCTCAAAGGGGGTGTGTTCGAGGATGGTGTGAACGTTGGTGCCGCTGAGGCCGAAGGAGGACACGCCGGCCCGGTACGGGCGGTCGTGGGCCGGCCAGGGCTGCTGCTCGGTCGCGAGGGCGAGCTCGCCGCGGGTCCAGTCGACGTGGCCGGACGGCCTGCCGACGTGCAGGGTGCGGGGCACCTCGCCGTGCCGCATGGACAGCACCGTCTTGATGACCCCTGCCACGCCCGATGCCGCCTGGGCGTGGCCGAGGTTGGACTTGAGCGAGCCGACCAACAGGGGCCGGTCGGCGGACCGGCCCTGGCCGTAGGTGGCCAGCAGGGCCTGCGCCTCGATGGGGTCACCGAGGGTGGTGCCGGTGCCGTGCGCCTCCACCACGTCCACCTCGGACGCCGTCAGGCCCGCGTCCGCGAGCGCCGCCCGGATGACCCGCTGCTGCGACGGGCCGTTGGGGGCGGAGAGGCCGTTGCTGGCGCCGTCCTGGTTGATCGCCGAACCGCGGACCACGGCCAGGACGGGGTGCCCGTTGCGCCGGGCGTCCGAGAGGCGTTCCAGCAGCAGGACGCCGACGCCTTCGCCCATGCCCATGCCGTCCGCGTCGTCCGAGAAGGCCTTGCAGCGGCCGTCCTCGGCAAGTCCGCGCTGGCGGGAGAAGCTGATGAGGGCGCCGGGGGTGGCCATCACGGCGACGCCGCCGACCAGGGCGAGGGAGCAGTCTCCGCCGCGCAGGGCCCGGCCGGCGAGGTGCATCGCGACGAGGGAGGAGGAGCAGGCCGTGTCGATGGTCACGGCGGGGCCTTCCAGGCCGAGGGTGTAGGCGACCCGACCGGACACGACACTGGGGGCGCTGCCGGTGAGGAGGTGGCCGTCGCCTTCTGCCGACTGGCCGACGACGGCGGCGTAGTCGGAGTAGTTGACGCCGGTGAACACTCCGGTGCGGCTGCCGCGCAGGGCGACGGGGTCGATGGCGGCGCGTTCGATGGCTTCCCAGGTGGTTTCCAGGAGCATCCGCTGCTGGGGGTCCATGGCCAGGGCTTCGCGCGGGGAGATGCCGAAGAATTCGGCGTCGAAGTCGGCGGCGTCGTGGAGGAAACCGCCGCGCCGGGTGGTGGAGGTGCCGGAGCGGTCGGGGTCGGGGTCGTAGAGCGCTTCGATGTCCCAGCCGCGGTCGGTGGGGAAGTCCGAGACGGCGTCACCGCCTTCGGCGAGCAGCCGCCACAGGTCTTCGGGGGTGCCGATGCCGCCGGGGAAGCGGCAGGCCATGGACACGATCGCGATCGGCTCGTCGTCGGGTACGGGGACGGGCGCGGCGGCGCCCGGAGTGTCGGTGTGCGCCATGGCGGTCTGCCGGCCGAGGAGTTCCGCGCGGATCTCCTCGGCGAGGGCGGTGGACGAGGGGTGGTCGAAGATCAGGGTGGACGGCAGCCGCAGTCCGGTGGCGGTGTTGAGCCGGTTGCGGAGTTCGACCGCGGTGAGGGAGGCGAATCCCATGTCCTGGAAGGCCTTGCCGGGCCGGATCGCGTCCACTGTGGGGTGGCCGAGGACGGCGGCGGCGTGGGTGCGGACCAGGTCGAGCAGCAGGCGCCGCTGTTCGGATGTGCCGAGGGCGGCGAGCCGTTGCCGCAGCTGTGCAGCGGCGGGTGACTCGGTGTCGCCGGTCGTCGCGTCCAGGGCGCGGCGGGCTTCGGGGATGCCGGTGAGCAGCGGGCTGGGGCGGGTGGAGGTGAAGACGGGGGCGAACCGCTCCCAGTCGACGTCGGCGACGGCGAGTACGGTCTCGTCGTCGTCCAGGGCCTGTTGCAGGGCGTGGACGGCGAGGTCGGGGGCGATCCGGGGCAGGCCGTGCTGCTCCAGTTTGAACAGGTCGGCGTCTTCTCCGGCGATGCGGTCCTGCCACGGGTTCTCGGCCTGCCAGATGCCCCAGTCGACGGTGGTGGCGGTGAGGCCGCGGGCCCGGCGGTGCTGGGCGAGGGCGCCGAGGTAGGCGTTGGCCGCGGCGTAGGCGCCGTGGTCGCCGCTGCCCCAGACTCCGGCGATGGAGGAGAACAGGACGAAGGCGTCGAGTTCCCGGTCGAGGAGGGCGTCGAGGTGTTCGGCTCCGGAGGCCTTGGCGGCGACGATCTGTTCGAACGCGGACATGGGTGTGCCGTCGAGCGGTGCGAGCGCGACGAAGGCGGCGGCGTGGACGACGGCGGTGACCGGGTCGCCCGCCGTCTCCAGGCCGGTGAGCAGCGCCGCCACGTCCTGGCGGTCCGCCAGGTCGCAGACGGGCAGGGTGAGCCGTACGCCGAGGGCGTCGAGTTCGGCGGCGAGTTCGGCCGCGCCGGGTGCCTGGGGGCCGCGGCGGCCCGGCAGGACGAGGTGGGTGGCGCCTCTGCGTGCGAGCCAGCGGGCGAGGTGCGGGCCGACGGCACCGGTGCCACCGGTCAGCAGGACGGTGCCGCGGGGCTTCCAGGGCTTCGTACGGCCGTCGTTCCGGGGGGCATGGCGGAGGCGGCGGGCCAGCAGGCCGGAGGCGCGCAGGGCGAGCTGGTCCTCGCGGCCGGGGCCGATGCCGGAGGCCGTGAGGACGGCGGCGAGCCGGGTCCGGGCGCGGGCGTCGAGGTCCGACGGCAGGTCGACGAGTCCGCCCCAGCGGGCGGACAGTTCGAGCGCGGCCACCAGTCCGGTGCCCCAGACCAGTGCCTGGCGGGGGTGGGTGACCGGGTCGTCCGCGCCCGTGGACACGGCTCCGACGGTGGCGCACCAGAGGGGTGCGGTGAGGGCGAGGTCGACCAGGGCCTGGACGAGGGCGACGGTGAGGGCCGTTCCGGTGGGCAGGGCCGGGTGGTCCGGGTGGGGCCGGTCGGCGACGGCGAGCAGCGAGAGCACGCCGGTCGGAACGCGGTCTCCGAGGGCGACGGCGAGGGTGTCCGCGAGGTCCGCGCGACGGACGGCGCCGACGCCGGCTTCGGCCGTGACGACGGTGGCGCCCGCTTCGGTGAGGGCCAGGACCGGGCCGCGGACCCGTTCGTCGTCGCCGTGTCCGGCGGGCAGTACGACGAGCCAGGTGCCGGCGGCGGTGGTGGCGGCGGGCGGATCGGGCAGGGGCTGCCAGTCGATGCGGTAGCGCCAGGAGTCGATGGCGCTCTCGTCGCGCCGCTGCCGGCGCCAGTCGCGCAGGGCGGGCAGGACGGGGGCGAGGGCGTCCTCGTCGACGGCGAGGTGGGCGGCGATCTCGGCCGGGGCCTCGTGGTCGACCATGTGCCAGA
>NZ_NEUB01000703.1 GCF_002910825.1 Streptomyces sp. SM1 | reverse complement strand
GTGGCGCAGCGTGCGGCTGACCGAGCGCAGCTCCGCCGCGACGTCGGCGGCGGCGGGCAGGGAGCCGTCCGCGACGGCCGCGACGCCCCACATGGGCGCTTCCACGACCGCGGTGACGGTGCCGTGCCGGTGCGGGTGGAACCAGGTGGACTCGACGGCGGCCTCGGTGATGGCGGCGGCGAGGTCTCGGCGGCGCGGTGGCGGGATCCGGTAGACGGCGGGACCGAGTCCGGGCCAGTAGAGGGCGTCGTAGGCGCCGAGCTCGCGCGGGACGCCGAGGCGGGCGGAGACGCCCGCGACCCGCCGGTCGAGGCCGGGCAGGTCATGGGTGAGTTCGACGAAGCCGCCGCCGACGTCGACGCCGTGCAGGGAACACTGGAGGAAGGGCCGCAGCTCGTCCTGGAGGGCGAGCAGGGCACGGGTCTCGGGCAGCGCGGCGGCCGCGGCGCCGTCGGGCAGCCATTCGGGTTGTTCGAGGAAGCCGGGCCGGAAGAAGTTCCGGTAGTGGTGGCCGAGGCTGTACGGGCCGGTCAGCCAGCGCTCGTTGCGGCGCAGCCCGTCGGGGTCGAGGCAGAGCAGCAGGTTCCAGGTGGTGTCGGCGCCCTCGGTGAGCCGTGGGTCGGCCAGGGCCCGCTCGGCCAGCCGCAGCACGGTGGCGCCGCCCACGGGCTCGTTCGCGTGCGGTCCGGCGACGACGAGGGCCTGGCGGCTGCCGTGGCCGACACTGAGCAGCCGGAGGGGGACGCCCGCGCGGGAGGCGCCGACGCGGCGCAGCCGGGCGTCGCGGGGTGCCGGGCGACGAGGGCGGCGGCCCGTGCTCCGAGTTCGTCGACGGTCGGGTACCGCAGGAGGGGCGGCAGGGCACACCTCCACGAAGTCATGCCGTCGCTTCACCGGGAGTACACGGCGTACGCACAGTGAGTCACGGCACCGCGGGGTACGTCAACACCGCGACGGGCACGTGGAGTCGGCGCCGGCGCCGCGCCCCCGCGCGGTCACTTCGCGGCGAGCCGGTAGGTGATCTGTCCGAAGCCGATCTGGTCGCCCTCGCGGACGACGGCCGCGCCGACCACCCGACGTCCGTTCACCGTCGTGCCGTTGGTCGAGCCGAGGTCCCGCACCACCCACAGGCCGCCCTGGTGGCGGAGTTCGGCGTGCACGCGGGACACCGTCTCGTGGCTGATCCGCAGTCCGCTGGCAGGATCACGCCCTATGCGCAGCGGGTGGCCGGCCGCAGGCTGCGGCAGCAGCAGTTTGGGCAGCTTCTCGGCCTGCCAGGCCCGGCGCAGCCGCACGCCGAAGCCGGAGACGGCCTCCACGGTGCCGAACACCAGCCGGGAGAGGCGGCCTTCCGTGGTGAGGTCCGCGGTGAGCACGGCGAGTTCGTCGGAACGCCGCGCGGCGAGGGCGAGTTCCATGCGCCGGACGAAGGTGTCGTGGGAGAGGCGGCCCATGGCGACACCGTCCCGCAGCACGCTCAGCGCCTTGTCGCGCTCCGCGTCGGACAGCCGCGCGGGATACGTGTGGAACTCGAAGGACGACGTCACGCTGTTGATTGTCGGTCAGCGACGGCCGGGCTGTCCAGAAACCGGGGAAACGGCCGACGCGCGGCATACTCGGCGACACCCTTCGCGAAAGGGGGGAATCCCCCGGCGAACTGATCTCCGATGGCGCACGATGGAGGCGCTACATCACGGTGAGCAGACGAAGGGGAACCGTCCGTGCAGTTCGAGGTGTGGGCACCGCAGGCCGGCAGAGTGACGCTCCAGTGCGACGGCGTCACGCGCGCGTTGGAGCGCGATCCCGAGCGCGAGGGGTGGTGGCGGGGGGAGGCCGGGGCACACGACGGCTCCCGGTACGGCTTCGCGCTGGACGACGGTCCCGTCCTGCCCGATCCGCGCTCACGCCGCCAGCCCGACGGGCCGGACGGACCGAGTGCCGTCGTCGACCACGACCGCTTCGCCTGGGGCGCGCCGTGGGCCGGGCGTCCGCTGCCCGGCGCGGTGCTGTACGAGCTGCACGTGGGCACGTACACGCGCGAGGGCACCTTCGACGCCGCCGCCGAGCGGCTCGGCCATCTCGTGGACCTGGGCGTGACGCACGTGGAGCTGATGCCGGTGTGCCCGTTCCCGGGCCGGCACGGGTGGGGGTACGAGGGGGTGTCGCTGTGGGCGGTGCACGAGCCCTACGGCGGGCCCGAGGGGCTGAAACGGTTCGTCGACCGGGCGCACGCGCTGGGCCTCGGCGTCGTCCTGGACGTGGTGCACAACCATCTGGGCCCGTCCGGCAACTATCTTCCCCGGTTCGGCCCGTACTTCACGGACACCCATCACACCCCGTGGGGCGCGGCGGTCAATCTGGACGCGCCCGGTTCCGACGAGGTACGCGCGTATCTCGTGGACAGCGCGCTGGCGTGGCTGCGGGACTACCGGATCGACGGGCTGCGGCTGGACGCGGTGCACGCGCTGGTGGACACCCGCGCGTACCACTTCCTGGAGGAGCTGTCCCGCGCGGTGGACGACCTGTCCGCGGACACGGGCCGGCCGCTGTTCCTGATCGCCGAGTCGGATCTGAACGACCCCAGGGTCGTCACACCGCGCGGGGACGGCGGCCTTGGACTGCACGCGCAGTGGAACGACGACTTCCACCACGCCCTGCACGCCGCGCTGACGGGCGAGTCGCGGGGCTACTACGCCGACTTCGCGCGCGCCCCGTTCGCCGCGCTGGCCAAGACGCTCACCGGCGGCTTCTTCCACGACGGGATCTACTCCGGTTTCCGGGGCCGGCACCACGGCCGCCCGCTGGACCGAACCCGGGTGGCCGGGCACCGGCTCCTGGGGTACAGCCAGACCCATGACCAGGTGGGCAACCGCGCCCGCGGGGACCGGCTGGCCGCGCTGGCCTCCCCCGGGCTGCTGGCCTGCGCGGCGGCCCTGACGCTGACCGCTCCCTTCACGCCGATGCTGTTCATGGGCGAGGAGTGGGCGGCGGGCACGCCCTGGCAGTTCTTCACCGACCACACCGATCCGGAGCTCGCGAAGGCGGTGAGCGACGGCAGGCGGCGGGAGTTCGCGGCGCACGGCTGGGCGAAGGACGACGTGCCCGACCCGCAGGACCCCGCCACCCGGGACCGCTCCTGCCTGGACTGGTCGGAGCCGGAACGCGAGCCGCACGCGCGTGTGCTGGCCTGGTACCGGCTGCTGGCCGCCGTGCGCCACGCCCAGCCGGACCTCACCGACCCCGACCTCGGCGACACCAAGGCGGCCTACGACGAGGAGCACCGCTGGCTCGCCTTCCGGCGCGGGGACGTCCGGGTGGCCGTGAACCTCGCCGACCGGCCGGCGGCCATCCCCCTCGGCGTCCCCGACGCCCGCGTCCTCGCGGCGTGGGAGCCCGTGGAGGCGCCGGGCGCGGACGGGGTACTGCGCCTGCCCGCGGAGTCGGCGGTGGTGCTCCTGCAAGGGTGAGCCGTGCGCCACCGTGGGCCCGGGCCTCGTCACGGAGGAGCGCCCGTCGGGGCCGGGGCCGCCGCCTCACCGCGGCCGGCCCACGCCACCCCCATGACCACGACCACGAGCACGACGGCCACCGTGCCCCGGCAGCGTGGCACAGGCCGGGCGGATGCCCGGCGGGGCCGGGTCAGGGCGTCTCGTCGGCGGCTCTGAGGTCGGTCACGCGTTCCAGCATGATCGGCTCCCAGGCGCGCCGCAGGCGGGTGCGCAGGAGGGGCGGGGCGGTGGTGCCGCCGGTGAGTGCCTCGGCGAGGTGGGTCAGGGTGTCGCAGCGGGCCAGCCACAGGCCGCGCAGGCAGGGGCGGGCGCCGTAACCGGCGAGAGTGGCGGCGCGTACCGCGGCCGGGGCGCCGACGGCGAGCGCGAGACCCGCGATGTCCTCGGCCGGGTCGCCGACCACCGCCGCGTCCCAGCCGAGGACCCCGCGTACCCGGCCGTCCGCGCCGACCACGAGGTGCCCGCCGGTGAGGGCGTGATGGACGAGGACCGCCGTACCGGGCTGGGCGGCGAGCTGGACCGCGGCGGGCGGGGTGAGCTGCTTCAGCCGGACGGGGTCGAACTCGTCGGCCTCGGCGAGCCGTTCGGCGGCCGCCGCGGCGGCCCTGCGCAGGGACTCCAGGGACCGCGGGGAGACGCGTGGCACGCCGAGTGTCTCCGCCTGCCGGGCCGGCACCTCGCGCAGCCCCGTGAGCAGTCCGGCCAGGTCCGTCTCGCCGACGGCGGACACGGTGTGCTCCTCCGCCGTCCCGCCGGGCAGCCGGGTGTCGAGGGTGCAGAGCAGACCGGGTGCCCACTCGGCCTGCGCCACCCCGGCCGGCAGGGCGACCGGGACGTACGGGCGGACCAGGTCGCGCAGCCGCGGTTCGCGGCGCCGGCGGGCGCTCACCTCGCGGTCGGGGGCGAGGCGCAGCACATGGCGGGTGCCGACCCACCAGGTGGCGGGCGCGGGGCCCTCGGTGACGGGCCGGACGCCGGGCCCGGCGGCGGACGCCGCGCCGCCGTCTCCCGCGCCGTCCTTCAGGAGGGTACGGGCCAGTCTGCGGACGGTGTCCGCGGTGGGTGTCGGTGCCTGGGTCATGGTCGCGCCATTGCCGTTCGGGGAGGCAGGGGTGGGAGAGGAGGGCCGGTCAGTCCACTATGACCATCTCCCGCGTGGTGTTGTTCAGCCGCCGCCCGCCCTCCTCGGTCACCGTCACGATGTCCTCGATGCGCACCCCGAACCGGCCCGGGAGATAGATGCCGGGTTCGACGGAGAAGCACATGCCGGGGACGAGGGGCTGCTCCTCCCCCTCGATCATGTAGGGCGGCTCGTGCGTGGTGACCCCGATGCCGTGCCCGGTGCGGTGGATGAAGTACTCCCCGTATCCGGCGTCGGTGATGACCGCGCGGGCGGCCCGGTCGACCTCCTGGCAGGCGGCGTCGGGCCGCACCGCGCGGAAGCCGGCCTCCTGTGCCTCCCGCACGAGGTCGTGCACCCGGCGTTCCTCGTCGCTGGGTTCGCCGACGTGGACGGTGCGGGAGGTGTCGGAGCCGTAGCCGTCCCTGAGGCCGCCGAAGTCGAGGACGACCATGTCGCCGCGTTCGATGACGCGGTCGTCGGCCTCGTGGTGCGGGTTGGCCCCGTTGGGGCCGGAGGCGACGATCGTGAAGTCGATCTGGGAGTGTCCGGACCGGCGCAGCAGGGCGGCGAGGTCGGCGGCCACGTCGGACTCCCGGCGGCCGGCGAAGGGGACGGCCCGGATCTCCTCGAAGGCCGCGTCGGCGGCGGCGCCCGCGGCGGCCAGGAGTTCCAGCTCCGCGGCGTCCTTGACGGCGCGCAGCATCGGCAGGGCCTCGGTGAGGGAGGCGTACGAGGTGCCGGGCAGCGTCTGCTGCAGGCCCAGCAGATGCATGGCCCAGGTGTTGTCGCTGATGCCGAACCGGCCGGCCGTGTCCAGGAGGGCCGCGGTGGCGGCGTAGGGGTCCTTGCCGTCGGTCCAGTCCCGCAGGGTCAGGGTGGAGGCGCCCAGGGCGCGCTCGGCGTCCGGGGCCTCCAGGGTGGGGACGACGAGCACGGGGTCCCGGCCGGCCGCCAGGACCAGCAGGGTGAGCCGCTCGGTGACCGCGGTGGGGGTGTAGCCGGTGAGCCACACCAGATCGGGGCCGGGCGCCACGAGCAGTCCGGCGAGCCCGGCCCCGGCGGCCTGCCGTGCCGCCCGCTCCATACGGGCCTTGTAGTCGTCGGCGGTGAAGGAAGCGTGCGGGGTGCTGCCGGTCATCCGGGGGCCTCCAGGGCGGACGTCAGGGCCAGGGCCTGTCCGACCCTTCCCGTCTGCCCCGCCGGGCGACGACGGGATGGGTCGGACAGGCGTTACGGGCAGCATCCTGCCCGCCGGACGGGTGCCACGCGAGCCGGTTCGCCGTGTTCGCGCCGCGCCCCGCCGGAACCCATGGCCGGACATGTCCCGCCGACGGGTACGGCGAGGGGATCACACGCACCGGCCGGCGGTCACGGGCGGGGAGACGGCTGCGACCGTGCTCTCACACTTCGGCGATCTGCGTCCGGCGGGGCCGAGCACCGCTCACGCCCGCCACCGCCTTCGCGGGCCGTCCCCGGGTGACCGGGGTGTTCCGGTCGGTGTCGCCGTCCGTGTCCTGGACGGCGAGGCCTGCTCACCCGCCCGCGGCCGTGCGGTCATGTGACGATGCCCGGAACCGCCGTCAGTCGCCCGCGGTCGCCGCCGCGATGGCGCACCGTCAGTGTCACCTCGTCGCCCGGACGGGCTCGGGCGACGGCGCGTGCGAGGTCGGCGGCCGAGTCGACACGCCTGCCGTCGAAGGCGAGGAGCACGTCCCCCGGTACCAGACCGGCCGAGGACCCGGGGCCGGGCATGTGCACGGCGACGACCCGGGCCCCGGGTCTCCGGCCGTCGGCCACCTCCACCCCGAGCCGGGCGACGACGGGC
>NZ_NEUB01000702.1 GCF_002910825.1 Streptomyces sp. SM1 | reverse complement strand
CTCGGCACAGGCCAAAGCCGCGAGCGGCTTCGACAAGGCCGCCTTCACCGTCGACTGGAAGACCCGCCAGGCCCGCTGCCCCGAAGGACGGACCAGCAGCGGCTGGTATCCCGTCACCCAGCACGGCCGCGACGCCATCGTCGTGGAATTCGCCAAGGCCGACTGCCGCACCTGCCCCTCCCGCGGCAAGTGCACCGCAGCGGCCCGCGGCAACCGCATGCTCACACTGCGGCCGAAGGAACTGCACGAAACCCTCGCCGCCGCCCGCGCCGAGCAGAAGACCGACTCCTTCAAGACCCGGTACAAGCTGCGGGCCGGGGTGGAGGGCACCGTCAACCAGGCCCTGGACGTCACCGGGATCCGCCGGGCCCGCTACCGCGGACTGCCCAAGGTCCGCCTCCAACACGCCTTCTCCGCCACCGCTATCAACATCGTACGACTCGACGCCCACTGGGCCGGGCAGCCCCTGGACCGCTCACGCAGCAGCCACCTCACCCGACTCAGCTACAAACTCGCCAGTTGACACACGAATTGCGCACCAGAGTCGAGCTGCTTTGGGGCGAGTGATCATGGCCCCGTAAGCTTCCGGCGCGTCGGGCAGTCTGTGGACCTGCCCGTTAAAGCACGACGTTGGGGCCATGATCTTCGAGGCTCGCCCCAAAGTGGCTGCCTAAAGCCGTGGAGCCGACCGCCCCAGCCACAGAGGGTGTCTCCCCGCTTCATGCCCGCAGCCGCCGAGCGCGCCGCCGGGCGCGGCCAGCCGGGGCGAAGACAGGAGGCAGGCCGCGCCGCAGAGGCGGCGCGCGCCCGCGCCGTGCGCGGGCCTTGAACCAGTAGAGAGACTTTGAATCACACTCACACTGGCGGCTGTTGATGCTGCTCTTGCGCCTGGTCGCTGTCAGCTCGTGGTGTAGAACCCTGGGTATGGGGAGTGAACGGCGCGAGCGGATGCGGATGCTTGGGGCACGTCTTCGGGCTCTGCGTGCGGAGGCTGGTCTGACTGGTGCTGCTCTGGCTCAGCGGGCTGGCGTTGGGCAACCGACGGTCTCCAAGGTGGAAACCGGGCGCATGGTTCCCAGCGTCGATGTGCTGAACCGGCTGTGCCGAGCACTCAACCTCGATGAGTCGGCGGCCGGGGAAGTCCATGACCTGCTCGTCGCTGTTGAGTCTGTGATCACCACCGACTCCGAACCTGCGGGGCTGCCCGCTGGGCTCGTCGTTGATGACGCGGTCCGCGGTGCTCGGGCGGTGCGGTCCTTCCAGTGCGTCGTTCTGCCTGCCCTGCTGCAGAGCGCGGAGTACGCCCGTCACGTCTTCGAGAGCGCGCCGGACTCGACCCCTGAGGCGGTCGGTCGGGCTGTCGCTGCCCGTGTGGAGCGGCAGAGCGTGTTGTACGAGCCGGGGCGTGAGTCGGTGTTCGTGCTGACGGAAGCGGTGCTGCGGACCTGGCCGGGCACGCCGGCGCTGATGCTGGCCCAGCTCGACCGGCTGCTCGCCGTCGAGAGCCTGAGCACCGTGCGGCTTGGCGTCATCCCGTGGCGCCGCCCGGTGCCGCTTCTGCCTCATCACGGATTCACTCTGTGCGACGAGCAGGCTGTCGTGATTGAGGCATTCACCGGTGAGCGGGTGGCCGTCGACTCCGCCGAGGTGGCTGCGTACGAGGAGACCTTCCACCGCTTCCAAGAGGCATCCGTCTTTGGTGGCGAGGCGCGTGAGCTGTTGCTGCGTGTGATGAAAGAGTTCCGCGAGCTGGGAGACACGGTCACCCCTTAGAGGAATAATTCCTCTACATGCCTAGCGTGCTGCCTTCCTGTGGGCATAGCCTGCCGTCGCGCTGTCTAGTCCCCTAGACGCAGACAAGGAGCTTGCCATGCGTACCAAGTGGTGCCGCGCCTTCCCCGGTCTGGCCGAGCAAGTGGTCCAGGCCCGTCGCTTCGTCGCTGCCTTAGTCGCCGAGAAGGGGCCGGTCGATGACGCCACTCTGGTTGTCAGCGAACTGGCCACCAACGCCGTTCGTCACTCGCTGAGCGGGGCGGAAGGCGGTTGGTTCCTCGTGGTCGTCGGCTTCGGTGACGGCTTCGTCCGTATCGAGGTGGTCGACCAGGGCGGCGAACGGGTCCCGCACCTGTGCGATGTGACCAGTCAGGAAGAGGGCGGGCGCGGGCTGCTGCTGATCGCGGCCTGCGCCAAGGACTGGGGCGTGAAGAACTGGCCCGACGGGCGTTCCGTCTGGGCAGAGCTGACCTGGGAGGGCGCGTGACCGGGCGCCCGTCACTGATGGGGGGCCGTTGCCGTGCCGGCGGTGACGAGTGACTCCTCGGGGTGTGCCTCGGCGACGGTCGCGCTTCTTCGTCGTTGAAAGTCGTACGGGACGGCGCCTCCCACCCATTCCGTCTAGGGCCCTAGACTCCTGGGTACTTCTGGGAGGTGTGGTCATGTCGGACGAGTTGCAGCGGATCATGGCGATCGATGATCCGTACCTGCTCCTGCGTGAGGTCACCACGAGGCTGGCCGCTGCGCAGCAGGAGGTGACCGAACTCGGCCGGCTCCGCCGCCGCGTGGTTCAGGACCTCCACGCGCAAGGAATGTCCTACGCGCAGATCGCCGAGAAGGCCGGCCTGAGCCGCGGGCGGATTCATCAGATCCGGCACACCGGCCCGGCACCTGAGGGGGCCTTCCTTGGGACGGGTGCCGTCACGGTGGTGACACCGCTCCGGTGGGACGACGCGAAGAAGCGCCCGGTCGTCGCCATGGCCGACATGAACTCTGGCAAGCGGCTGGAGGAGCTGGCGAAGTCGTACGGGCTCGACGTCAGTTCCGGCCACGTGCAGGTGAGCGGCGAGGTCGACCTCAACCGTGACGGCCTGGTCGTCGTCTGCGGGCCGGGCATGTCCCAGGCCATGCGCGACCTGTACGCCCAGGACCCGGTACTCGCCTGGGAACACCCGGAGGGCGAGCCTTGGGCGCTGGTGGACCGGCGCACCGGCACGGCGTACCACGCAGGCGCGGACCTCGAGCCGAGCCGTCCGCACGACGTCGGATACCTGGGCCGACTGCCTCGCCCGGACGGCAACGGCTCGGCCCTCGCCATCGCCGGCATCCACACGGCAGGCTCCCTCGGCGTCGTCCACCTGCTCACCTCGGACCTCAGCACGCTGTGGGGACAGGTGGGGGAGCGGCACTTCTCCACGCTGGTGAGTGTCGAGTACGACCCCGAGACCGAAGAGCCGCAATCCGCCGAACTCCTCTGCCCCCTCTACCTGCACGACGAGGAGGCGACGGCGTGAACGTCGCCCTCGGCACGCTGCCCGCCGAACCAGACCAGCAGAACGAGGACTTCGCGGCCGCCGCTCCCGGTGCGGCCGTCCTCCTCGACGGTGCCGGCGTCGCCGGGGCCGAGACCGGCTGCACGCACGGTATCGCGTGGTTCTCCTCGACCTTGGGCGGACTGCTGCTGGGCAACATCGGCCAAGATCCCGTCCGGCCGCTCGCCGACTGTCTCGCCGACGCGCTCCGCGGCGTCCGGTCCCTGCACGAGGACACGTGCGATCTGACCTACCGGGCCAGCCCGACCAGCACGGTCGTCGCGGTCCGCGTCGGCGGGGGAGCGCTGGAATACCTCGTCCTCGGTGACTCGACCCTCCTCCTGGCCCACCAGGACGGGAAGGCGACCGCTGTCACCGACGACCGTCTGGACCAGGTCGGAAAGCAACTCCGCGCGCCGGTCGACCGACTACCCACCGGCACGCCCGAGCACGCTGCCGCCCTGGCCCAGTACCGCGACGACCTGACGGGACTCCGTAACCGGCCGGGCGGCTTCTGGATCGCCGGCCCCGAACCCCGGGCAGCCGAGCACGCCCTCACCGGAACGGTGCCGCTGGAGTCGCTGGCGTCCGTGACCCTGCTGAGCGACGGCGCGACACGCCTCGTCGACCGGTTCGGCCTCGCCGACTGGACGGACGTGCTGGACGTGCTCGCGTCCGCCGGCCCGGACGAACTCATCCGCCGTGTACGGGAAGCGGAGAACAGCGATCCCGACGGGCAGCGATGGCCTCGCGGAAAGGCGAGGGACGACGCCACGGTTCTCCACTGTCCTGTGACATCGAAGTTTGAGTGACCAGGTCGGCCGACAAGGCTCCGGCCTCCGAGCGGTGTCAGTGGAGGGCGGCAGACTGCGCGCATGGATGCTTCTCTCGACACCGATCGCTGTGACCGTGCTGGGGTGGTGTGGGTCCGGTCGATGGGCGGCCCCTTGATCGTCGTTCCGGAGTCCTCTGTGACCGCCTGGGGTGGATGCACGGAGGACGGTTCTGTCCTCGGTGATGCCGATGGCCGTGATGACTACGACCGCGCCTGCGAGGTGGAGGACTGGGCCGGTGTCATCGCCGTAGGCGCCGCCACTGCGCTTGTCCTGGCCGATGAACCTGCAAAGACGTGCTTCCTGCCAGAGAAGCTGCTGTTCGTGCGGTGGCTGGCTGCGGACTCCGAGGCCGAGTTGTTCGCGGCAGCCGAGGCGGTGCTGGCCGATCCGGACACCGCTTGGGAGGACGGCGGACTGTGGGTCACCGATGGCCCGGCGGTGTTGATGGATTCGGCTGAAGCGGGCGCCGATCTGGGAGTGGAGTATCCCGACGGGGGCCAGCCGGACCAGGCTCCAGTGCAGCTCCCGGCAGGTTGGTGGAGGGTGCGTGCGGTCCATCAGACCGGCGAGTTCCCGTGGGTGGGTGTGGCGCAGCTTGTTGCCGAGGACGGCCACCCCTGACCTTCGATGGCACGGGACATCCACTGGTGACCTCTCGCAGCGAAGGTTGAGCGTTCTCACCGAAGGTTGAGTGGCGGGTCTACTACAGTTCAGCGTGGGCCGTGACTGGCGCTGAGGTGGAGCACCACCGGGGAGCGGTCTGACGAGACGTCGATGCCGTGCGCCTGGGCGAGTGGTCAGCAACGCCTGGAGGGCAACGATGTCCGCGACTCAGACGGCCCAGCTCATGGATGGCAGGAGCCTAGCCAAGCGCATTGTCGACGAGGCTGCTGCCAAGGCAGCGGAGATCTCCCGACGCACGGGGACCAGTCCCTGTCTGGCGACGGTGCTGGTGGGAGAGGATCCCGCGTCGGCCACGTACGTCCGCATGAAACGAGCGCGGTGCGCGAAGGCAGGCATCCAGTCCCGGCATATCGGTCTTCCTGCTACCACCCCGACCGCCGAATTGATCGACACCCTGGCGGACCTGTCCAGCGATCCGGAAGTGCACGGCATCCTGCTCCAGCACCCCTGCGGCGGGCATATCGACGAGCGAGCGGCGTTCGAGGCCATTGCTCCTGAAAAGGACGTCGACGGGGTCACGATGCATTCCTTCGCCGCGATGAGCTTCGCGCTGCCGGGCTTCGTGTCCTGCACGCCGGGCGGGATCATGCGGTTGTTGGATGCGTACGCCGTCAACCTCGCCGGCAAGCACGCCGTCGTGGTGGGTCGCAGCGCGATCCTCGGTAAACCGGCCGGGATGCTCCTGCTCGCCAAGGACGCGACGGTGACGTATTGCCACTCCCGCACGACTGACCTGTCGGCGATCGTCCGGGAAGCGGACGTCGTGGTAGCAGCGGTGGGACGGCCCCGGTTGATCCGCGGTGAGGACATCAAGCCCGGCGCTATCGTGATCGACGCTGGCTACAACCCGGGCAACGTCGGGGACGTGGACTACGACACCGCCCGCACCCGAGCTCGTCTGATCACTCCGGTTCCCGGTGGCGTCGGGCCGATGACCATTGCCGTTCTGCTCGCTCAGACGGTGGAAGCCGCCGCGAACCAGCTCGGAGTGCAGCACCAGTGATCGCCTTCACGAGCAGCTCGCTGACGCCTCCGGCCCAGCTGAGTTCACGTCATGGACCTGGCATCTCGCGATGACGCTCTCCGACGGTGGACGTAGCGGCTGATCGGCATCAGCGTGGTCACAGCTTTGCCGTGTCGTCGTAGAGGCGGTCCCAGATCTGTTTAGGCAGAAGACCGGCGTCGATCATGGGGTCGATCAGAACTTGGATCGGTTCGATGACCGTGGGAGGGCGACGCCGGATCACATGCTCCGGCGACGGCTCTGGCGCGTTGAGGGCGCGTCGGACCGTTGCTCGGGAGACGCCAAAGCGTGCTGCCACTCTGCGTAGCGGGAGCCCTCTTCCCTCAGCGAAGCGTCGGATCTGAAGGAACAGCTGTGCTTGGGCATCTTCGTTTTCATCGTGGCCGGCGGGCCGGACCTTGACTAGCAGGCTCCCAACGGCCGCTCAATCTTCGCTGAGAAAACCTAGCGGTCACCAATCTTCGCTGACAACGCTCAACCTCCGCTGCGAGAGATCAACTGGGTGCCCTCGTCGTAGCCGCGCACCCAACCGTAGAATCGAACGTGTGAGCGACCAACCGTCCCGACTGGAGCTGCTGCGCTTCGCGCGCCGTGTGGTCGTGCAGCAGGCGACGGCTGCCGTGCGGCAGCTCGACGGGTGGATCGCGGACGAGGAGCGGCGCGAGGCTGAGCGGCGCCGAGGTGAGGAGATGCGGCCGCCGCCTCCGGACTGGCTGCTCCAGTACGGGCTCAACCGTAAGAACGTGGATGCCGTCCATGCCGGGGACTGCTGGGCAGCGACGAAGTCGGGCCGGTGTCGTCCCGCGTCCCGCGAGCAGGTGGTTGAAGCTCTGCGGCATGGCGTGCCGGCGTGCGTGCACTGCCGCCCGGATACAGCGCTGGGCCTGCTCGACAACCCTTGACGGTGGTGGTCTAAAGGCGGGCGAGGGGCTCCCGAATGGTGTCACTGGCCGCTGCGAGATCGGGTGGTCCCATCGACGCTCGCGCGACACACTCGTATACCCCCCTAGACAGTTGACGGGGCGTCGGTTTACGGTAGGCGTCAACCCCCCTAGACAGTTGGGGTGGTCGCCTCCCTGTGCTGTCTAGGGGGGTATTCAACGGCTCGGCGTCCACGAAGGCGCCCGAATCAAGTGAGGTTCAGAATGCGTGTCATCCCCGTGGACACCTCGTCCGCCACTCTGCTGGTCACCAAGCTCCCCGAGGTTAAGGTGAGGGACCGGCAGACCGGCGAGGTGGCCGTGGACCCGGTCACCAACGACCGGCTCATGGTCATGGAGCTGGTGTTCATCGCCCAGGGCGGCTCGGACATGATCAAGGTCACCGTGCCCGAGAAGGGCATCGGCGAGGGACTGGTCATGGGCGCACCGGTGTTCCTGTCCGGCCTTATCGCCCGACCCTGGGAGAGCGAGTTCGGCGGCCGTACTCGGCACGGCATCGCCTACCGGGCAGACGCTGTCATGGTCGGTACCCCGGCCGCGGTGCAGGGCTGACCGCCATGTCCAATGCCCTGTGGATGCTGCTGTTAGCGCTGCTGGTGGCGGCTGTGCTGGCCGTTGTGCGCCGTCGGCTGCCGGTCCTGTTCTGGTGGCTGGTCGGGTATCCGGCCGTGACGCTGCGGGTGCTCGCCACGTACCGGGCCACGATGGACGCCTGCGGCCTGACTGTGCCCGCCTCGGCCATGCGCCGGGCCACCGCCCGGATGGTGGGGCGGCAGGCCGCTCCCGTGCCGCCTCGTCGGTCGCTGCCGCTGCCGACCGGGTCCGGACTCGTGATGCGGCTGCGTATGGCGGCCGGCCAGGCACCCGAAGACTTCAACGCGTCGGCTGACCGGCTACGGCATGCGTGGGGTGTGCACGCCGTGCACGTCCGGCCCACCAAGCCGGGAAGGCTGGAGCTGCGGTTGGTCGGCTGGGACGTCCTCGCCGACGTCCGGCCGCCTCGTCGGTGGCTGCGGACCGAACCGCTGACCCTGCCCCTGGCACTGCGTGAGGACGGACACTGGCACGTCCGGGACTTCCGCACCGTGCCGCACGAACTCATCCTCGGCGCAACGCAGTCGGGCAAGTCCGTGTACCTGCGGAACCTGCTGTGCGGGCTGGCCCGGCAACCCGTCGCACTCGTCGGCATCGACTGCAAGTGGGGCGTCGAACTGGCGCCGTTTAGGCCCCGGTTGTCGGCGCTCGCCGATACGCCGGACCGTGCTAACGACCTCCTTGACGTCCTGGTGGACGAGATGGAGGCGCGCTTCCGCCTCATCGGCATGAGGGGCGGGGCCGGTCCGGATGCCGTGCTCACCTCGGACGTCTGGGGCCTGCCGGAGAAGGCGCGGCCGGTGCCGGTCGTGGTCGTCGTCGACGAGGTCGCCGAACTCTTCCTCGCTGCGAGCAAGGACGACGAGAAGCGGCGGGACGCCATGGTCACCAAGCTCATCCGCCTCGCCCAGCTCGGGCGTGCGGCCGGTATCTATCTTGAGGTGTGCGGGCAGCGCTTCGGTGCCGAACTCGGCAGAGGCGCCACCATGCTCCGCGCCCAGCTCACCGGGCGGGTCTGCCACCGCGTCAACGACGAGACGTCCGCCAACATGGCCCTCGGCGACATCGCACCGGAAGCGGCGCTGGCGGCTACCAGGATCCCGGCCGAACGACCCGGCGTCGCGGTCGTCGGTGACTCCTCCGGCGGCTGGTCCCGGGTCCGCTCCCCGCATCTCACCCTCGAAGACGCGGCGGCCGTCTGCCGCGACACTTCGGGCCTGATTCCGGTACTGCCCCGCCTGGACACCTTCCGCCCCGTGGTGCCGCAGCCTTCCGCTGCTCCCGTCGTGCAGCCCGCCACGCGCCCGGTGACCGGGTAGCCGCACTTCCCCTGCAACGGTCGGCGTGACCGCCTCACGCCAAGTCCCTACCCCTGCCTTGCCGAAACCGAAGGAGCCCGAGCCGATGCGTGCCCACCTGGCCCGCGTGGACGCCGTGATCGTGCAGGCCGTCATCGCCGGTGCCCTGTCCTTCTCCCACTTGCACGACGTCGCCGCGGCGGCCGGACAGGACGGCTGGAAGGCGTGGGCCTATCCCGTGAGTGTCGACCTACTCTTGGTCGCCGCCTGGCGTCGGATGCGCCAGTCACAGCGAGCGGGTCAGGCGGCCGGCGGTCCGCGTTTGTGGTTCCTCGTAGCCCTGGCCGCGTCCCTCGGCGCCAACGTCGCCACGGCCGGCCTCCTCGACCTGGACGACGTACCCGCCTGGCTCCGCGTGACGGTCGCGGGCTGGCCCGCTGTCGCCTTCTTCGGCGGCACGCTGCTGGCCCACGCTCCGCACACCCCGGAAGGGCCCGCTGCCTCTCCTGCGACGGACGCCGCTACGGCTCCTGACGGCGGTTCGTCCGGCGCGGAAGGGTCCGATCACAAGATTCCGCACCCCGCCGACCCCGAACCGGCTCCCGAGCCTTCTGCCGCGCCGGCCACCGCTCCCGCCCCGGCGCCTGCTCCAGCCGTCGCCCTGCCGCCCGCCCTCGTCGACCGCGTCCGGGCCCTGGCCGAGGAACACCGCTCGGCCACCGGCCGCCCCGCCGACCCCGACGCCGTCCGCACTCGGCTCGGCCTGCCCCCGTCCATGACCGCATCCGTCGCCGCACACCTCTGAGAGGAGCCCCACCGTGAACCGCCGTTTCCGCAACCTCCGACGCATCGGCCCCGTCAACGTCGCCTCCTACGTCGAACGCGGCCGGAACCGCCACCTGGCCGCCTGCACCGCTCCCCGCTGCGACTTCTCCGCCGAGTACGACAGCCGCGCCGCCGCCGAACTCGCCGCCCGCACCCACCGCTGCCCGGCCTGACAGGAGACCACCCGACATGGACGTTCCGCTCTGGCTCGCCCTCCTCGTCGTCGGCGTCCTCGGCATCAAGCTCATCCGCCCGCCCTGGTGGCTCATCGCCGTACTGCTCCTCGGCGGCTACCTCCTCGCCGACAGCCTGCTCGCCCCCGTCATCGACCCCGCCCTCAAGTGACCCGCGAAGGGAGACCGCTCATGTTCCGACCGAAGGCCCCGACCATGCCGCAGCCCACCGGCCTGACCACCCCGCCCGCGGTCGTCGAACCGACCACCATCACGCCGGACACCCCGGCCCCGCCGCCGGCACCCGCTACCCCGGCCCCGGCCCGTCCGGCCGTCCAGGTCACGCCGGGCACCGTGCTCGCTCTCGTCGGCGGCGGCACCGCCGTGGTCCTGGTGGTCGGGGCCGTCTTGGTCTCCATGCTCCTCGCCGTCGCCCTTACCGCCACATCCGTGGCTGTGTGTGCCCTCACTGTCCGCTCCGTCATCGCCCGCCGCTGACACCACCGCGCCGACCTCCCGGCCTTTTCGCACTGTCTAGCCCCCTCGACGCAACCAACCGCAAGCCCATGCAAGGAGGACCCCGCCCATGACTTCTGCGGCTCCGACCGCAGCTATCCGCCAGCTGGCAGCACTCGCCCGGCACGGCGACCTCAGCACCTATGCCCACCAGATCCAGCGCCTCGGCGGCTGCGAGCGGCCCATCCGAATGGAGGGCCACCGGCTCGACGTCCACGCCGCCACCGGGGAGATCGTCCGGGAAATCACCGACCGCGACCTCCCGGCCGGACAACTCCTCATCCGCTGCAACAACCGCCGCGCCACCCGGTGCGCCTCGTGCGCCGAGGTGTACCGCAAAGACACCTTCCACCTCGTCACGGCCGGCCTGAGCGGCGGCAAAGGCATCAGCCCGGCCGTGGCCCAACACCCGCGTGTCTTCGCCACCTTCACCGCCCCGTCCTTCGGCCCCGTCCACAACCGCCCCGGCGGTGGCCGGTGCCGCTGCGGACGCCGTCACCCGGACGACGACCCCGCCCTCGGCGCGCCCCTGGACCCGGACCGCTACGACTACCGCGCGGCCGTCCTGTGGAACGCACACGCGGGGAAGCTCTGGGGCCGCTTCACCACCTACCTGCGCCAGCACCTCGCCTCCCGCGCGGGCCTAAGCCGTTCGGCGCTGCGGCACTGCCTCAAGGTCTCCTACGCCAAGGTCGCCGAGTACCAGCGGCGCGGTGCCGTCCACTTCCACGCCGCTATCCGCCTCGACGGCCCGGACGGTGCCGAGGACACCCCGCCGGCCTGGGCCACGACCGAACTCCTCACCGATGCGATCCGCTGGGCGGCCAGGGAAGCCGAGGTACCCGGTCCGGTCCTCGACAGCCGCGCGTACACCTTCCGCTTCGGCGACCAGCTCGACATCCGCCCCATCCGCTCGGCCGACTTCGCTGGCACCTCCGAACTGTCCAGCCGCGCCGTGGCCGCCTACATCGCCAAGTACGCCACCAAGGGAGCCGAGACCGCGGGCACCCTCGACCGCCCCATCCGCAACCCGATCACCGACCTGATCGGCTCCGGCGTCACCGACCACGCCCGACGCATGATCCTCACCTGCTGGCACCTCGGCGCCCTCCCCGAACTCGAAGACCTACGCCTGCGCAAGTGGGCCCACATGCTCGGCTTCCGCGGCCACTTCTCCACCAAGTCCCGCACCTACTCCGTCACCCTCGGCGCCCTCCGCCAGGAACGCGCCGACCACAACGAAGCCCTCACCCGCGAACGCGCGGCCGAAGCCGGTCATCCGCTGCCAGACCCGGACACCGTCCTTGTCCTCTCTCACTGGCGCTTCGCCGGTACCGGACTGACCGCCGCAGAGACCTGGCTCGCTGCCTCTCGCAACTCCGCTACTTCACCGGAAGGAGAACCCACACATGGCTGACCGCTACCTGTCCGTGGCGCAGGTGGCCGAACTCCTCGGCACCACAGAACGCTTTCCGCGCCGCCTCATCGCCGAGCGGCGCATCGTGTTCGTCAAGGTCGGCCGGCACGTCCGCATCCCGGAGAGCGCACTGAACGCCTTCATCGACGCCAACACGGTGCAGCCGATCGGTGACCGCCGCAGCTCCCTGCGGAGGGCTGCCTGATGGCGAACAAGAAGGGGAGGCGGCGGGACTTCGGTTCCGTCCGACAGCTTCCGTCCGGCCGTTGGCAGGTCCGCTACCGGGACCCGGAGACGGGGCAGCTGCGTCCGGCGGAGAAGACGTACGCGACCAAGACCGATGCCCAAGTCGCCCTGACGCACATTGAGTCGGACATTGCGCGCGGGCAGTGGTCGGACCCGGACGCTGGGGTGGTGAACTTCGCCGAGTACGCCACCGCATGGCTGCGGGACCGGAAGCTTGCCGACCGCACCCGTGAGCGGAACGAGTCGGTGATGCGGCTGCACATCCTGCCCACCTTCGGGGCCGGGAGCGTGGCCGACGTGACGACGGCCCGGGTGCGCAGCTGGCGCGGAAAGCTCCTCGCGGCCGGCGTCGGTGAGCCGTCGGTGGTCAAGGCGTACCAACTGCTGCGTGCCCTGATGAACACCGCCGTGGACGACGAGCTGATCCGTCGCAACCCGTGCCGCATCAAGGGCGCGGACCGTTACGACGTGCCCGAGCGGCCGGTCCTCACGGTGGCGGAGGTCTTCGCCGTCGCCGACTCCATCGCGCCGCGCTACCGGCTGCTCGTGCTCCTGGCGGCCTTCACCACTCTGCGGTTCGGGGAGCTGGCGGCCCTGCGGCGCCGGGACGTCGACCTGGAGGGGCTGACCGTCACCGTGCGCCGGGCTCAGGCCGAGCTGCAGGACGGCCGGCTCTTCGACAAGGCGCCGAAATCCGCGGCCGGGGTGCGCTCCGTCTCCTTCCCGGCCGAACTGCTCGACGCAGTGACGCACCACCTGGAGCACTTCGCCGCTCCCGGTCGCGACGGGCACGTCTTCATCGGGCCGCAGGGCGGGCAACTGCGGCGGAGCAACTTCCGAGACGACTGGGTCAAGGCCCGGAAGGCCGCGGGCGTCACGACCGAACTGCACTTCCACGATCTCCGGCACACGGGCAACACGCTGGCCTCGACGGCCGGCGCGAGTACGCGGGAGCTGATGACGAGGATGGGGCACAGCAGCTCGCGCGCCGCGCTGATCTACCAGCACATGACCAGCGACCGCGACCGGGCCATCGCTGATCGGCTCGGAGCCATGATCCGCGAGGGCGGGGGAGAGGCCACCGGCTAGAGGATGTGGCATCCGCGTGGCATTAGTGGCACGCGTGTGGCACGACCCCGGACGCGACGAAGGGCCAGCCTGGGAGGAAACCCCTCCTGAGCTGGCCCTTTGCTCTGTGCCCCCGGCAGGATTCGAACCTGCGACACCCGCTTTAGGAGAGCGGTGCTCTATCCCCTGAGCTACGAAGGCGTAGGCGAGCTTGATCGGAACCGGGGTCGGTGCCGGGTCCGGCGTCAAGCCCTGAGCGTCCTGGCCGACGGCTGCGGTGTGGGCCGGGTGGAACCCGGGACGTGTGCCGCAGCGCCCGCCGGGGCGCTCGATCCACAGGATACCGGATCGGCGCCCCGGCGGGCCGGGTGGTCAGGGCTTGCGGGCGACGCCGCCGAACATGGCCACCTCGGCCGGCAGGGCGGTGTCGTCGTCCGGGCGCCAGCGGTTGCAGGAGACGACGCCGGGCTGGAGGAGCTCCAGGCCGTCGAAGAGGCGGGTGACGGCTTCCGGGGTGCGCTGGGTCAGTCTCGGGGTGCCGTTCTCGTTCCAGAAGGCCACGGCCGCGTCCACGTCCGGCATGTCGGGGCGGGTGATGGTGTGGGAGAGGACCAGGTGGCTGCCGGAGGGCAGGGCGTCCATCAGGCGCCGCACGATGCCGTGCGCCTCGGCTTCGTCCTCGACGAAGATGACGACGCCGAGCAGGATGAGCGCCACGGGCCGGGTGAAGTCGAGGGTCGCCGAGGCCTGTTCCAAGGATCGGGTCTATCAGGAATCAGGTGTAGTTCGTCTGTTTGGCCTACAGGTTCTTCGGTGGGCTGATCGGACTACACCCGTCCGGTCGTAAGGCGGCCGTCGAAGAGGACGTCGAACTCGTTGAGGGCGGTCTTCCAGCGGTTGTTCCATCGCTGGCGGCCGCGGCCGGTGGGGTCCAGGGCGAGGGTGGCGAGGTAGAGGCGCTTGAGAGCGGCGGTCTCGTTGGGGAAGTGTCCGCAGGCCTGGGCCGCGCGCCGGTAGCGGGCGTTCAGCGACTCGATCGCGTTGGTGGTGTAGACGACCTGGCGGATCGCGTCCGGGAGGCCGGGGAAGGGCACGAACTCGCTCCAGGCCCGTTCCCAGCACTGCGGGATCGAGGGGTAGCGCGTGCCCCACTTCTCGGCGAACTCTGTGAGCCGGGTGCGGGCCGCTTCCTCGTTGACGGCGGTGTATACGGGCTTGAGGTCGCGGGCGACGTCGGCCCAGTCGCGGCGCGAGGCATAGCGCAGGCTGTTGCGGATCAGGTGGACCACGCAGGTCTGCACCACGGTCTGCGGCCAGACGGTGTTCACCGCGTCCGGCAGCGCGGACAGGCCGTCGCAGACCAGCATCAGC
The DNA here is from genome assembly GCF_002910825.1 of Streptomyces sp. SM1. Classification (GTDB taxonomy): domain Bacteria; phylum Actinomycetota; class Actinomycetes; order Streptomycetales; family Streptomycetaceae; genus Streptomyces; species Streptomyces okerensis. The sequence continues at coordinate 88 of NZ_NEUB01000702.1, read as the reverse complement.
ACGTCACGGACGCCCCGATTCTTGATCTCGGTGAGCACGGTCTGCCAGTACTTGGAGCCCTCGCCGCCGTCACCGGTCCACAGCCCGA
>NZ_NEUB01000701.1:21396-22605 GCF_002910825.1 Streptomyces sp. SM1 | reverse complement strand
CACTCGACGGGCCGGAGCCCTCCGGCCTCCGGCCCGTCGCCCCGCCCGGCGCACCACCGTGTCCTGTGATGTTCACACCGGCATCCCCGGCACGACCTCGGGGTCCGCACGGCGTGGCCGAGCCTTATGGTTAGACACATGAACGATCGCATGGTGTGGATCGACTGCGAGATGACCGGCCTCTCGCTGTCGGACGACGCACTCATCGAAGTGGCCGCCCTCGTCACCGACTCCGAGCTGAACGTGCTCGGCGAGGGCGTGGACATCGTCATCCGCCCGCCGGACCGGGCCCTGGAGACGATGCCGGAGGTGGTGCGGGAGATGCACACCGCGTCCGGTCTGCTCGACGAGCTGCCGGACGGCACGACGCTCGAGGATGCCGAGCGGCGGGTCCTGGAGTACGTGAGGGAACACGTCAAGGAGCCCGGCAAGGCCCCCCTGTGCGGCAACAGCGTCGGCACCGACCGCGGGTTCCTGCTGCGGGACATGCCGACCCTGGAGGACTACCTGCACTACCGCATCGTGGACGTGTCCAGCGTCAAGGAGCTGGCCCGCCGCTGGTATCCGAGGGCGTACTTCAACAGCCCCGAGAAGAACGGCAACCACCGCGCCCTCGCCGACATCCGCGAGTCCATCGCGGAACTGCGCTACTACCGCGAGGCCGTCTTCGTACCCCAGCCGGGACCCGACTCCGACACCGCGAAGAAGATCGCCGCCAAGCACGTACTGCCTGCTCAGTAGGGGCATCGAGGGGTCCTGGGAGGCCTTCGCGAAAAGCCGTGCGCGAGCACCCCTTCGGACCCTGTACACTTTTTCTCGGCCGGTCGGAGAAGTCACTGACCTCGACGACAAGGCCATGGTGGGTGTAGCTCAGCTGGTAGAGCACCTGGTTGTGGTCCAGGATGCCGCGGGTTCAAGTCCCGTCACTCACCCTCACCGGTCAGCCGGTGGCCTCCGCGGAGGCCACCGGCTGAACTCGTTCCCGCGCCGTGCACGACGGGCGGGCGCCCTCCCCGCGCCCGCGCCCGCGCGCACACCGTACGCATCGCGCGTCACGACGAGGCGCGGCCCACCAGCTCCGTGGCCAGCACCATCTGCCGCCGCTCCAGCCCCCGGGACACGGACGGCCGGCGGTCGGCGACCTCGGTGAGCAGCAGGTCGATCATCGCGCGGCCCATCTCCACGATCGGCTGGCGCACGCTGGTCAGC
>NZ_NEUB01000701.1:0-21206 GCF_002910825.1 Streptomyces sp. SM1 | reverse complement strand
CGCGCAGGGCCTGCCGCGCGCCGGCCGCGGTGACGTCCGAGGCGGCGAAGACGGCGTCCAGGTCGGGCCGTCGCTCCAGCAGCGCCGCCATCGCGCGCCGGCCGCCGTCCTCCGAGAAGTCGCCCGGCTCGATCAGCAGCTCGTCCGCCTCGTGACCCGCGTCGCTCAGGGCCTCGCGGTAGCCGTCGATACGCCGCTGGGCTCCGTACACGTCCAGGCGGCCGGTGATGTGGGCTATGGTGCGCCGGCCGCGGCCGATGAGATGTTCGACCGCCTGACGGGCACCGCCGTAGTTGTCGGAGTCCACCGAGGCGAGGGTCTCGGCGGCCGAGCGGGGGCCGCTGATCACCGCGGGGATCTCCAGCTGGGACAGCATGTCGGGCAGCGGGTCGTCGGCGTGCACCGAGACCAGCAGCACACCGTCCACCCGGTGGGCGGCCAGGTAGTCGGCGAGCCGCTGCCGCTCCCGGTCACTGCCGGCGAAGATCAGCAGCAGCTGCATCTCGGTGTCGGAGAGCGCCGCGCCGACACCCCGGAGCATGTCGGAGAAGTACGGCTCGGCGAAGAACCGGGTCTCCGGCTCGGGCACGACGAGGGCGATGGCGTCCGTACGGTTGGCGGCCAGCGCGCGGGCGGCCGTGTTCGGGACGTAGCCGAGCTCGGCGACCGCCGCCTCCACGAGGGCGCGCGTGGCGTCGCTCACCCGGGGCGAGCCGTTGATCACCCGGGAAACCGTGCCCCGGCCCACCCCGGCGCGCGCGGCCACCTCTTCAAGGGTGGGCCGGCCGCCGCTTCGGCCCCGCGCTCCGTGGCTTGCCATCGGCTCCGCCTTCCTTCGTATGTCACGCCGGCCTGGAATGTAACAGCCCCGGTGGAGGCGGTGACCACCGCCGGAAGGCCGGCGTGCGGACCGCGGGGTTCCGAACGACGGGACCGCGGCGTCAAGTTAACAGGCAGATAACTGAACGCACTTTGCCTCGTCTGTTCCCTTGACACCCCCGCCCGGACCCGCGACTCTTCAACACATCACTTGTGGGAGCGCTCCCACGGTACCTGACACATACACAACCCGCACGTTCCCCGCCCGAGCCGCAACGCGCAGAATACGGTCCAACAACGCCGTTGGCCGGGGGGTCGGCACGTCAGGGCAACAGGAGGACGCAATGCGAGCACGTACCCTCCCCTTCTCCCGTCAGCGGTCGGGCGGGGGGAAGCCCATCGCCCGCAAGGCACTGGCCATCGCGGCCGTGGTGTCGCTGGGCACCGGGCTGCTGGCCGGCTGTGCCGACGACGGCGGAGACGACTCCGAGTCCTCGTCGGGCGGCGGCGAGGGCAAGACCACGATCACCCTGGGTCTCTTCGGCACCATGGGCTTCAAGGAAGCCGGACTCTACGACGAGTACGAGAAGCTCAACCCCGACATCAACATCGAAGAGAACGTCGTCGAGCGGAACGAGAACTACTACCCCGCTCTGCTCAACCACCTGACCACGAACAGCGGTCTGATGGACGTCCAGGCGGTCGAGGTCGGCAACATCGCCGAGGTCGTCGCCACCCAGGCGGACAAGTTCGCGGACATGTCCAAGGCCGAGGGTGTGAAGAAGGAGAACTGGCTCGACTGGAAGTGGGAGCAGGCCACCGCCAAGGGCGGCGAGACCATCGCGCTCGGCACCGACATCGGCCCGATGGCCATCTGCTACCGCAAGGACCTCTTCGAGAAGGCCGGTCTGCCGACCGACCGCGAGGAGGTCGGCAAGCTGTGGGCCGGCGACTGGAACAAGTTCATCGCGACCGGTGAGAAGTACAAGAAGAAGGCCGGCAAGGACACCTTCTTCATGGACTCCCCCGGCGGTCTGATCAACGCCGTCCTCGCCAGCGAGGAGGAGAAGTTCTACGACGCCTCCGGCGAGGTCATCTACAAGACCAACCCCGCCGTCAAGGCCGCCTTCGACCTGACCGCCGAGGCCGCCGAGAAGGGCCTGGTCCAGTCGCAGACGCAGTTCCAGCCGGCCTGGGACACGACCATCGCCAACAGCAAGTTCGCCACCGTCGCCTGCCCGCCGTGGATGCTCGGCTACATCAAGGGCAAGTCGAAGGAGGACGCCGCGGGCAAGTGGGACGTGGCCGTGGCTCCCAAGTCCGGCAACTGGGGCGGCTCCTTCCTCGGCGTGCCGAAGAACGGCAAGAACGTCGAGGAGGCGCAGAAGCTGGTGGCCTGGCTGACCGCGCCCGAGCAGCAGGCGAAGCTGTTCGAGGTGCAGGGCAGCTTCCCGAGCGCCCCGGCCTCGTACACCAGCGCCGAGGTGACCGGTGCGAAGAACGACATGACCGGTGACGCGCCGATCGGCACGATCTTCTCCGAGGCCGCCAAGCAGATCCCGGTCCAGGTCATCGGTGCGAAGGACCAGATCATCCAGCAGGGCCTGACGGACAACGGCGTCATCCTGGTGACGAAGGGCAAGTCCGCCAAGGAGGCATGGGAGACGGCCACCAAGACCATCGACAACAACCTGGACAAGTGACCCGAATGGCCACCCGCTCCGACACCGCCGCGTCCCCCGTCAAGGGGGGCGCGGCCCCGGGCCGTCGGCCCGACGGCTCCCCGCTCAGCAAGGAAGAGAAGCGCCGGGCCAAGCTCTCCCGCCGCTGGCAGCGCGACGCGCGCTGGAGCCCGTACACGTTCGTCGCGCCGTTCTTCCTGCTGTTCGCGGCCTTCGGCCTGTTCCCGCTGATCTACACCGGCTGGGCCTCGCTGCACCAGGTGGAGCTGACCGCCCCGACCGACATGAACTGGGTCGGGCTGAAGAACTACACCCGGATCTTCGACGACGACTTCTTCTGGAACGCGGCGCAGAACACCCTGACCATCGGCCTCATCTCGACGGTCCCGCAGCTGATGATGGCCATGGGCATCGCCCACATCCTCAACTACAAGCTGCGCGCCTCGACCTTCTACCGGGTCGCGATGCTCGCCCCGTACGCCACCTCGATCGCCGCCGCCACCCTGGTGTTCGTGCTGCTCTACGGGCGCGACTACGGCATGATCAACTGGGCGCTGGACTTCGCCGGGATCGACCCGATCGGCTGGCAGGACGACAAGTGGCCCGGCCAGTTCGCCGTCTCCAGCATCGTCATCTGGCGCTGGACCGGCTACAACGCGCTCATCTACCTGGCCGCGATGCAGGCGATCCCGCAGGACCTGTACGAGTCGGCGGCGCTGGACGGCGCCAGCCGCTGGAAGCAGTTCCTCCACGTGACGCTGCCCTCGCTGCGCCCGACGATCCTGTTCACCGTGGTCGTCTCGACGATCGGCGCCAGCCAGCTCTTCGGCGAGCCGCTGCTGTTCGACCCCAACAAGGGCGCGTCCGGCGGCGCCGAGCACCAGTTCCAGACGCTCGGCCTGTACCTGTACGAGCAGGGCTGGGTGAACCAGCACCTGGGCCGCGCCTCGGCGATCGCCTGGACGATGTTCGCGATCCTGATCGTCATCGGCATCATCAACCACGTCATCTCGCGCCGGCTGCGCGCCAGCAGTTAAGGAGTTGTGGCCGTGACGACGACTGTGACGCCCCCCGAGACCACCCCCGCCAAGAAGCCGAAGCGCTCGCGTCTGCCCAAGTCCGCGCGGGCGGGCGGCACGCTGCACGGCGGTCCGATCGCGTACGCGATTCTGATCGTCTTCACGCTCGTGTCGCTGTTCCCGCTGTTCTGGACCGCGGTCGCCGCGTCCCGGGACAACCAGCGCCTGGCGGAGACCCCGCCACCGTTCTGGTTCGGCTCCAACCTGTTCAAGAACCTGGAGGTCGCCTGGACCGAGGCCAACCTCGGAGAGGCGTTCCTCAACACCACGATCGTGGCGGGCGTCTCGGCGGTGACCATCGTCGTGCTGTCGACGATCGCCGGGTTCGCCTTCGCCAAGCTGCGTTTCAAGGGCCGCAACATGCTGATGCTGATCGTCATCGGCACCATGATGATCCCGCCGCAGCTCAGCATCATCCCGCTGTACATGATGGTCGCCAAGCTCGACTGGACCGACCAGCTCCAGGCGGTCATCTTCCCGTCGCTGGTGAGCGCCTTCGGCGTGTTCTTCATGCGGCAGTACCTGCTCCAGGCGCTGCCGGACGAGGTGATCGAGGCCGCCCGGGTGGACGGCGCGGGCAGCTGGCGCGTGATCTGGCACGTGGTGTTCCCGGCCGCGCGGCCGGCGATGGCCGTGCTCGGCATGCTGATGTTCGTGCAGGCCTGGAACGACTTCCTGTGGCCGTTCCTGGTGCTCACCCAGACCGGTAACCCGACCGTGCAGGTCGCGGTCGCGGGCCTGGGCCGCGGTTTCACCCCGGACCAGTCCCTGATCATGGCGGGTGCGCTGCTGGGCACGCTGCCCCTGCTGCTGGTCTTCGCGATCTTCGGCAAGCAGATCGTGGGCGGCATCATGCAGGGCGCCGTCAAGGGCTGACGCCCGCTCGTCCCCGTACGTGTCCCGGGGGCCGGGTCACCGCCGCCTCGGCCCCTCCTCACCTCCCCCTGTCTTTCCGCAGTGGTCCGTCCTTTCGTACTCGTCGGTCTTCCACGACCATCTATGGGAGCGCTTCCATGTCTGACTCCGCAACGCCGGCGACCCCGGTGACCTTTCCTCCCGCCTTCCTCTGGGGCGCCGCGACCTCCGCGTACCAGATCGAGGGAGCGGTGCGGGAGGACGGGCGCACGCCTTCCATCTGGGACACCTTCAGTCACACACCGGGCAAGACCATCGGCGGCGACACGGGTGACATCGCTGTCGACCACTACCACCGCTACCGCGACGACGTGGCCCTGATGGCGGACCTCAACCTGGGCGCCTACCGCTTCTCCGTCTCGTGGTCACGGGTGCAGCCGACCGGCCGCGGCCCGGCCGTCCAGCGCGGCCTGGACTTCTACCGCAAACTGGTCGACGAGCTGCTGGCGAAGGACATCAAGCCGGCCGTCACCCTCTACCACTGGGACCTGCCGCAGGAGCTGGAGGACACGGGCGGCTGGCCCGAGCGCGACACCGCGTACCGCTTCGCGGAGTACGCGCAGATCATGGGCGAGGCGCTCGGCGACCGCGTGGAGAACTGGATCACGCTCAACGAGCCGTGGTGCAGCGCCTTCCTGGGCTACGCCTCCGGGGTCCACGCGCCCGGCCGCACCGACCCGGCGGCCGCGCTGAAGGCCGCCCACCACCTGAACCTGGCGCACGGCCTGGGCACCAAGGCGCTGCGCTCGGTGATGCCCGCCCGCAACCAGATCTCCCTCAGCCTCAACACCTCGGTGGTACGGCCGCTCTCGCCGGGCGACCCGGCCGACCGGGCGGCGGCGCGCAAGATCGACGACCTGTCCGGCGGCATCTTCCACGGCCCGATCCTGCACGGCGCCTACCCGGAGACCCTGCTGGAGGCGACCTCGTCGCTCACCGACTGGTCCTGCATCGAGGACGGCGACCTGGACCTGATCCACCAGCCGCTGGACGCCCTCGGCCTCAACTACTACACGCCCACCCTGGTCTCGGCGGCGGACCCGGACGCCAAGGGCCCCCGGGCCGACGGGCACGGGGCGAGCGAGCACTCGCCGTGGCCCGCCGCGGACGACGTCGCCTTCCACCAGTCGCCGGGCGACCAGACCGAGATGGGCTGGTCGGTCGACCCGACCGGCCTGCACGAGCTGATCATGCGCTACCAGCGTGAGGCACCCGGACTGCCCCTGTACATCACCGAGAACGGCGCGGCCTACGACGACAAGCCGGACGCCGACGGCACGGTGCACGACCCCGAGCGCGTCGCGTACCTGCACGGCCACCTGTCGGCGGTACGCCGGGCCATCGCCGACGGCGCCGACGTGCGGGGCTACTACCTGTGGTCCCTGCTGGACAACTTCGAGTGGGCGTACGGCTACGACAAGCGCTTCGGCGCGGTGTACGTCGACTACGTGACCCAGCAGCGGACGCCGAAGTCCAGCGCCCTGTGGTACGCGCGTGCGGCCAAGTCGGGAGAGCTCCCGGAGCCCGAGGGCGTCTGAGCCGCTCCGGGTCCGGAGCACCTGACCTGCTTCGGATCCGGAGTACCCGACCTGCTCCGGGTCCGGGGGACGGGGATGGGGGACGCGGGTACGGGGGGCGGGGCGCGGTGTCCTAGGGGAGTACCGCGCCCCGTACGTGTGTCCGGGCCCGCCCGGGGGAGTACCGCGCCGCGCCCCGTCCGCGCGTCCGGCTGCCACCGGACGCGCGGGTGCCCCGGCCGGGTGGGGGGTGGACCGGCCGGGGCACTCGTTTCCCCGTTCCTCGTGAGGGCTCGTCGTCGCCGTGCTCGTCGCCGTGCTCGTCGCCGTGCTCGTTCCCGGCGCTCAGTTGCAGGCGCTCAGTTGCAGGCGCTCAGTTGCAGGCGCTCAGTTGTAGGCGCTCAGTTGTAGGCCGCGAACGCCTTCGAGAAGTCGAACTTGCCCTGCAGGATCGAACTGCAGGTGGCGTCGGCGGACGGCTTGGTGCCGCCGGGGCACTGCTGGTCACGGGTGCCGGACCACATGGACAGCCAGCCGATCCCCTTGGACTCGGCGAACTTCACCAGCTGGGTGGCGTCCTCGACCTTGAAGATCTCGGTGACGACGTCGTTGACGCCGATCATGGGGGTGACGGCGACCGTCTTCCAGGCCTCGCTGTCGCTCAGCCCGAGGACGCCCTTGATCTGGGCCTGGGTGGCGGTGGCGGCCTGCTCGGCGTAGGTGCCCATGTCGTCGCTGTACGCCGGCCCGTAGTCCATCGCCATGATGTTGACGGCGTCGATCCGTACGCCGTTCTTCCTGGCGTCCGCGAGCAGGCTGACGCCGTCCTGGGTGAGGCCTTCCGGCATGACCGGGAGGGTGAAGGAGACGTCCAGGTCCGGGTGGGCCTGCTGCAGCCTGGCAATGGCCTCCGCGCGGCGGGTGTTGGCCGCCGCGTTGGGCAGCGCTCCGCCCTCGACGTCGAAGTCGACCTTGGTGAGCTCGTAGGTGTCGACGACCTTGGTGTAGGCGGCGGTGAGCGCGTCCACCGAGCCGCAGGTGGTGCCCAGTTCGGAGCCGGCCGCGCCGCCGAAGGAGACGCGGACGTCACCGCCCTTGGCGCGCAGCGCGCCGATCTGTCCGGCGACCACGTTGTCGCCGAGGCCGCTGACACCGCCCCACTTGGGGGTGCAGCCGCCGCCGTCCGTGATGAAGGCGAGGTTGTAGTTCTTCACGCCGGTCGCCTCGGCGCTCGCGAGCAGGTCGAACGCGGGGAAGAGGGAGGTGTCGACGTACGGCGCGAATCCCGCGTCGGTGCCGTTGCCCGTGCCCGTGCTCTCGGTGGGCCCGGCGGTCGGCTCCTCGGTCGGCGTCGGTTCCCCGGTGGGGGTGGGCTGCCGGGTGGGGGTGGGGGCGTCGGTGGGGCGGCCGCTCGGCTCGGGCACGGGGGCGGTGTCCGTGCCGCACGTGGCGCCGTCGACCAGGCAGCCGGTCGGGTCGCCGGCGCCCTTGGCGACGAAGCCGACGGTGACGGACTCGCCGGCGGCCAGACCGTCGGTGTCCCACTTGGCGGACCGTACGGTGACGTGCCGGCCGTCCACCGTGGACTCGGCGTTCCACAGCGAGCCGAGTTCGGTGCCGGCGGGCAGGTCGAACTCCAGCGTCCAGTCCTGGTTCCGCTCACCGCTGTTGTTGGTCACCACGTACCGGGCGGTGTAACCGGTCGACCACTCGCTCGTCTTCGTGTAGGCCGCGCCGACACCGGCCGCCTGGGCGGTGCTGGTGAACAGGAACGCTCCGCCGCCGGCCACGGCCGTGGCGACCACCGCGCCGATCGCCTTGTTCCTGCCGCTGACCCTGCGCCGGTGCGTGCTCATCGCGTGCCTGCCTTCGTTGCCGTTCGTGGGGATGTGGCAGCACGCTAGCGATCCGGAATCGGACAAAGTTCCTGTTCCGGGAGGCGGTCGGTGACCTTAGGATGCGCTTAAGGAAGGGATCGGGACCGGTTAAAGGAAACGGCCGGCCGGCCCGGTCTGCGCCGGCGCATGGTGCCCCGGTGCCCGCGCCGCCGGGGCGCCCGCTCGCGTCCGTCGAGCTGGATCCAGATGCGTACCTCGGTCCCGCCGAGCACCGACGAGCCGATCCGTACGTCGCCACCGGTGTCCTCGGCGAGCCGGCGCACGATGTCCAGGCCGAGCCCGGTCGAGCCGTCGCTGCCGGAGCCCCGGCCGCGGGCCATCGCCGCGTCGGGGTCGGGTATGCCGGGGCCCGCGTCGGAGACGAGCACGATCACCGCGTCCTCGCCGTTGTGCACGTCGACCGCGAACGCGGTGCCCTCGGCCGTGTGCCGGAAGACGTTGCCGAGCAGCGCGTCGAGGGCGGCGGCAAGGTCGGAGCGGGCCACGGGGATGCGCACCGGCCGGTCGGCCCCGGCCATCCGCCATTTACGGCCCTCGTCCTCGGCGAGCGCCGACCAGAACTCCATCCGCTCGCGGATCACTTCGGCCGCGTCGCACCCGGCGCCGGGTCCCGCGGCGGCCGTCTGCGGCTTGGCGTCGCGGGCGGTGCGGATGATGGTGTCCACCTCGCGCTCCAGCTGCTCCACCGCCGCCCGGGTCTGCTCGGCGGCCGGGCCCTCGCCGAGGGAGGCGGCGTTGAGCCGCAGCACGGTCAGCGGCGTACGCAGCCGGTGGGACAGGTCGGCGGCCAGTTCCCGCTCGTTGGCGAGGAGTTGGACGACCTGGTCGGCCATGGAGTTGAACGCGACCGCCGCCAGCCGCAGTTCGGTCGGTCCCGTCTCCCGGACCCGGGCGCCCAGCTTCCCCTCCCCCAGTTCGTGCGCCCCCTCGACCAGCCGCTGCGCGGGCCGCACCATCCGCACGCCCAGCCGGTCGGCGACCGCGACCGAGCCGAGGATCAGCGCGACCCCGACCCCGGCGAGCACCGCCCACGCCGTGCCGACACCGTTGGTGACCTCGGACTCGGGGACGAACACCTCGACCACCGCGATCTCGCCGCTGCTGAGCGCGACCGGCTGGAGCAGCGCCGAACCGCCGGACACGGTGGAGGTGGAGGCGCGGCCCAGGTCCCGCACCGCCGCGATGTCCTCGGGGGCGGCCCGCCGCTGCCCCATCTCCATGGCCTCGCTGCCGTCACCGGCCGGGATGTGCACGGCCATGTCGGTGTCGGACCCGGTGGACGCCACGACGCGTTCGAGCTGGTCGCGGTCGGTGGTGATGGACAGCGCGGGGGCGACGGCCGCCGCCTCCCGCTCGGCGCCCGCGAACGCGCGGTCGCGGGCCATCTCCCGGATGACCAGTCCGAGCGGTACGGCGAAGGACACCACGACCATCGCGGTCACCGCCAGCGACACCTTGACCAGGGCCCACCTCATCGCGGCGGCTCCGCTCCGGGCATCCGCGGCGTCTGCGGGGCCTGGCCGGCGGGCGGTTCCAGCTTCACGCCGACACCGCGCAGGGTGTGCAGATAGCGGGGCCGGGCGGCGGTCTCGCCCAGCTTCCGGCGCAGCCAGGACAGATGGACGTCGATGGTCTGGTCGTCGCCGTAGGACTGCTGCCACACCTCGGCGAGCAGTTCCTTGCGGGCGACCACCACACCGGGCCGTCCGGCGAGGAAGGCGAGCAGGTCGAACTCCCGGCGGGTCAGGTCGAGCCGGGCGCCGTCCAGTTCGGCCTGGCGGCGCAGCGGGTCGACGGTCAGGCCGCCGACCCGGATCACCGGCGAGGGCGCGCTCTCCCCGCCGCCGGAGCGGGCGCGGCGCAGGACGGCCGCCATCCGGGCCGACAGGTGTTCCACCGAGAAGGGCTTGGTCAGGTAGTCGTCCGCGCCGGCGTTCAACAGCCGTACGACCTCCGTCTCGTCGTCCCGGGCGGTGGCGACGATGACGGGGACGTCGGTGATGCCGCGCAGCATCTTCAGCGCCTCGGAGCCGTCGAGATCGGGCAGTCCGAGGTCCAGTACGACCACGTCGAAGCGGATATGGGCGACCTCGCGCAGCGCCTCCAGCGCCGTGCCCACGCTGCGCACGGTGTGTGAGGCGTCGGTCAGCTGCCGGATCAGCGCCGAGCGTACGAACGGGTCGTCCTCGACCACGAGAACACTTGCCATGGGCGGCACCGTACGCCATGCCGGGCGAGGTCCGCCGGGGCCTGTGGACAACTCCGGATACCTCCGCGAGCACGACACCTGTGGGGCTCGTGGGGCAGTATGGGCCGACGATGCGCAGAGGACTCGTACATGTACTGGCCTGGCTGCTCGCCACGGGCGCGGCGGTCACGCTGTCGTGGTGGGGTGTCAGCACCGTGATGGAGGGCACCGCCTACGACCCGCCCCGCGCTCTGCCCATCGCGGCGGCCGGTTCGGGCGGCTCGGACGGTTCGGGCGGCTCGGACGACGACACGTCGCAGGCGCTGTCGTCGTCGACGCGGCGGCCGTCCTCGCAGCCGTCGAAGGACGCGGAGACGTCGCGCGAGCCGTCGGCCGGGGCCGACGCCCCGTCCCGGAAGCCGGAACCGGAACCCTCCCGGACCACCACACCCGCGAAGACCCCCGCCCCGCCCCCTCCGGCGGCCTCCGGTGAGGTCAAGGGCTATGACACCAAGGGCGGCCGGGCGGTCTTCGACCTCGGCGAGACGTCCGCGTCGCTGGTGTCGGCGACTCCGGGACCCGGCTGGTCGATGCAGGTGTGGAAGACGGAGTCGTGGATCCGGGTGGAGTTCTCCTCGGGCGCGGACCGGGTGTCGGTGTTCTGCACCTGGCACGACGGCCCGCCGCGGGTGGAGATCGGAACGTACTGAGCCTGTCGGTGGCCGTGCCTGCAACTGTGTCCGGGTTGCGGCTGTGTCCGGGATGCGGCTGTGTCCGGGGCTGCGTCTGCTCCGGGGCCGAGTCAGCGGAAGACGGACGCGGGCGGCGACGGTGACGCGACGGCCGCGACATCCGTCACCGGGATCGCCCCGCCGGTGAAGTCGAGGAGTTCGCGGCCGTGCAGGACCCGGCCCGGGTGCGGGTCGGTGGCGGCCCGGCGGGTCAGTTCGGCGACCGGCAGGGGCGCGTCGGAGGCGACCAGGACGGCGTTGCCGAAGCGCTTGCCGCGCAGGACCGCGGGGTCGGCGATCAGCGCGAGTTCGGCGAACCGGGCGGCTGCGGTGGCGATCTGGCCGCGCAGGTACGCGAGCGGCGGCCCGTCGGCGAGGTTGGCGGCGTAGACGCCGCCGGGGGCCAGGGCTCTGCGGACGTCGTCGAGGAACTCGGTGGAGGTCAGATGGGCCGGGGTGCGGGCCCCGCCGAAGACATCGGCGACGACGAGTGCGGCCCAGCCGTCCGGCACCTTGGCCAGCCCGTCGCGGGCGTCCGCCGAACGCACCCTGATCCGGGCCCTGGCATCCAATGGCAGCTCCCGCCGCACCAGTCGCACCAGCGCGGCGTCACGCTCGACGACCTGCTGGGTGGAACGGGGGCGGGTGGCCGCGACGTACCGGGCGAGGGTGAAGGCGCCGCCGCCGAGGTGCACAACCTGCAACGGCTTGCCGGGCGGGACGACGAGGTCGACGACATGGCCGAACCGGCGCTGGTACTCGAAGGAGAGGTACGCGGGATCGTCCAGGTCGACGTGCGACTGCGGGGCCCCGTCGATCAGCAGGGTCCAGGCCCGGGGCCGGTCCCGGTCGGGGATCAGCTGGGCGAGCCCGCCGTCGACGTCCTCGGTGACGGTCTCCGCACCGCCGCCGCCCTGTCCGCGCCCACCGCTCCTCGCCCTGCCCATCAGGCCATTGTCCCAGGTGCCGGCAGCCGGGCCGCGCGCCCGCCCGTGCGACGCGGAAGGGGCCCTCGCCGGCCACGACCGACGCGAACCGCGCTGCGGTGTCCGTGCGGTGCGGCGATGTCCCGGCCCGCGGCCTCGTCCGGGCCCGCGTGAGCCACCCAGGGCGACAAGGGTTCATCCGGAATCCGAGGACGCCACCAGGCCGACGCGGTTTCGTCCGAGACCCGCGTGGATCGCCCGGCCGGTTCGGCACCCTCCGGAACCCACATGGACCACCCCGGACCGCCCGGCTCCACCCGAGACCCGCATGGGTCACCCGGCCAGTTCGGCACCCTCCGGAACCCACATGGACCACCCCGGACCGCCCGGCTCCACCCGAGACCCGCATGGGTCACCCGGCCAGTTCGGCACCCTCCGGAACCCACATGGACCACCCCGGACCGCCCGGCTCCACCCGAGACCCGCATGGGTCACCCGGCCAGTTCGGCGGCTTCACCCGGGACCCACGCGCGGGTCGTCCCGGGACGGGACCGCGGCGTCGTCCGGAGCCCGCGCGGGGCTCACGAGCAGCCGTCGGCCGCCTCGATCATGCGCTGCGCCTCGCCCAGCGCCTGGCGCAGCACGGCGGGATCCGTCGCCAGATCCGCCTCGCCGGGCGGCAGCAGCCAGTCGGAACCCTCCACCGGCGGCTGCGGCTCGGGGTTCAGCAGCAGTCCGCGGCCGTCGGTCTCCGTACAGGTGCTGCCCGGCACGTCCCAGGCGGCGGCCGTACCCGGCGGCACGAGGAAGCCGAGGGTGGCGCCGCCGTCGTCGTGCAGCACCGGGCCCACCGCCTCGACCGCTCCGCGCCGCAGGATGTCGACCGCCTCCAGGCCCTGCCGGGCCGGCACCGTGACCACGTCACAGTCAGTACGCGGCGGATCTAACGGATCATCACTCCGACTGGTCATCATCATCCCGGCCTCCACCACAGACACGATCCCTGTTTGGACGAGCGGGTCGGGAGTCGGGCGGGCTCCCGGTCCACAGAGTCCAACGAGCCGGTCCGTCAACGGCTACGGCGAAAGTGCGCCGCAAAGGATGGCAGTTCATGGCAGATCGTGGAGGACATATCCGTTTTGTAGCCAAACTCCGCGTGGTGACTCCGTCACAGCAGGTACGTTCAAGCCCGCCGGAAACAGGGTGGCACACGGACAGCTCGCCCGTTTCCGGCATGGTTCGACGGTTCGCAGAGAGGACCCGGCCATGGCGTCGTCAACGGTGCCCTCGTCCACGCCCGACCGGCCCCCGCGGCCGAACCTCGTCTTCCGGCAACTGCGCGGAGCGCGCTCGCCGGCCGAGTTCGCCGCGGCGGTACGGCGGGCCGCCCGCGAGATCGACGAGCGGGTCAGCTGTGACGCGCGGTACGTGCACAGGGTGGAGGCGGGCGAGATCCGCTGTCCCAACTACGCCTATGAACGGGTGTTCCTGCACATGTTCCCCGGCCGCACGCTGACCGACCTGGGCTTCGCGCCCCGCTCGTCGGTCCGCGGACGCCGGACCCGGACCGCCGGGGACGTCCCGGCGGCCCGTACCGAAAGACCGGCGGACGCCACGGGTGAGAACAGCGGGGCGTACGAGCCGTATGAGACGCAGAACCGGTACGACACGTACGACCCGCACGACCACGAGGAGAGCGACGTGCTGCGTCGCGCATTCATGACCAGCGGGGGCGCCACGATGGCCGCCGCCTCGCTGAACCCTTACGGGTTCGCCTCCGACGCCTCGGCGGCGCAGCGCGCCGTGCGCCGCGCGGGGGCGAGCGACGCGGGCGCCCTGGAGGAGGCCGTCCGCCGGATCCGGCTGCTGGACGACCGGCACGGCGCGGACGGTCTCTACCGCCGCGCGGCGGCCCCGTTACGCGCCGCGTACGCGCTGCTGGACGCCGGGGTGACCCGGCAGCGGACGGCGGACCGGCTCTACTCCGGCGCCGGTGAGCTGGCCATCTCGGTGGGCTGGCTGGCGCACGACTCGGGCCGTTTCGACGACGCCCGCTCGCACTACGCGGAGGCGCTGGCGACCGCGCGGGTGACCGGTGATCCGGGCCTCGAGGCGCACGCCTTCTGCAACACGGCGTTCCTCGCGCGGGACGCCGGCCGGCCCCGGGAGGCGGTACGGGCGGCACAGGCGGCACAACGCGTGGCGCACTCGCTCGGCTCGCCCCGGCTGATGTCGCTCCTCGCCCTGCGCGAGGCGGGCGGCTGGGCGGGCCTCGCCGACCGCACGGGGTGCGAGCAGGCGCTGGTCCGCGCGGGGGCCTACTTCGGGCGCGGGCCTTCGGAAGCGGATCCCGAGTGGATGAGCTTCTACGGCGAGGCGGAGCTGGAGGGCCTGGAGGCGCAGTGCTGGTCGACCCTGGGCGACTGGCCCCGGGCGGCACGGCACGCACGCCGCGCGGCGGAACTCCAGGACCCCCACTTCACCCGCAACATCGCGCTGTACACGGCGGAACTCGCGGACGATCTGGCCCGGGGCGGCCGCCCGGACGAGGCGGCGGCGGCGGGAATGCGGGCCCTGGACCTCCTCGCCGAGGTCCAGTCCTCCCGCGTCCGCACGATGCTGGCCGGCACTTCCCGGGTCCTCCTCCCCCACCGCCGGGCCTCAGCCGTCTCCACCTTCCTCGACCGCCACGCCTCCCTACCCCGAGCGGTCTGACCCCCACGCCACCGCGACCCCCTGCACACCTCCCCGCCCCACTGCGGGCAGTCGTGCCTCCCCCAGCGGGGGTACCCCCACGGCGGCACGGGTGGGCACGGCGGCACCCCGCAACCGCGGGCAGTCATGCCCCAGAGCGGCACGGGTGGGCGCGGCGGCACCCCGCAAGCGCCGGGCTGCGCGACACCCCCCGCCCAGCGACAACGCCGAGCGCAGCGCAAGGGCACCCGATCAGGAACCCAGGTGCCCCTGCTCGTTCCACGACTCGATCGCCGGCTCCCCATAAGCCCACCCCAGCACCGACAACGACGTCGGATTCAGCCGCACCCGCGCCGCGAAATCCAGCGGCAGCCCCAACCACCGCGCCCCGATCGACCGCAGAATGTGCCCGTGGGCGAAGACCAGAACATCCCGGTCGGCCGACCGCGCCCACCCCACCACCTCGTCCGCCCGCGCGGTGACCTCCGCCAGGCTCTCCCCCTCCGGCACCCCGTCCCGCCAGATCAGCCACCCCGGCCGCCCCGCCCGTATCTCCTCCGGCGTCATCCCCTCGTACGCCCCGTAGTCCCACTCCATGAGCACGTCCCACGCCACCGCCCGCTCCCCGAACCCGGCGAGCTCACACGTCTCCCGCGCCCGCACCAGCGGACTGGTCCGCACCTCGACCCCCGCCAGCCCGTCGAACGGCGCCCGGTGCAGCCGCTCCCCCAGCAGCTTGGCCCCCCGCCGCCCCTCCTCCAGGAGTGGTACGTCGGTCCTGCCGGTGTGCTTGCCGGACAGCGACCACTGCGTCTGTCCGTGCCGGGCCAGCAGGATGCGCGGTGCCATGGGGAGACCTTCCTGACATTCACATAATTCGCAAGCGGATCCGTTCCATCATCGCGCACCCTGGTCAGGCGCAACCCGGCAGGAGATCTCCGCGTCTATGAGGGCCGAGGGCGTCTCACGGGGGACGCGCAGGACACCGTAGAGTGACGGGCCGCCGAACGAGCGGCGTACGGAGACGAAGGGGGAGCGATCGGATGCCGCACACCGAGACACCGGGCACCGAGGCGGTCCCGGCGACCCGGCTGCGCTGGTGGACGGAGCTGCCGCTCCTGGTCCTCGTGTACGCCTGCTACTCGGCGGGACGGCTGGTCGTACGAGGTGATGTCTCCGACGCCGTGGACCACGGCCTGGGGATCCTGCGCATCGAGAAGGCGCTGTTCCTCAACGCCGAGAGCCCGCTGAACCGTCTGTTCACCCGGGAGCCGTGGATAGGCATACCCGCCGACTTCTGGTATGCGTCGCTGCACTACCTGGTCACCCCGGCCGTACTCGTCTGGCTGTTCCGCTCCCACGCGGTGCGCTACCGGGCGGCCCGCACCTGGCTGATGACGTCCACGTTCATCGGCCTGATCGGCTTCACCCTGCTCCCCACCTGCCCGCCCCGGCTGCTCGACGCGAGCCACGGCTTCGTCGACACGATGGCCCACTACAGCTCGTACGGCTGGTGGGGCGGCGAGGCGAGCGCCCCGCGCGGACTCGGCGGGATGACCAACCAGTACGCGGCGATGCCGAGCCTGCACGTCGGCTGGGCCCTGTGGTGCGGTGTGATCCTCTGGAAGTACGGCCGCACCCGCCTGACGAGGACGGCCGCCGTCGTCTACCCCCTGGTCACCACGATCGTCGTGATGGGCACCGCGAACCACTACTTCCTCGACGCGGCCGCGGGCGCCGCCGTCATGGGCGCCGGCCTGCTGCTGGCCCCCCACGTGATGCGCTGTGCCGACCTCGCGAAGGCCCGCTACCTGCCCCGTGCCGCAACCGTCCCGGTGGCCTCGTCCGCCACACATTCCACGATTGTCAGTGCCGGATGCCAGACTTCCGCGGGTGAGCGAATTCCACGGCAGCGGCACCCCGAACCGCGGTACGGAGCAGAATCCGGACCGGGTGCCTCCCCCTCGGACGCGGACGAAGACGCTCCGGCACCGGCTCGCTGAGCTGCGCGGCCCGGAGGTGCAGGCCAAGGCGCTGGACGCACGCGCCCTGGCCGCCCTCGCCGCCAACCCGGGCTGCAGACGGCGCGCGATCCTGGACGGCGCCGGGGTGGACAAGGGGGCCCTGGCGAGCGCGCTGGGCTCCCCGTCGGTCTTCGGCCAGTCCCAGTTCGCGTTCGTCCGGGGCAACGCGTTCGAGGCGAAGGTCAAGGCGGACGGCGGTACGGAGCTGCTGCGCCTCGCCCACGAGAAACTCGACCGCGCGGCCGAACCTCCCACCGACGCGCGCGTGCCCGACCTGACCGCACAGGGCCCCCAGGGCCGCACGGCCCGCACCGAGCTGGCCCTGCGCGAGGCCGCGACCGAGGCACCCGGCACCTGGACGCTGCTCGACCACCCCATGCTCGCCCTCGACGTCGCGGGCTCCCCGGCGTTCCTGGAGCCGGACGCGGTGGTGGTGCACCCGGACGGCAGCTGGACGGTCGTGGAGATCAAGTCCTTCCCGATGCTGGACGGCGCCGCGGACCCGTCGAAGGTCGGCGCGGCGGCCCGACAGTCGGCGGTGTACGTGCTGGCCCTGGAGCAGGTCGCCGCGCGCCTGGACCCCGCCCCGCGTGTCCGGCACCGCATCCTGCTGGTCTGCCCCAAGGACTTCTCCAACCTCCCCACCGCCTCCGCCGTGGACGTCCGCAAGCAGCGCGCGGTGACCGCCCGCCAGCTGGACCGGCTCACCCGCATCGAGGAGATCGCCGACACCCTCCCCGAGGGCACCTGCTTCTCCCCGGAACTGCCGGCCGAACAGCTGACCGAGGCGGTGGAGACGGTCCCGGCGGCCTACGCGCCGGAGTGCCTCTCCGCGTGCGAGCTGGCCTTCCACTGCCGGGACCGCTCCCGCGCGGACGGCGCGGTGACCTCGCTCGGCCGCCCCATCCGGGCGGAGCTGGGCGGTCTGACGACGGTCGAGGACGTACTGGCCGCGGCCCGCGGGGAGGCCGGCGACCCCGACGACCCGGCGGTGGCGGCACTGCGGCGCGCGGCGGCCCTGCGCGCGGAAGCACTGAGCGGTGCCCGCCCGGAGGTGGCCCCTTGTCCCTGATCACCACCCTCGCCCGCCTCGAGGCCGTCAGCACCGGCCGCGCCCGGCCCACCGCCACCGTCCGGCACCGGCACCTCGCGGAACACCCCCTGGTGTTCGTCCCCCTCACCACCGCCGGCGAGGCGGGCGCCCCGCTGGGCGCACTGGTGGGCACCGACCGGTACGCACCCCGCCTCCTCGCTGTCCCCCAGCCCCGCGACCGCGACCTGCGCTTCGCGTTCCTCGCCGAGCTGGCCGACGTGGTCCTGCCGTACGTCGACGGCTTCGCGGACATCGTGGAGCCCGCCGAGCGCTCCGAGACCGACCCGGAGACCGGCAAGCGCGTCAAGGTCGAGGTCGAGCTGTGTGCGGACGCACCCCAGCTGATCGTGCCGAGCCGGGCGGGCATCGATCTCGTACGCCTACTCGGCCGCTCGATGCGCTTCCGGCGCACGGCGGAGCAGGACCCGGAGACCCCGTTCCCGGCGCCGCCCCGGGTCCCCCTGCTCGGCCGCTGGCTGACCCACTTCGGCGAACGCGCCCGCGTCCCCGGCTCGTCCCTCCTCCTCGCCATGACGGACGTCCTGGGCCGGCACTGGGCGACCGGCCAGTCCACGCTGGAGGACCAGCACCTGGGCGCCCTGCTCGCCTGGATCGCCCCACCCGGGGGCAGCTCCGGCGCGGAAGCCGCACAGCGGGCCGAACTGGCGCGGGACGCGTCCGGCCAACTCCTCTGCCCACCCGCGGGCCCGGCAACCGACCCGGCCTTCGACAACAGACTCCTCGCCCCGGCGATCGAACGCTACGACCGCGCCCGTACGGCGCTGGCGGCGGCGGAGGACGG
The DNA here is from genome assembly GCF_002910825.1 of Streptomyces sp. SM1. GTDB lineage: Bacteria > Actinomycetota > Actinomycetes > Streptomycetales > Streptomycetaceae > Streptomyces > Streptomyces okerensis. The sequence continues at coordinate 2,838 of NZ_NEUB01000701.1, read as the reverse complement.
CCTCGAGGCAGACGACCGCCTGGCCGCCCTGACCACCGCCGAACAAGAAATCCGCGCCCTGGTGGAAAGCCGCACCCTGCCCACCTGGAACGCGGTGTGGCAGGGCCTGGACCTCCTCCGACAGCTCCCGGAGGGCACCCGGGTCGAGGAACGCTGGACCCGCGACCGCTGGTCCTTCACCGGTCACCGCGACCGCGTGACCGCGGGCGAACCACCCCAGCCCCGCCGCGACGACGCGGTGACCGCCGCGAACAAGCTGGCCACACGCGAGCGCGAACAGTCCCGCCTGGAAGCACAGGAAGCATTGGACGACCCACTGGTGATGGCATCCCGACGCCTGTCCGGAGAGGCCTTCGCCGGCGAGGTGGTCGACGTGGTGATGACCTACACCGAGACCAAACGCCCGAGCCCCCGCCCCCTCCTCACTCTCCGCACGGACGACACCCCCCACCTCGGCGAGCGCGCGAAGGCCTACCGCTCCCTGAACGGCAAGCCGCAGACCACGGAGTTCGTCGGCTACGAGGACGGCCCCGAACCCGGTCTCCTGGTCCTCCGCGTCCTGGACAAGATGGGTCGGGGCAAGGAGCCGGAGGAGGGATCGGTCCCGGAGAAGGGCGACCGCCTCTGCTTCACCCTCTTCGAACACGAACCGCGCGGCGGAGCGAAACTCCCCGACCCGGAGGAAACCCCGTGGACCCACGGCGGCCCACCCGGTGAGGAAGCCGTACCGGAGCCCGCCGACGCGGTGACCGAGGAGGACGTACTGTGACCGCCCCCGTCGAGGAAACGGCGTTCGACCCCGGCTCCGCGGCCACCCGCGCCACGGACGCGATCCTCCACGACACGCTCCACGGCACCGCGCGCGGTGTGGTCGTCGACTCCCCACCCGGCGCCGGCAAGTCCACCCTGGTCGTACGCGCGGCCCTGGAACTGGCGGAGGCGGGCCGCCCGCTGATGGTGGTGGCCCAGACGAACGCCCAGGTCGACGACCTGGTCCTCCGCATCGCCGAGAAGAACCCCGACCTCCCGGTGGGCCGCCTGCACAGCAGCGACACCGACCCGTACGACAAGGCGCTCGACGCCCTGGACCACGTCCGCAAGTCCTCAAAGGCCGCCGACCTCACCGGCCTCCCCGTCGTCATCTCCACGGCGGCGAAGTGGGCCCACGTCAAGGGCGTAGAACCCTGGCAGCACGCGATCGTGGACGAGGCCTACCAGATGCGCTCCGACGCCCTCCTCGCCGTGGCCAACCTCTTCGAGCGAGCCCTCTTCGTAGGCGACCCGGGCCAGCTGGACCCCTTCTCGATCGTCGGCGCCGAACAGTGGGCGGGCCTCTCCTACGACCCCTCGGGCTCAGCCGTCACGACCCTCCTGGCCCACAACCCGGCCCTCCCCCAACACCGCCTCCCGGTCTCCTGGCGCCTCCCCGCGTCCGCGGCCCCCCTGGTCTCCGACGCCTTCTACCCCTACACCCCGTTCCGCAGCGGCACGCAGCACACCGACCGCGCCCTCTCCTTCGGCGTCCCGTCGGACGGCTCGCCCCCCGACCAAGTGATCGACGAGGCAGCGCAGTCCGGCTGGGGCCTCCTCCAACTCCCGGCCCGCCACACCCCCCGCACGGACCCGGAAGCGGTCCAGGCGGTAGCCCTCACCGTCCGCCGCCTCCTGGACCGCCAGGGAGCATCAACCTCCGAACGCTCCCCCACCCCGACCCCTCTCACCGCGGACCGCATCGCCGTAGGCACCGCCCACCGCGACCAGGCAGCGGCAATCCGCGCGGCACTGGCGGAACTCGGCGTACCGAACGTGACGGTCGACACGGCAAACCGCCTCCAGGGCCGCGAGTACGACGTCACCGTCATCCTCCACCCCCTCTCCGGCCGCCCCGACGCCACCGCCTTCCACCTGGAAACCGGCCGCCTCTGCGTCCTGACCTCCCGCCACCGCCACGCCTGCATCGTCATCTGCCGCGAGGGAGTAACCGACCTCCTGGACGACTACCCGTCCACAGAACCGGTCCAGCTGGGAACCCTGGTCAAATTCCCGGACGGCTGGGAAGCCAACCACGCGGTGTTGTCCCACCTGGCGGAACACCGGGTGACCTGGCGGCCTTGACTCAGGAAGACCGCACTCGCCGTGCGGGTCTATCAGGAATCAGGTGTAGTTCGTCTGTTTGGCCTACAGGTTCTTCGGTGGGCTGATCGGACTACACCCGTCCGGTCGTAAGGCGGCCGTCGAAGAGGACGTCGAACTCGTTGAGGGCGGTCTTCCAGCGGTTGTTCCATCGCTGGCGGCCGCGGCCGGTGGGGTCCAGGGCGAGGGTGGCGAGGTAGAGGCGCTTGAGAGCGGCGGTCTCGTTGGGGAAGTGTCCGCAGGCCTGGGCCGCGCGCCGGTAGCGGGCGTTCAGCGACTCGATCGCGTTGGTGGTGTAGACGACCTGGCGGATCGCGTCCGGGAGGCCGGGGAAGGGCACGAACTCGCTCCAGGCCCGTTCCCAGCACTGCGGGATCGAGGGGTAGCGCGTGCCCCACTTCTCGGCGAACTCTGTGAGCCGGGTGCGGGCCGCTTCCTCGTTGACGGCGGTGTATACGGGCTTGAGGTCGCGGGCGACGTCGGCCCAGTCGCGGCGCGAGGCATAGCGCAGGCTGTTGCGGATCAGGTGGACCACGCAGGTCTGCACCACGGTCTGCGGCCAGACGGTGTTCACCGCGTCCGGCAGCGCGGACAGGCCGTCGCAGACCAGCATCAGCACGTCACGGACGCCCCGATTCTTGATCTCGGTGAGCACGGTCTGCCAGTACTTGGAGCCCTCGCCGCCGTCACCGGTCCACAGCCCGA
>NZ_NEUB01000700.1 GCF_002910825.1 Streptomyces sp. SM1 | reverse complement strand
GTGCCATCGCGCCGATCACCGTCACCGCGACCGACTCGCTGCCGCCAGACCCGCGAAGCACCTTCCCGTCCACCGCCACCGTCTCCAGACCGAGCCCACCCACCCGCAGCAGCACTTCCAGATCCGCGGGACGCACCAGCGTCAAGGCCCGTCGCAGCGTGTCCGCACTCGGCGTACGCACCAGCTGGAAGGGGCCCAGCGGACGCAGCCCCAGCCGCGGCAACTCCACCGGCCCGGCGGCCGCCGCCCACTGCGCCATCGCCCGGTACGAGCCGAACCCGGCCGCCGTCGCGCACAGCGTGACCAACAGCAACGACACCAGCGAGAAGCACCGGCCCCGAGGATCACGCGGGTCTCTCACCTCGGCCGGCCGCCGCAGAAGCAACGTCCGCTCCGACGCGAGCGACATCGACTCCATCACGGGCACACACATGGCAGACTGACGATTCACCGAAGCTCCGTAGACACAGGGCGACTTGCGAGGTCACCCCGCTCAACGGAGCTTCGGTCCTCCACGTCACGGACCGCTCACCTGCGGAAACATCTCAATCCCGGACCTTGCGTCAGCCCTGTGTCCCACGGCCTGTTCTGGTACGCGCTGCTCGGCGGCTTCGCCGTGGCGTTCCTGGTCACCACTCCGGTCAACAAGTGGATGATCGGCCGGGGCAAGGGCCACGCGGTCGTCCACGCGTACCACGGAGCGGGCGGCCAGTGCTCCGGACGCGTCGTCGAGGCGCCCGGCCGGCCGTCCCCGGCGAGGTAGTGCGCGGCGGGGACGGCGCCCCGGCGGGGCGGGCGGGGCGGGCACGACGTCGTCCTCCTCCGCCCCGCGCGGCGGGTCAGGCGGGTTCCACCTCGTCCAGCAGGGCCAGCAGGGCCAGCAGGGTCGCGCGAGCGCGGGCCACCCGGGAACGGACCGTGCCGACGGGGCAGTCGGTGAGTTCCGCCACCTCCGCGTAGGGAAGGCCGACCAGCTGGGTGAGGACGAACGCCTCGCGGCGCTCGTCCGGCAGCGCGGCCAGCAGGTCCAGCAGGGCGACGCCGTCGTCGAAGCCGGGCAGGCCGCGCGGCTGGGACCGTTCGACGGAGGCCTGCCAGTCGGAGGCGTCGGACAGCCGGGGCCGGGCGGCGGCGCGGCGGTAGCTGTCGACGACCGCGCGGCGGGCGATGGACAGCAGCCAGATACGGGCCGACGAACGGCCCTCGAACCGGTGGAGACCGGCGAGCGCGCGCAGGAAGGTGTCCTGGGCGAGGTCGTCCACAGCCTGGGGATCGCCGCACAGGTGGGTGACGTACCGCAGGACGTCGCGGTGCAGGGCCCGCACGAACCGCTCGCCGGCGTCCGCGTCACCGCTCCGGGCGGCCAGCGCCCAGGCGGTTATCGGCTCGTCGGCGGAGGGGTCGGATCCGGTCGCGCCGCGGGTACGGGGCAGGGCAGAAGTGATCACCTGGTGTCCTTCTCGGAGCCGTGATCCGGACCGGGCACGCGTGGGGGCGTGGGGCGGTCCGGTGAGGTGGGGAGGCGGCCCTACGGCACACGGGCGCGGCAGGCCACGGCAGACGACGGCAGGCATGGCGTGCCTACCGTCCGTGCGGTCCGTGCGGTGTGTGGCGTGGGTGGAGGGCACGCGTGTACGGCGGCGGGACCGCGCCGCGGCGCGTGTACGGCCGTACGGCCGGAGCCCGGGGCGTGGGGGCGGCCTCGGGACATCGGCTGTCGTCAGATGACAGCGGCCCCCACGGGCGGGCCCCGGGACGTGATCGCGTGGACGAGAAG
>NZ_NEUB01000699.1 GCF_002910825.1 Streptomyces sp. SM1 | reverse complement strand
GTCAGACCCCGCCGAGCGACTCGAACCGCCAGCGGTGCACCGGACGCGCGATCAGGCCGGCCTCCGGCTCCGGGAGTTCGGGGAGGTCCGCGTCGTACGGGGCGTCCCACCAGGTGACGACCAGGACGCGGTCCTGCGGGGCACGGAAGGTCTCGCGGCGCAGGGGGCGTTCGGTGAACTCCCGTACCCGTTCCTCGGTCCAGGCCAGCAGGTCCGAGGCCCGGCCGGGGACCGCGCGGGCCTCCCACATCAGCGCGACCGTCATGAGTACAGGTTCTCCTTGGCGGTCTCGTGCACATGGTCGTGCGCGTGCGAGGTGCCCGGCACATGGGGTTCGGTGACCGGGAGGGAGGAGTCGGCCGACAGGTCCCGGTCGGAGGCCGGACGGTTACGGGCGACCATCTCCGCGCCCAGCGCGGCCACCATCGCGCCGTTGTCCGTGCACAGCTTGGGACGGGGCACGCGCAGCCGGATGCCGGCCGCCTCGCAGCGTTCCCGGGCCAGGGCCCGCAGCCGGGAGTTGGCGGCCACCCCGCCGCCGATCATCAGATGGCCGGCCAAGGGCATGCGCCGGTCGTCAGACGAGCCCCTTCTCCAGCGCCTCACGCCTGACCTCGACGAGCCGTGGCTCCCGGTCGTCGAGCCTGGCACGCCAGAAGTTCCATCCGGGGCACGCCTTCGTCTGGAGGACGAATTCCCCGGCTGCGGACAGGGACCCGAAGCTCTCACCGGAGGCCACCTCGATCCGGCCGTCATCGAGTACCCGGGCGTGGAACTCTTCGTTGCGGCGCCGCCCCACGAGCTGGACTCCCCTGGGAAGGAGACCCTTGGCGATGAGATCGATGACCGCGACGTCGTACCGTGCCCGGGTCCGTGTGCGAGAGCGGTCGGAACGCTGCGCGGGGACGACCGAAGCGCCGAAGGAGGCCGCAGGGTTCCAGATGATCTCGCACAGCCGTCGGTAGAGGTCCTGTCGCGTGCGGATCGCTGCCCTGTCGAACTTGGGGAAGGCCCGGAGTGCCCGGTCGAGCTTGTGCTGCTTCACGAACTTGTTGAAGGGGGCGTTCCGCTCCCGGTGCTTGGGGTGCAGCGCGCCGGCGAGGTGGTTCTGCCGCTGGTAGTAGTCGAGCTTCTCCTCGTACGGAAGATCCTGGTAGCTGGCGTTGTCTGACTTCTGGAGCAGCAGCAGCGCGCCGAGGCGGTTGCGGTAGGAGTCGAACTCGGCGTGAGTGGGCGTCTCGGGCTGGTAGCGGTCGAAGTGGTTGGCCCAGATGTGCTCGATCTCGAAGGGCCGTCGGCTGTCGAGGTACCTGCCCATCTCGTCGCCCCGTGCGCAGGCCGTCTCGACGTGGCCGGTGAGGCGGGCGAGGAGGTAGCGCACCTGGCGGCGGTTGTTGGAGCGTAGGCCGTAGGTGTTCATGCCGGTGAAGTCGTAGTCCAGGGCGGCGACCTCGCGGGCGAGCACCTCCCGGAGTCTGTCGACGCCGACGCCGCCGCGCAGGAGACCGACGAGCCTGACGGCCTCGCGATCGAGGTCGGTGCCCGAGGCGGGCAGGTCGTTGACGAGGCGGCGTACGAACACGAGGTCGAGGTAGTCGGCGATGAGCTTCGCCTTCGCCTTGAAGGTGGAGATGTCGTCGCCGGGACCGACCGCGGCCAGGATGGGGGCGGCTTGCATGGAGATGCCGTTGTAGGCGTTGAAGTAGACGCCGCCGAGCTCGGGAACGTAGTTGGTGGCTGCTGAAGCCAGTGTGAGGTACCTCTTGGCGTTCCCCGCCAGATCGTCGATCAGCCTGCGGTGATCCGACGAACGCGCCAGTTCCAGACGGGCCGCGTTGTCCTTGACCCAGGTGTGGAAAGGGCCGTTGATCTTCTCCACGTCCTCGGAGAGTGTGTCCGAGTCCTTTCCTGTACCGACCTCCGCGTACCGGCCGATCAGGTAGGTCTTGATGAACTCGCTAGGGGCGTTCACGTCGACGCCGGCCAGTTCGGAGATCATCTGGCGCCAGACGTTCGCAGCGCCGCCCGCGTGCTCGGCGTCGACCTCGGACAGCAGGAAGCTCTTCAGCAGGTCGATGGGGCCGAGTCGTACCCCTCGGTCGTTCATCGACTCGTACATCTCCCACCCCTGTTCCGAGGTGGCGGCCCGGATGCCCACCATGCAGACGCCGTCGAGGAGCCAGTCGACGAAGTAGGGCAGCGCGTCGCCGCGCAGGTCGTCCGGGAACTCCTCACGGAAAACCCGGGACGCGTCCCACAGCCTGCGCAGGGCCCCGGAGGCACCTTCGGGGAGTGCGTAGTCATTGTCCTTGAAGACCTCGTCCAGAAACTGTCGGCGTTCCGGGATGTCGAGGGTGTGGACGGACTTGCCGAACTTACGGGTCTCGATGAGGCCGGCCAGCCTCGCCGCGTCGTGGTCGAGATCCTGGGCCCGCAGTAGTTCGCGGAGGTAGACCAGCATCAGGTGCAGCGTCGTGATGCGCTGCTGTCCGTCCACGAGGTAGGTGACGGACGCGTCCACGTGGTAGACGTACGGGCCCATGAAGTAGGGCTGGTATCGGGCGACATGTTCCCGGTCGTGTTCGAGCTTCCAGTTCTCCACGAACTTCTTGCGCAGGTCTTCGATGAGGCGGCGCACGTCCGTACGCCCCCAGGTGAAGTCACGCTGATAGCTGTCCAACTGGTAGCGGTGGCCGGTGAACACCTCCTCGATCGTCATTGCCTTGCTCTGGATCAGGTTCTCCAGCAACGCGCCCCCCGGGCTGTCGTGATCGTTCCCCCCACACCCAGCTTGCACCGGGCGGAACGTTGAGCCTAGAGGAGGTGGTCGGCCTTGCCTGCCTTGATGTCCAGGATGAGCTGCGCGAGGGCTTCGCGGGTGTCGGTGAGGGGGTGGTCCTCCTGGCCGGCTATGGCGATGTAGGCGTTGCCTTCGGTGTCGGTGCCTAGGCGGAAGCAGTTGTTGCCTTCGCCGCAGAAGGGGGCTTCCCACTGGATGTCAGTCACGGTTACTCCCTCAGAGGTCCTGCGTAAGCTGCCTGATCAGGTCACGGGAATCGGGTGTCGGTAGCGAGGCCCCGTCCATCCACTCCAAATGGCTACGGTACTTGGCGAGTTGAGCCCCGGCATGCGTGAACTCGGGCCCATGGGCCGAGTCGAGCTGCACCGTGTCTAGCTGGGGCACGGGTCCTTCCGTGTAGAGCAGGGCGTGTCCAGCTCCGGGGAAGCCGCCCACCTTGAATGGAACGACTCTCACTTCGACATTCTCGCGCTCGGACGCCTCGCACAGGTAGTCCAGTTGCCGTCGCATCGTCGAGGGGCTCCCGAAGGGCATGCGCAGGGCGGCCTCATGGACATAGGCGATATAGGGCACCTTGCCGGGGATGTCGAGGACTTGTTGGCGTTCCATGCGGTGAGCCACGCGCAGTTCGATCTGGAGTCTGGTCAGCGGCGGCAGGACCGCGTCGAAGACGGCTCGCGCGTATTCCTCGGTCTGCAACAGTCCTGGTACGTGGACCACTTGGGTGGTGCGGATGCGCATGGCGTGCCACTCGAGTTCAGCGATGTCCAGCAGCCCGGCGGGCAGAGAACCTCGGTGCCACTCCCACCAGCCACGTTCCTTGTTGGCGGCCATCACTGTCAGCGCCTCGATGTAAGGCTCGTCTGCGCAGGTGTAGTTGCAGGCCAGCGTGCGAACGCGGTCGGCAGAGAAGGGCCGGATGCCGGACTCCATGTTGGACAGCCTGGTGCGATCGACCCCCAGGAGTCCTGCGGCGTATTCGGTCGTGCGCTCGGCAGCGAGCCGCAACTTTCGCATCTCGGCGCCGAGTCGCTTCTGCCTCTCGGTCGGCGTGGTTCTGGTCGACATGGCGTCCTTTGTGAGTTGAGGCACCCAGTGTGCCCGGTGCGTGACACGGCGCTCAACTCCCCAGGGGGTAATTATCTCTGAAAGGTTGGACATAGTGACCCGCCGACTTCTACTGTCAGCGATGAAGAAGCCACAGTGCGCTACTGGAAGTGCATCGCGCGAGCCTGCCCACACTCTCTTGCCCTGGGAGGGGTGGGCCCGCGCCAGGGAGACAGGCCACCGGCTGCGCGCGTCCCGACCCTCATCCACCCTCTGCTGTAAGGGGATCCGCCATGTCTGCGACGACAGCCTTCACCCTGTGTCCCATCTCGTCGGACGTACTTCCGGCGACCGAGCCCACGCCCGACACCCTCGCCTACAGCTTCACCCTCCCCGCCGCCCTGACCAGCGCGGCGATGGTCAGGGCGGCGACTCGTACCGCCCTTGACCTGCACGGACTGGGTGGCGTGACCGAGGCCGTGGTGCAGACGGTGAGCGAACTGACCGCTTGCGCCTGCCGTTTCAGCGCCGCCGACGACATCTACGTGTCCCTACGGCACCGTGACGGAACGGTCCGGGTGATCGTCTACGACGGTCACCCCCGGCACACTCACCCTCGCCTCTCGACGGCCTGCGACGCCCGGCGCAAGGCGACTCTCCGTGTTCTCACGGCGGTCGTACGGGCCTGCGGCGGAACGTGGGGACTCGACGCGGCCCGGCAGCCCGGCGGCGGCACGCGGATGTGGGCCGTCCTGCCCATCGCCGGGGCACGGGCGTACGGAAGGAGGCGCTGACCTCGTCGGGTCAGGCCGGCTCGGCCTCGTCCTCGATCACTTCACCACCGAGTGCCTCGGCGATCGCCTTGAACTCGTCCAGGGCCGCTTGCAGGTCCTGGACGATCTCCTGGGCGATGACCTCCGGTTCGAGGTCGCTGTCCGCGTCCTCCAGGGCCGGGTCCTTCATCCAGGTGATGTCCAGGTTCACCTTGTCGCGCTCGATCAGCTCGTCGTAGGTGAAAACCTGCCACGGGCCGTCCGGTGACTCGGAGGGCCTGCGGTTCTCGCGGGGCTCGCCGGGGCGGTAGGCGGCGACGAAGTCATCCAGGTGGGCGCGGGTCAGGGGGCGCTGCTTCAGGGTGAAGTGCTGGCCCGTGCGGAAGTCGTAGACCCACGTCTTGGTGGTCTGCGGCTTGCCGTCCGCTTGCGGGGACTTCTTGTCGAAGAAGAGGACGTTGGCCTTGACGCCTCCCGCGTAGAAGATGCCGGTGGGCAGGCGCAGGATCGTGTGCAGGTCGAACTCGTCCAGCAGGCGGCGGCGGATCTTCTCGCCGGCGCCGCCCTCGAAGAGGATGTTGTCGGGAAGGACGACCGCGGCTCGGCCGTCGACCGCCGTCAGCGACATGATGTGCTGCAGGAAGTTGAGCTGCTTGTTGGACGTGGTTGCCGTGAAGTCATCGCGGTCGTACTCAACGTCCTCCTTCTCTACCGAGCCGTCCTGGCCGATCACGTTGATCGCGGATTTCCGACCAAAGGGAGGGTTGGCGAGGACGAGGGTGGCGTGACGGCCGCTGGGCTTCTCGGCGAGGGCGTCTCCGACGGTGACGAGGCGGGGGCCGTCGCTGGTGCCGATGCCGTGGAGCAGCATGTTCATCGCGGCGAGGCGGGCAGTGCCGGTGACCAGTTCGTTGCCGCGGATGTGCTTGCCTCGCTGGAGGGCGGCGCGCTTCTCCCCGCTGAGGCCCTTCATGTGGTGCTTGCGCAGGTAGGAGTGGGCAGCGATGAGGAAGCCGCCGGTACCGCAGGCGGGGTCGGCGATGATGTCGTCCGGGGTCGGCTGCGTGACCTCGACGATGGCGTCGATCAGGGCACGGGGCGTGAAGTACTGGCCTGCGCCGGTCTTCGTGTCGGAGGCGCCCTTGTTGAGGAGGCCTTCGTAGGCGTCGCCCTTGAGGTCAGTGCCCTGGATCGTCCACTGCTCGCGGCCGATCAGCTCGACGACGAGCTTTTCGAGGAGGGCGGGCTTGGTGATGCGGTTCTGGGCTTCGGCGAAGATCGTACCGATGGTGGTGCCGGGGCGCCGGCCGAGTTCGTCCAGAACGTCTCGGTAGTGGCGCTCCAGTTCCACACCGCGCTTGGTGACCAGGGATTTCCAGTCGTACTCCGGTGGGATGACCTGAGTGATCTCGTCGTCTTCCCAGGCCTCCTCGGCCATCTCGTCGACCATCTTGAGGAAGAGGAGGTAGGAGAGCTGCTCAACGTACTCGATGGTGGACATGCCGTTGTCGCGAAGGACGTTGCAGTAATTCCAGAGCTTGGCGACAAGACTGTTCGTCTGCGCGGCCGCCTTGGCCCGCACCTCGGGTGCCGGTTCGATGGCGGTCTCTTCGACGGCGGTCACAGGGGGAGCTCCTGCTGGGTGGCGGTACGAGGGGTTTCGGTGGGTTCGGGGGCCGGAACGGTCGCGGCGGCTTTGCGAGCAGCCGGGGCCTTCCCCGCCCGGGTGCGCTTCGGCTTGGGCTGAGCGGCCCGCTCCACCCGGATGCGGTCGAGAAGGACGGCGGCAGGCTCTTCGTCCGGGTTCTGCGGGACCAGGCAACCTGAGAAGGCTTTGCGGAGCAGCACCTTACGCAGAATCGTGGACCGGCGTTGCGCAAGGTGAAGGGCTTCTTCTGCCTTCGCGGCGATCAAAGACTGTTCCTCGATGCGCCTCAGGATTTCTAGCTGCACATCAGCGGGTGGGACAGGCACAGGAAGTTCTTTGATCTTCTTCAGGCTGATCGATGCGAGGTTTGTGCTCTGCTTGCCGTTTCTCTCGAACCAGCGACCCATATTGTTTGTCCACCAGGAGAGCAGTTTCGGTAGCAGTACTTGATCCTTGATCCGAGCTCGGAAGACATGATTCTGATGGATGACATCATCCATCACATCTCCCCAAACCCAACCCCGGCCGAGTTTATCGCGGTCACCACCCTCGTTCATCAGAACATCTCCAGGAAGCAGCCGGAGCTGGTCCAGCTTGCTCTGTGGAACTCGAATTCGCATGACGTTCTCGAGGTCGAGGTGACCTCTTTGCACGTTCGCCACTCTGAGGTAGGGGACTTCGGGGAGAGAGGGGTCTTGCTGCTTCTTGGAGTCTTTGGTCACTCCCCCGACAACGTCGGCAATTTCGCCGAGTCGCCGCCATGACCACTCCCTTGGAAGACTGGGCAAGGAGCCATCGATGGACCCTGAGATGGGTGGGAGCGAAGCAGTTTCCGAGAAGTCACCCCCATGAAACCCAAGGGTAATATCGGCCACAGAACGTTTTAGCCGCGCCACACGGAAGCTCGATTTCTGCAGGAGTTCATCTGCTGCATCAAGGCGAGACAGAAGCGCTTCCAGGGCTTCAACGATTCGCTCCTGCTCCCCCAGAGGTGGAACTGGAATGGGCAGCCTGCGGATCTCACCGAGGCCTAGACGAGGACGACCAACTCCTCTGGTTCGGGAGCTAGCATAAGCACGCGTCTGCGGAGCTAGAAGGGCGTAAAGCACCCATTTATCATTGAGAGTAGGATGCAGTCTGGCGCGAATTACGTCAGCCTTGACGATGGCGGGTTCGGTCATTTTTGGGACAATTGCTACGCGGGGTAGAGTCTCTCCCAGCGAAGCCAGCAGAAAGTCACCCGGCAGTGCCTCATGGGCGCGCAAAGTCTCAAAATGTTCCAAGTTGATATACGCGCGCTCATCCCGGAACTCGCCATCGCCGACGTTTTGGAGTCGGAGCACGCGCGCACCGCTGTCCGTGTAGTGCGCCGATTTAAGATTGGAGCCGAAGGGGCCGTCGGTGATGGCACGCGGCTCCACCGCCAGCAGGTCCTCAAGCGGGGCCATCTCCCACCCCGCCGGAAGCCCAGCCTCCTCGGAAAATTCCGTGCCGCTCAACCCAGTTCCCGGTTCAGTTCGCCCAACAGTTCCTGCGCCTTGGTCCTGCCGCCGAACGTGGCCGTAAAGCCCCCGCGACCCCCGTGTGCCGTGAACGGCTCCACGTTCAGCTCGAGCGACTCAATGCCCACGTCGCTCGCTATCACGTCGCGGATCCGCTTCAGCCACCACAGCTGTTCCTCGGTGAACTCCACGCCCGCCTGCTTCTGACGCAGCAGCCAGCCCTGGAAGCGCTCCTCGACAACGTTACGGTATGGCTGAAGATGATCATCCGCTCCGAGCTCGTAGCGGATCAGTGCCATCAGGTCACCGAGGCCCGCCTCGCTGCCCGGGTGCGCGGCGGCGCGGCCCAGCTGTTCGTAGTGACCCCACAGTATGGACGGCGTCCACGCCCGAGGCCCGCTTTTGATCTTGCCCTCAAGCTCACGCAGTGCCGCCCGTTTCTCCGCGACCGAACGGTTGCCACTGCCGGAGCCCAGGGCGACCTGGATGGCGGCGTGACGGTCCCGCTCGGCCTTGGTCAGCACCTCGTGCCAGTCCTTCAGCTCCTTACGGGCACGCTCGGCGCGGTCCACCTCGACCACCTCGGTGACGGCCACGGCCGTGGTCTCGTCGTACGTCAGGTCCTGCTGGTGACGGATCTCGACGATCAGCTTGCGCAGCTCCGGGTTGCCGGTGAGTGGTGCGATGGCGTCCGTGACGAGCTTGCGTGCCGCCTGCTCACCACCCGCCCGCAGCGCCGCGTCCTGGCGGTCGACGTCGACGGCGTCGGCGAGTCTGCGGGCCAGGGATGTCAACGTGGTGCCATCGCCCGCGACTTCCCCGATGCGGCGGCGCTCGTCGCCGGTGAGCTGGCGGTCGACGCGGGCGAGGCGGCGAGCCAGGGTCTCGGCCTCGTCCGAGCTCAGGGCCAGTGTGCCCGTCTTGTCCAGGAGCTTCTTCAGGGAGACCTGCCGGTCGCCGGCCGGGATCAGGGGCCGGGCGTCGACGAGAGGCGAGTCCGTGACACCGACCGCGTCCACCAGGACGAACCTGTCCTTGGCCAGGTCCTTCGCAGCTTCCGGGGTGACCGCACGCAGTTCGTCCGGGTCGATGGAACGGGCGCCGCGGCCCTTCATCTGCTCGAACAGCACCGGGCTGCGCACGGAACGGAGGAAAATCACGCATTCCAGCGCCTTCACATCCGTGCCGGTGGCGATCATGTCGACCGTGACGGCGACCCGGAGGCTCGGGGAGTTACGGAGGGCGTTGATGAGCTCGTCGGGTTCCTCACCGTTCTGCCGGGACTTGTAGGTGATCTTCTTGGCGAACTCGTCGCCCCGTCCGAAGACTTCCTTGACCTGCTTGAGGACCTCCTCGGCGTGGTCCTCACCCACGGCGAAGACCAGCGTCTTCGGCACCTCGGCGCGGCCGGGGAACCAGCGGGGCCAGGTGTTCTTGTAAAGGGTGAGGACCTGGCGGATCTCGTCCTCGTTGATCACCGAGCGGCCGAGCTCCCGGGTGCTGTACTCGAAGTCGTCCTCAAGCTCCTCGTACCGCTGGGCGCGGGTCTTGCGGTCGCGGATGCGGACGGTCGTGCCGGCCTCGATGGTGGCGCCGCCGCCGTCCCGCAGGTTCGTGTGGACGCGGGCGATGTCGAAGTCGACGTTGACGCCGTCGGCGACCGCCTGCTCGAAGGTGTACTCGGAGACCAGGTTGTTGTCGAAAAAGCCACGGGTCTGTGGGGTGGGGGTGGCGGTGAGGCCGACGAGGTGGGCGTCGAAGTACTCCAGGACGGCACGCCACAGGCCGTAGATCGAGCGGTGGCACTCGTCGACGACGATCACGTCGAAGGACTCGATGGGCACGCTCGGCTGGTACTCGACCGACGCGGGGTGGTCCAGCGCGTACGCCTTGTCGCGGTCCTGTTCGGCCTGCTCGTCCTGGGTGTCCGCCGTCGCGTCGTCGTCCGTGAGCGGCTCACCCTTGAGAAGGCTGTACATCTTCTGGATCGTGCAGACGACCACCGCGGACGTCTGCTGGACCCCGGCGGAGCCCAGCCGGTCCACGTTGTAGAGATCGGTGAAGGTACGGCCCTCGTCCGGTGTCTTGTAGCGGCGGAACTCGCCGAGAGCCTGGCGGCCGAGGTTGTTCCGGTCGACGAGGAACAGAACACGCTTGGCGCCCGCGTGCCGCAGCAGCCGGTGCGTGGCGGTCACGGCCGTGAACGTCTTTCCGGCGCCGGTCGCCATCTGGATCAGGGCACGCGGGTGGTCCTGGGCGAGCGACGCCTCCAGCCTGTTGATCGCCTCGAACTGGGCTTCCCGCAGACCATGCCGCTCCAGCTCCGGCATCCGCTCACGCAGCGCCGCGCGGAACGTCACGCCCTCCACTTCCGCGTTCTCGGCGCGACGCATCCACTCGGCGATCGTCTCGGGCCGGTGGAAGGCGAACACCGCGCGGGAACGGGCTTCCGGGTCAAGGCGGTTGACGAAGTAGGTCTCGGTGCCGGTGGTGGCGTACCGGAACGCGAACGGCTCGTCCCGGCGCCACACGCTGAGCGCGTAGTCCCGGTGCACGCCGCGCGCGTACCGTTCGTTCTGTGAGAGTGCGCTGCTGAGGGGCGTGCCCTCGCGCTTGGCCTCGATGACGCCGACGATCCTCTGGTCGATGTACAGGACGTAGTCGGCGCGGCCGGTCGCCAGCGTGAACTCCCGTACGGCGACTCCCCGTCCGGCCAGTGGGTTGAGCTGGTCGCGGTCCTGGACGACCCAGCCGGCGGCCTCGAGGAGCGCGTCGATACGGACGCGGGCCTGCACCTCGTTGAGCGGCGTCGGACGCTGCGCCCGCTCGACGATCGCTTGCCGGGCGGACACGGCGACCTTGCGGGGCCGCTGTCGCTCCTTCTCGTAATCGGCCTGCTGGGCCTTGCGCAGCTCATCGATCTGCGACTGGAGCTGCTGCAACTGCTCGGCCAGCGCGGCCTGCGACTGCTGCGCGCTGACCATCAGCGCCTGGGCTTCTTCCCGAGCCCTGCGCTCCGCCTCCAGGCGGTTCTCCGTCTCGCTGAGCCGGACGCGCGACTCCGCGAGCGTCGCCCGGTGCCTGTCCAGCGCCTCCCTCAGCGCCCGCGCCTCGGCCGGATCGGTCAGGTCCTGGGGCATAGCGGGCGGCACGAAGGCCCGCACGGTGCGGGAGCCGGTCAGGGCCCGGTCGAAGAAGACGCCCAGGTCCCAGCAGAGCCGGACGTTGGCGAGGGCGGCAGTCGTGTCGAAGACATGGGCGTGGACGGCCTGATTGCCGCTTCGGCGCAGCGTGTCGAACGCCTCGCGCACGGGGGCGGTGAGTGCGCCGATGTTGGTCAGTGCGCGCAGGCGGTCGATCTGATGCGTACCGGTGACGCGGATGCCCGTGCGCCGCACCAGCTCCTCGGCCAGTACCTCACCGAACTGGCGCGCGCTGACGGAGGCCGCGTTGGGGTTGGTGAAGACGTTCAGCTCGGCCTGCGAGCCGTAGAGCGCGAGCAGCGGCTCATGCCCGTACAGCATCCCGAAGTTCGGTGAAGCCTTCGCCAACTCGTGCAGGCGGCGGAGCTGTTCGTCCATGCGCGCGTGTCCCCCCGGACTCGACGTGGTCGGCACCGATGACGGCGAACGCCCAGCTTAACCACGTCAGGCCGACTGGACTACGGAACTCCGGCCCTGCCAAAGCCATCGGCACCATCGGATCCCAAGAGCACGCCATGTGATCGATCCGGCGACGGAACGTCGAGCGATTCGAGTCAGACCCCGCCGAGCGACTCGAACCGCCAGCGGTGCACCGGACGCGCGATCAGGCCGGCCTCCGGCTCCGGGAGTTCGGGGAGGTCCGCGTCGTACGGGGCGTCCCACCAGGTGACGACCAGGACGCGGTCCTGCGGGGCACGGAAGGTCTCGCGGCGCAGGGGGCGTTCGGTGAACTCCCGTACCCGTTCCTCGGTCCAGGCCAGCAGGTCCGAGGCCCGGCCGGGGACCGCGCGGGCCTCCCACATCAGCGCGACCGTCATGAGTACAGGTTCTCCTTGGCGGTCTCGTGCACATGGTCGTGCGCGTGCGAGGTGCCCGGCACATGGGGTTCGGTGACCGGGAGGGAGGAGTCGGCCGACAGGTCCCGGTCGGAGGCCGGACGGTTACGGGCGACCATCTCCGCGCCCAGCGCGGCCACCATCGCGCCGTTGTCCGTGCACAGCTTGGGACGGGGCACGCGCAGCCGGATGCCGGCCGCCTCGCAGCGTTCCCGGGCCAGGGCCCGCAGCCGGGAGTTGGCGGCCACCCCGCCGCCGATCATCAGATGG
>NZ_NEUB01000698.1 GCF_002910825.1 Streptomyces sp. SM1 | reverse complement strand
GGGGTGCGGGTGGCCGCCGGGAGCGGTGCCCTGAGGGACGTGTCGAACCCGGTGGGCCGCGGCGATCCGCTGGAGGCGGCATACCTGCTGGCCTCGTGCCAGGGACTGTCCGCCGAGGACGCCTATGCGACGGTGAGCACGTCGGCGCGGGCGGCTCTGGGACTGCCCGAGGTGCGCGTGGAGGCGGGCTTCCCGGCCGAACTCCTGGCGGTCCGCGGTGCCGGCCTCCCGGACGCGCTGTCGCCGGCCTACAGCCGGATCGTCATCCACGGGGGGCGGGTGGTGGCACGGACGAGTGCGGTACGGGAGTACCGCGATTCGACGGGCACGGCGGCACCGGGCCTGCCCCGTCAGGCACGGGGGCCCGCGTAAGGCACTGTGGCGGCGCGCCTGCGCGCTCGGCCGGGTGGGTGCGGGCGGCCGGCTCCGCCGGGTGGCGGGCGGGCGTGCTCGGCGCGTCGTGGGAGTCACGGCGCGGATGCGGTCGCTCCGGCGTACGGTCGAAGACATGCGCATTGTCATCGCTGGTGGTCATGGTCAGATCGCGCTGCGGCTGGAGCGGTTGCTCGCCGCGCGCGGCGACGAGGCGGCAGGCATCATCCGCAAACCCGAACAGGCCGACGAACTGCGCCGGCTGGGCGCCGAACCGGTCGTCCTGGACCTGGAGTCGGCGTCGGTGGAAGAGGCCGCGGCACGGCTCGAGGGAGCGGACGCGGTGGTGTTCGCGGCGGGCGCCGGCCCGAACAGTGGAGTGGAGCGCAAGGAGACGGTGGACAAGGGCGCGGCGGTCACCTTCGCCGACGCGGCGGTCCGCGCGGGCGTACGGCGCTTCGTGATCGTGTCGTCCATGGGAGCGGACGCGGCCCACGAGGGCGACGAGGTCTTCGACGTGTACCTGCGCGCCAAGGGCGAGGCGGACGCGTACGTACGCGGACTGGACGCCCTGGACTGGACGATCCTGCGCCCGGGCCGGCTCACCGACGACGCCGGCACCGGCCTGGTCCGTCTGGAGGCCCACACGGGTCCCGGCCCGGTCCCCCGCGACGACGTGGCGGCCGTACTGGCGGAACTGGTGGACACGCCGGCGACGGCCGGCCTGACCCTGGAACTGGTCAGCGGCACCGCGCCGGCGTCGGTGGCCGTGAAGTCGGTGGCGGGCAACTGAGCGCCGCCGGCCGCTAGAAGAGAGACATCTGCCCCGGAAACTCCGGCACCGCGTAACCGTCCAGCGACGGTTGCTCCGGCCCGACCGCAGCCTGCCGGCGCGACCCGGGGCAGGACGTCAGCTCCCCGCTCCCCCGCGCACCGGGCGGGTCGTGCCGCGCGTACCGCCCGGCGACGACGGCGATCTCACGACGGCACACGGGACACGAACGGCGACGGGACGACATGCGGCCAGTCTGCCCCGGAGCCGGCGCCCACGAACACGAAGAGACCCCTCCCGCACTGCGTTTCCGCAGTCCGGAAGGGGTTTCTTCCCCAGTGTGGCGGCGCCAGGATTCGAACCTGGGAAGGCTGAGCCGGCAGATTTACAGTCTGCGCGACCAACTGCCACTGGCCAGGGAGAACCCCCAACTGTGGCCGTAATGCCCCGCGTTGGCCCCACAGATCGCCCCTACAGAACCTTCGCGACTTCCTCAGCCACTCGCTGAGCCAACAACGGTGGAACACTGTTGCCCATCTGAGCTTGTACGGAGGAACGCGTGCCCACCAGCTCAAAGCTGTCGGGAAATGTGAAAAGCCGCTTGAGTTCAGGCACACGGAGCCGCCTGTTATCCCAATGAAACGGCCCTACGTACGGACCAGGTTGAGCCTGGATAGTTGGCGACGGCTTGTTCTGGTCCAGCTTCAGCAGGAAGGACCAGTACCTACTGCGCCACTCAAATAGCGGGGCCGGGTGATTACGCTTCTCCGTATAGAAAAGGTAATTGTCACCCGGCGGAATTTCGGGCAGCAGGTGACCGAATTGGCCGCCCACCTTTTCCTCCGGCTCTTCAACGCTCAGCACATCAGCAAGCGCCTCGCCGGTCGTTACGTGCGGCAAGGCACCTACCGTCCCAGTGGATCGGCGTTCCCACTTGCCGGTATGCGTTGCCTTAGGCAGCACGGGCATTACTCCTCCCTGCGGCACTCCGACAACAAACAGCCGGGGACGTGACTGAGGTACTCCGTAATCCGCAGCGTTCAGAACCTGCCATTCATACTGATAGCCAGCCTCAGTGATCTCCTTGAGCAATCTTTCGAAAGCAGGGCGGCTCGCCTTGTTGTTATACGTCAGAGCGTAGACGTTCTCAAGAATAAACGCCCGCGGTTTCGCTTCACGCAAGACGCGCGTGTATGCCTGGAGCAAGCTCGCGTCTGGATCCAGACCGGCCCTCTTCCAGTCGAGCCAGAACCCAGACTTAGAGAAAGGCGTGCATGGTGGCCCCCCCACGAGCAGGTCAGGACGCTCTCCCGCCTTCAGCCCTGCCGCCTCAAGAATCTCCTCCGTGGACGTTTCGAGGATGTCCTTTTGGATGACCGGCGTCGCCAATTCTGAGAAATTCTTCTCCATGGTGAGGACCGCGTCCTTGTTGCGCTCTACTGCAGCACGAACCGCGAAACCAGCGGCCTCGACACCAAGGTCGAGGCCGCCAGCCCCGGAGAAGAGAGAGATCGCCACCCTTGAACTGTCCATGAGGCGTAGTCTGCCACAGAGGCCTCACGAGGCGTTAGACGATCGCACCCATCTACACAGACGCGTTACCCTCATCACTCAGACCGGCGACTCCCCTCAGCCGCGCCAGCTCCTCGGTCTGCTGGGCTACGAGCCTGTCAAGCTGCTTACTCACCTGAGCGCTCACTTTGAACTGATAAGCGCGCCAGTATTTATAGAAGCTCCGCGCGTCAGGAAACTCTCCAACGCCGGCGCGCAGGTCTTCGATGCTCTCGACGGCGCCAATATATTCGCGGGTTGTCGATGACCGCTGTTTACTCGCAATACGCCAAGGCTCCTGGACGATGGTTTCTAGGTCGTCCACGCGCCAGGCCGCTTGCTCGTTCAGCGTATAGATCACAAGAACGTCGAGGTGAGTTTTGTACTCATCGAAGCGCCGGAAGGTCCCCGGCCACTTCAAGTGCGGATACTTGAAGTAAGTGTTTCCCGTGTAGAGAGTGATGCGACTATTGGTCCGCCCTGTCGGCTTCCCTCTCGCCGTGAATCCACGACGGGCCGTTTTAATGTCAATGGCATGATGACCGCCACCGAGCACAGATCCACTCAATTCAAGGTCCGGGTATCCACGCTCCGTACCACGCTTATATGAAATCCCATCCGTTTCCTCGGCCGCAGAAATGATGAAGTCGACAAGCGAGACTTCAATCACATTGGCAAGGGACGCAGGCTCCTTAGGAAGTGGCAACAAGTGCCCGCCCGAGTGCAGTTTCTGCTCAAGCTCCTCAGGACTCCCTGCCGTCAACGGCCAAGAACTATGCGGACTATCCGTCCGGAGGACACCTCTGACGTCGAACGTATATCGATCACATACGTTGCGCAGCCATTCTTCAGTAGCACTAGATGCACTCGTCACAAGATCCATGCTGGCATGGAGAAGGGTGAGAGAACACCGCCTTATTACTTTCCGTTGGGAGATTTGCGATAGTTTGTCAGGTTTTATGGAGAACCTTCTTGGTGTTCGACAGCTGAACTAGCCGTAACTGTGGCCGGTAGACTGGTACGCACCACGTCAGAACGGAGAGTGCTCCGCAAATGGGACCGAAAACGACCAAGGTTTACGAGACGCTTCGGGAGCGACTGGCAGCGGGCACATACGCCCCCGGCGAGAAGCTCCCATCGGAACGCACGCTGGTTGAAGAACTCGGCATCGGCCGAACCGCGCTGCGTCAGGTGCTCGCCCGTCTCGTTGCCGAAGGTGCGTTGGAGGTACGGGGCCGCAGTTCGTACCGAATCCCCGGCACTGTGAGCGTCAGACGGCCCGAAGGAGTGGAGCCCTGGCGCATCTATGGTGAGCGCGACCTCTACGACAACCGCTGGGTGAAGCTTCAGCTCTGGGACGTGGAACCGCCCGGCATGAAGTCGTTTGAGCACCACGTCGTGAAGCTGCATCACGTGGCCGTCACCGCCGTTCTGGACGATCAGGACCGCGTGCTCATGATGTGGCGCTACCGCTTCGTACCCCGACAGTTCGGCTGGGAGCTCCCGGGCGGCATCGTGGACGATGGCGAGGAACCGGCGGACACGGCGCTGAGGGAAGTGGTCGAGGAGACCGGGTGGCGCCCGAAGGCGCTGGAACACGTCGTGAGCTATCAGCCCATGGTCGGCATGGTCGACTCGCCACACGAGATCTTCGTCGGTCACGGCGCGGAAAAGGTTGGCGAACCGACTGACCTGGAGGAAGCCAGCCACATCGAGTGGGTACCCCTCGCCGACATTCCGGGGCTCATGGCCCGGGGTGAGCTGATGGGGTCCGGCACCCTCGTTGCCCTGCTGCACATCCTGGCTAACCGGCGCGCGCAGGGGGTTACAGCCGCGCGCTGAGCATGTCGACGCGACGGCGCTGCCGCACCGATCCGGTGCGGCCCGACAGTAGCCGGGCCTGCCTCAGATGGGTGTCGGCGTCGTCGTACTCGGCTCGCGTGAGGTGCGCTTGAGCCAGGTCCGTGTGCAGTCCGGCGCGTGCCCGGACGAACGACGGATCCATGTCTTCCAGCGCTCCGTACAGGCGCGTGACCGCGTCGCCGTCACCGAGCATGGCAAGGACGTTGCCGTGCCACCGGGCAAGGTGGGTGCCGTTCAGGAAGATGCTCAGCATGTCAGGGTCCCTGTCGTCCGGGCCCGGCGGGATGACGGCCAGGGCCGCATCGAGCGCGCGTCGGGAGTCATCCGGCAGGCCGGCGTACGCGCACAACTCCGCTTCGGCGGCGTACAGCCATGCCCGCAACCGGGCGGAACCCGACTGGCCGACGGTGCGTCGCGCGTCGCGTACGAGGTCGACCCCGAGGGCGGGCCGCCCGGCTTCACAGAGCACGTACGCCTGTTCCGCCATCGCGTGGGCGAGATACATCGGAGCCTCAGCGTCACGCGCGGCCCGCTTCGCAAGTTCGTAGTGCCGCCACGCTCGTTCGACCGCTCCGGAGTCGATGGCCTGCCAGGCCGCGAGGGTCGACGCACCCGCGAGGGCGAGCGCGACGGGACGGCGCGCGGTCGGCAGCACGGCAAAGTTGAGGGCTTCTTCGAGAGCGGCAAGGTGCCCGGTCATCTGGTCGACCAGACCGGCCGCGCCCCTCTGCCTGTCCATGGTGCGGAGTAATTCGGTCTGATCGTTGAACGCCTGAACCATGGACTCACCGACGCTGCCGGCCGCGTCGATCCGGCTGAGTAGTTCGTCGTAGCCGTCGGCGGAAGCGACCACCGGGGCCCGTACGGCTCCCCTCAACTCCGCATCGGTGACACCGAGAAGCTTCCTCAGGATGCCTGCGTACCGGTCCGAGAGCGTGCGCTTCCCGTTCTCCCACTCGGACACATACACCCGCAGGCTCGCCGTAGAGGCAACGTCCGTGACGTTCCGCCGGGCGAACTGCTCGATCTCTCGAATCAGTCGTTCCTGAGACCAACCGCGCGCCGTCCGCGCACTTCGAAGTCCTGCGCTCACAGATCACCGTCCGGCGGTAGGTGCCCTCACTGCTGCTCTCAGCATGCCGCACATTGCCGCAGGTCAACAGGGCTTAACAGGCCGCTTGTTAAGCGCTGTTGGCTACCGGCGGCCCTGTCCTGAGCGGTCTTCTGGAGAGGCACCACAGGGAGCGAACGCCACCCGAAATGGCGAACCACCTTGACTTTGGTGCGCACCAGATGCAATCTACTGGTGCGCACCAAATTACGGAGCTAGCTCCGGTCCCTGGTGCGCGGAATGACCCCGCCGGTCCCGCCTACACGCGGTCCGTGCGGCAGGGGGGACGTCAAAGTCCGTCGTCTTCACGGATCGATCGGTGTCATCGGCTAAGCCGCTGGTCTGACCCTCGGGCGCAGTCCCAGGGCCCGGATCACGGGGACCCCCGGTGATTGGGCTGCACCCGGTCCATGACACCCGCGAGGGATGGGAGCGCCGTTCAGCGAGTGACGCCTGAGCGGCACGGCAATGACGCGCCGGCCAAGGGAGGCGGAGCAAGGCGCGTTCGGAGCCGCGAGAGATCAAGTCGATTCCCTGCGATGCATGGGGGTTCGGTGTGAACCGACGACATACCTGGGGTGCTGCTGGAGTCCGGACCGGACGGCGGCACCCGTTCTGCGTTCCGGTCCGTGCCCTGGTTCCGCAGCGCTGACGCTGCGGGCCGGCTGCCTCTCCTACCTGTCCGCTCCGGCCTCTGCGTGAGGCCGGGCGTACGGGTGGGAGCGCGGGGAGTCGAAGGGGCTCCGCACGCGAAGCGCCGCCCGGAGAGGCAACTCCGGACGGCGCATTACAGGCACCTGCATAGGAGGCACCTGTGTTCACGAGTCTGACAGACGCGGAGCGCGAAGCGCTGTCGAAGAGGGTCAAGGAGGCCAACAAGCGCAGCGAGCAGGGCCGGGGCGGCGGCCAGCGGTGACGCGGTTCCCGCGCGAGACGCCCAGGGCCCGCAGCGAGCACGAGAAGACGAAGGACGAACTTCCGAAGCGTCCGCGTGGCCCGCACCCCTACCCGACCTGTTCGAACACCCGCTGAGAGGAACGACGGCATGTCCAAGAGCGACAAGGAATGCGCACAGGCCCTGGTAGCCGCGGCTGTGGCCGCGCGCGGTGACCGTGACGTGTGCCGGCTGCTGGTAGAGCGCAACCTCACCACCGCCGAAATCGCCCGGGGCGGCGCTCACATCGCCTCTGGCAAGACGGTCACCGGCAAGTAGGTGATCTGCCCCGGACCCGCCCGCATGTGGCGGGGGCCGTGACGGCGCCGGTTCGAAACCGGCCCGGGGCACGGGCCGCATCCGCGGTCTTCCCGTGAAACGGCGCGGTCCCCGGGATGCACCCCGGGGACCGCGTTCGGGCCGTTCACCTGTGGAAGGACACACGACCCAATGGACCACATCGTCACTGTTCAGGACGCCGTTACGGCGTTCGCGGACTTCATGGAGCCGACGAACGCGGAACTGGACGCGATCGAGCAGGAGATGCCCGTCGTTCTGGCGGACGTCGAGCTGCTGGACGCGCACATCGTCACCCTGGACCGCATCCCGACCGAGCTGGACAACCGGCGCATCCGCCGGGCCCGCCGCCGCGCGCTCGCCGCGCGGATCGCGCTGCTCAACCGGGCGGCCGGCGCGACCCTTCCCAGGGGTGCGGCATGGGGACGCTGACCGCGCAGATGGCGCTGCGGACCGACCAGGTCTGGCGCCTGTATGTCGTCGTGTACGGCGAGATCGAGTGGCCCACCTTCCAGTGGAAGGACAGCGGGCCGGTGCCCACGGTGGCCGACCGTCGCCGCGTGTTGGCCGCCCTCGGCTACGAGGTGGCACCGGGCGCGGTGTGGTCCTGGATCGAGGACAGCCGGGACCTCGGCGACGACTCCACTCCGGTCGTGCTGATCGCGGCCGTGGACGTGCGCGAGCAGGAAGGGGCCACCGCATGAGGGCCAAGACCGTTCTTCCGGCCGTCGCGATGACGGCCGTGTCCATGGTGCTCACCCTGGCCGTGGTGGTGATGTGGCTGGGCACCGCGATGCCGTGGCTGGTCGCTCTGGTCGTGGGTCTCGGGATTGACGGGGGATGGCTGGCCACCCTCGCCTACGAACGCCGTCTGGCCGCGCAGGGTGACCACAACCGGGCCGTGACCGCCGTCGGCTGGTCCTTCGGCTTCGTCGCTACCGGTGTGCTGGTCGCGCACGCGCTGACTGCCGACCATGCCGTCGGGGCGTGGCTGGC
>NZ_NEUB01000697.1 GCF_002910825.1 Streptomyces sp. SM1 | reverse complement strand
CCGCCGGAGCCCACACGGACACCGGACCCGGAGCCCACGCCGACGCCGACGCCGCCCGAGCCGTCGGCCACGCCGGAGCCGACCCAGGCGGAACCGTCCTCGTCGGCGCATCAGCCGCCCGGGACACAGCTGGCGCAGCGGGAACCGGCGCCGGAAGCGGGGGCGCCGGCCTAAGGCCCTCTCCCGCGCCTCCCCGCCCACCGGACCCCGCGCTGACCTGCCGGTTTGCTTCAGGGGTGCCAGGGTGCGTATGGTGACAGATCGTTTGATCCTATTTGCCCGGCGCCACTGCAGAGCGCGCCGTGTGGCGCGTAGTCTCTCCCTTGCCGTGGTGGACCGCATCGAGGCGGTCGTATTGCGAATCGCGAATCACGGAGTTGACGGGCGCGTGCCGAAGAGACTCCGGAAGGTTTCGCATTCGTATGCCCATCGCCAGTACTGATCACGTCGTCGTGCCCGAGAACATCGGGGACACCGACATCACCGACATCACCGTCGAGAACACCGACACCGACACCACCACCGACGTCAGCGTCGAGCCGGCGGTCTCCGAGCCCACCTTCACCGAGCTCGGCCTGCCCGAGGGTGTCGTGCGCAAGCTCGCGCAGAACGGCGTGACCACCCCCTTCCCGATCCAGGCCGCGACCATCCCGGACGCCCTGGCCGGCAAGGACATCCTCGGCCGTGGCCGCACCGGCTCCGGCAAGACCCTCTCCTTCGGTCTGCCGACCCTGGCCACGCTGGCCGGCGGGCGCACCGGGAAGCACAAGCCGCGCGCCGTCATCCTGACGCCGACGCGTGAGCTCGCCATGCAGGTCGCCGACGCGCTCCAGCCGTACGGCGACGTCATGGGCCTGAAGATGAAGGTCGTCTGCGGCGGCACGTCGATGGGCAACCAGATCTACGCCCTCGAGCGCGGCGTCGACATCCTCGTCGCCACCCCGGGCCGTCTGCGCGACATCATCAACCGTGGTGCCTGCTCCCTGGAGAACGTGCAGATCACCGTTCTCGACGAGGCCGACCAGATGTCCGACCTGGGCTTCCTGCCCGAGGTCACCGAACTGCTCGACCAGGTCCCGGCGGGCGGCCAGCGCATGCTGTTCTCCGCGACCATGGAGAACGAGATCAAGACCCTCGTCGACCGTTACCTCAACGACCCGGCGACCCACGAGGTGGACGCGGCGCAGGGCGCGGTGACGACCATGTCGCACCACATCCTCGTCGTGAAGCCCAAGGACAAGGCGCCGGTCACCGCGGCCATCGCCTCCCGCAAGGGCCGCACCATCATCTTCGTCCGCACCCAGCTGGGCGCCGACCGCGTCGCCGAGCAGCTGCGCGACGCCGGGGCGAAGGCGGACGCGCTGCACGGCGGCATGACGCAGGGCGCGCGTACGCGGACGCTGGCGGACTTCAAGGACGGCTACGTCAACGTCCTGGTCGCCACCGACGTCGCCGCCCGCGGTATCCACGTCGACGGCATCGACCTCGTGCTGAACGTGGACCCGGCCGGTGACCACAAGGACTACCTGCACCGCGCGGGCCGCACGGCGCGCGCCGGCCGCACCGGCACCGTGGTGTCCCTGTCCCTGCCGCACCAGCGCCGTCAGATCTTCCGGCTGATGGAGGACGCGGGCGTCGACGCCACGCGCCACATCATCCAGGGCGGTGCGGCCTTCGACCCGGAGGTCGCCGAGATCACCGGTGCCCGGTCGATGACCGAGGTGCAGGCCGAGTCGGCGGGCAACGCGGCCCAGCAGGCCGAGCGCGAGGTCGCCCAGCTCACCAAGGAGCTGGAGCGGGCGCAGCGCCGCGCGTCCGAGCTGCGCGGCGAGGCCGACCGGCTGCTGGCCCGCTCCGCGCGGGAGCGCGGCGAGGACCCGGAGACGGTGGTGGCCGAAGCGGCCGTCGTGGCGTCGGCCGAGGCCGAGGTGTCGCTGCCGGAGCAGCCGACCGCGCGGGACGCCGAGCGGACCGAGCGGGTGGAGCGCCCGGAGGCTTCGGCGCCGTACGAGCGGCGTGAGCGCCGTGACGACCGCGGTGGTGACCGTGGCGGCTTCCGTCGCGACGACCGCGGTGACCGTGGCGGGCGTTCCTTCGAACGCCGTGACGACCGGGGCGGTTTCAACCGTGACCGTGACCGGGACCGGGGCGGTGACCGTGGCGGCTTCCGCCGTGACGACCGCGGTGACCGTGGCGGGCGTTCCTTCGAGCGCCGTGACGACCGCCGTGACGACCGCGGTGGTGACCGTGGCGGCTTCCGCCGTGACGACCGTGGCGACCGTGGTGGGCGTCCCTTCGAGCGCCGTGACGACCGCGGTGGCGACCGGGGCGGTTTCCGTCGTGACGACCGCGGTGAGCGTGGCGACCGCGGTGACCGTGGTGGGCGTCCCTTCGAGCGCCGTGACGACCGCGGTGGCGACCGTGGCGGTTTCAACCGTGACCGTGACCGGGACCGGGGCGGCGACCGTGGCGGCCTGCGCCGTGACGACCGCGGCGGCCACCGGGGCAGCGACCGCCCGTTCAACCGCGACCGCCAGGGCGACCGCCCGGGCTTCCGCACCGGCGGCCACGACCGTCCGTACGGCCGTCGTGACGACCACCGCAGTGGCGGCTCCTTCGGCCGTCGCGAGGACAAGCCGCGCTGGAAGCGCAACGGCTGACGCCGCGTCACCGCACTGACCGGAAGGGCCCACACGACACACGTCGCGCGGGCCCTTCCGCGTTTCCGGCGGGACACGTCCGGACCCGCCTCCCCGATACCCGATCGGAGACGCGGCGACGTCCCGCTATGCTCGTGGAGGCAACATCGCCCGGGGCCCTTAGCTCAATTGGCAGAGCAGTGGACTTTTAATCCATTGGTTGTGGGTTCGAGTCCCACAGGGCCTACCGATGCGGGGGAGGGGAAACCCCCTCTGACCTGTTACGCAGCGCCTGAGTCGGCTTCGGTCGGGTCGGGCGCTGCTTCGTTTTGAAGCCACTGCGTGAGCGATGCGTGAGCGGATGCGCTCGTGGCCTGCGGATGGGGCGCTGCTTGGGCGGACGAATCAGCAGCTGCCGGACGCGATCGCGGGATCAGCTTCGCTGCCTTCTCGGCGATGTCGCGGTCCAGCTCAGGGAGCAGGCTCGTGTATGTGTCCGAGGTCAACGTGATGGTGGAGTGGCGCAGGGTCTCCTTCAGTCTCTGAACGCAGCGAGCCTCCGGCGCAGCAACGCCGGAGGCTCGGGAAACCCCGCCGCCCGCATCCAACGAACGATCCGCGCGTACCGGGTCAGTCATGCCCGGTTGCCGCAGAAGTGGAGCCGCCCTGTGCAACCTACGACACCCGAGCTCTATTCCGATCCTGGCAAAGCCGCTTGGCCTGCCGTCGCCGTGCCCGGCCAGCTGGGGCATGCCTCGGGCGAAGAGGCTCCAGCGGCCGACGGCACGGTGCTGGGCCCGGACCTGGCGGATCAGCCTGCCGAGGAGGCGGCGCCGGACCCGGAGCCGACGTACGGCTCCGAGCTACTGGACGAACTGCGTGCCCAGATAGCCCAGTTCGTGATCCTGCCCTCGCCTGAAGCGCTGGACGCGGTCATGCTGGCCGCACCCGTCCAGGTGCCGGAACCACCGATCATCGCGCCTGCCGAGCCACTGGCCGAGCCGGTCCAGCCCACTGAGCCTCCGGCGGCTGGTTCCGTCCAGCCGACGGAACCACCGGGTGGTGCCCTCGGGACGCACGGAGACGTGCGCCGGCCGAGGGCGACAGGCCGTCCGGGTAGCGGGTTCAGACGGTGACGTGCGACACGGCTTTCGTGATCTCGTACCCCGCCTCGACGATCGCCGCCCGTACGGCGTCGTCGTCGATCGACTCCCCGCGCACGGTCACCAGGCCCGCCGGGATGTCGACATCGACGTCGGTGACGCCGGGTACGTCCACTACCTCCTCGGTGATGCTTGCCGCGCAGTGGCCGCAGCTCATGCCGGACACGGTGTAGGTCTTCTCAGCCATGGTGGGTGCTCCTGTTCGCTCTGGTTTCTGGTGGTTGTGCCGCGGGGTGCTCGGGGTCTGCTTCTGGGGCGCTCGGGGTGGATCGAACCGGCTTGCCGCCGCCCGGTCGGCGAATCGGGGCGGCGGCGAGGCGCGGTCGGTCAGGCCGCGGCGGCCACCTGGGTACAGCGCTCGGTGTCGTCGAGCCACCCGATCAGCGAGATGCGGGCGCGTGCGACCCGTGAGCGCACCGTGCCGATGGGGCAGTCGCTGACATCGGCTGCCTCCGCGTAGGGGAGGCCCACCATCTGGGTGAGGACGAATGCCTCGCGTCGGTCGTCGGGAAGCATGTCCAGCAGCTCGGTGAGGGCGACGCCGTCGTCGAAGCCGGGCAGACCGCGCGGCTGGACACGTTCGGCAGCCGACTGCCAGTCGTCCGTGTCCGACACGCGGGGACGGGAGGAGCTGTAGCGGATGCTGTCGATCACCACACGGCGGGCGATGGACAGCAGCCAGGTGCGGGCCGAGGAACGACCTTCGAACCGATGCAGGCTGCCCAGGGCCCGCAGAAACGTGTCCTGCGTCAGGTCGTCGGCGCTCTGGGGATCGGCGCCGAGAAACGTCACATAGCAGCGGACGTCTCGGTGTAGAGCACGGACGAAGCACTCGACGGCGGCAGGGTCGCCGCTGCGGGCGGCGAGTGCCCAAGCCGTGATCGACTCGTCTCGCGACTGGTCGCGCGATGCGTCCAAGGTGGGAGTGATCACCTGGTATCTGTCCTTCTCGGGGAACCGGTGTCCGGGCCGGCGCATGCGGAGCAGCGGGCGGCACGGTGCGACCGGTGAAGGGAGGGACGGCCGGGCACGGGAGTGCGCGGCCGATGCCCGAGGCGCGCAGCCGACGTCTCGTCGACTCAGTGGGCGACGACTGGTCGTCGTCTCCGTGTGGGCGGCCCCGGGAAACCGGCTGTCGTCAAGCGGCGACAGCGGTCCCGGCGGGTGGTCCCCGAGAAGTGATCGCGTAGGTGAGCAGAAGCTGGCGCAGCGTGCCGTCCGAGCGGCCCCGGCGGGCGCGGACACGTGGACGGTCCGGCGGCGCGGGCAGCCGGAGGATCAGGCGCAGCGGCGCGACGAGCCATCCTGCGAGCGCCCGCAGGATGCGGAAGGCGGCGCGTTCGCCGTGGGCGAGCCACAGGCCGCACAGCAGCGCGGCCAGCAGGTGGGCGGCGAGCATGCCGGTGGAGGACATGCCGCCCATACCGTGGTCCAGCGAAGGCGCCGCCACCATGTGGTCCATCGACCCCATGGAGTGCATGGCGCCCATGGTGTGGTCCATGGATGCCGACATGGCGTCGTGCTCTGCGCTCGTGCCCGACGGCGAGTCGCACAGTAGGTATCCCACCCACTGCTGGACGAGTGACCTGCTGCCGGTCGGCTCCGGGTGGACGATGGCCTGGGCGAACGAGAACGACGCGTGGAGCATGGCCTGGGCGGCGACCGTGGCGGAGCCGACCAGGGCCGGCCCGCGTTCCCGGACGGCCAGCCGCCAGGCCGCGCCGCCGGTCACCGCCGCTCCCGCGGCCATGGCCCACCAGGGCACCGCGGTTCCCGACATCATGACGTGACCCAAGGAGGTGAGCAGCACGCAGAGGGCCGCGAACACAGCGGCCCTGAGCGTGCGAGAACACCACCCAGTAGTCATGGCGGCCTCATCCTCGCAGTCCGGGTCTCACGCGTCACGGGAGGGTACGGAGACGACCCCGGTGTCCGACTCAGTCCAGTCGTTGTGATCCATGCCACAGCATCGGGCGGGAACTCGCGGGTTGTTCGTGCCGACTCCTGTCGAGGACCCGGGAAGTGCCGCCGGGTGGAGCTGGGGGCTGAGGAGGGCGTCGGTGGCGGCGGAGCAGGGGGAGATCCGGACCGCGGCCGACAGCCGCCCGGCACAGGCGACCGCGGGCGTGACCGCGCTGCTGACGTGCGCCATGGCCTTCTCGATGATGCAGTTGTTCCTGCTCGGCGCCCTCGGGCCGCGGCTCGTGGACGACTTGGATGTGTCGCCGACCGTGCTGGGGCTGACCACGACCGTCGGCTTCGGGGCGGCCGCCGTGCTCTCACCGGCCGGTGGGCGCGTGGTGGACCGGATCGGTCCGCGCCGCTGCCTGGTCGCGCTGCTGCTGGTGTCGGCGCTGGCGCTGGCGCTGATCGGGTCGGCGCCGGGGGCCGGATTCCTGTTGGCGGCGGTCGCGCTGGGCGGGCTGCCACAGGCGCTGGCCAACCCGGCCACGAACAAGACGATCCTGGCGGCCGTTCCCGTCGAGCGCCGTGGCTCGGTGACCGGGATGAAGCAGTCGGGCGTGCAACTGGGCGCGTTCGCGGCCGGACTGCCGCTGGCCGCGCTGGCCGGGGTCGTCGGCTGGCGGGGCGCGGTGTGGGCGGCCGCCGCGACGGCCGTGGTGGCCGCCCTCTGGGCGGCGCGTACCTTGCCCGCCGACCCGCCCCCGAAGTACGCGCCCGCCTCCTGGATCCCCCGGGGAACCATCGCCTGGCTGGCCGTCTTCTCACTGCTGCTGGGCTGCGGCATCGCCTCCGTGAATACTTACCTCGCCCTGTACGGCGTGCGCCGGCTTGACCTCGGGCCGACAGCGGCCGCCGCCCTGGTGGCGGTCCTCGGCGTCGCGGGGATCGCCGGTCGGGTGGGCTGGTCCAGGGTCGCCGGGCAGCCGGGCCGGGCCGTGTGGCTGCCGGGCGGCCTGGCCGCCGGTGCGGTGGGTGCGGCCCTGCTGCTTGTGGCCTCTGCGTACGTGCATCCGCTGGCGTGGGTCGCGGCGGTGGCCGTGGGCATGTTCGCCGTCTCTGCGAACGCGGTCTCCATGGTCCTGGTGATGCAGCGCGCGGCGCCCGGCCGGGCAGGGCAGGACTCGGCGCTGGTCTCGGCCGGCTTCTTCGCCGGGTTCGCGATCGGTCCGCCGCTGTTCGGTCTGCTGGCCGCCGCCGGGCACTACGGGACAGGGTGGCTGCTGGTCGCGGGAGAGTTCACGGGCGCGGGCGTTGTGGCGCTGGTCTGGGCAGTCCGGGAGCGGCGTTCGGCGGCAGGGCAATGAGTACCGCGAGTGCCTCCGACAGCGAGAGGGGTACGCCTCCTGACGTTCCCGAATGGGCCAGCCCCGCGCTGGAGGCCGTTCTCGGCCGGGTGGCCGTCACCCGGAGCGAGGTCGGCGACCGTTTCCCGCTGTTCGCGGACCCCGGCAGCGGCCGGTGGACGACGACCGGGCGGGGCTCCTGGACGGGCGGTTTCTGGGCGGGGCTGTTGTGGCTGCGCGCCCGGTACACGCAGGACGGGGCCGACCGCGAGGCCGCGGTGCGGATCACCGGCCGGCTCACTGCCTGGGTGGACGCCGACACGGCCACACGCGGACTGATCTTCTGGTACGGCACGGCGCTCGCCGACACCGATGAGGCCGCCGCGCTGCGCGTGCGGGCGGCCCGCGCCTGCCGGGACGCGTACGACGCCGGACTCGGCCTGGTCCCTTGGGGGGCGGCGTTCGGCGGGCCCCGTCTCCTGGCCCGCGTGGACGGCGTGCCCGGCATGGTCCCGCTGCTGGCCTCGGTGGACCCCCAGGCGGCCGGGGCTCATCTCCGCAGCCACTTCGAGCTCTGCCTCCGCGAGAGCTCCTTGTGCTGGTGCTGGCGGTACGAGCGGCCCGTCGGCTGGGTCCCCTGCGAGGACCCGCCGTCCGGCTGGAGCCGGGGCCGGGCCTGGCTGCTGCTGGCAGTCGCCGATGCCGCACATCGTCTCGGCACCGACGATCTCACGGAAGCCATAAGCCACTTGGCCGCGGAACACACTGTGCCGTCGGCCGACGCGGCACACCCCGACGGGCCTCTCGACACTTCCGCCGCCGCCATCACCGCGGTGGCCCTGCTCAAACTCGGCCGCCGTGATCAGGCCGTGGCGCTGCTCGACGAACTGGTCCACACCCACGTCACGCACGACGGCCGTCTCCTGAACGGCTGCTACGACCTCGCCGCCAGGACGGCGACCCGACACGAGCTGGTCTGGGGCGACTTCTTCCTCACGTACGGGCTCGCCGCACTCACCGGCCTCGTCGATCCCCACGCGGCCTAGGTACGCAGGACCCGGCGCGCCACCGATGTGATGTGCAGTTCGTCCGGGCCGTCGAGGATCCGGGCCGCTCTGCCCGTGCGGAACAGCGCGGGCAGCGCGGTGTCCGGGCCGAGCCCGGCCGCGCCGTGCACCTGGATCGCCGCGTCGGCCACCTGCTGCAGGGTGCGGGCCGCGGCCACCTTGGCCAGCCCCACCTCGACGTGGGCGTCGAGTCCCGCGTCCAGGCGGGCCACCGCCTCGTAGACGAGCGGGCGGGTCGTCCGCAGGGCGAGCAGCGACTCGAAGACGTGGCTCTGGACGAGTTGGAGGTCGCCGAGCGGGCCCCGGGAACGGGTACGGGTCACCGCGCGCTCGCGCATCAGGTCGAAGGCCCGCGCTGCCTGCCCCAGCCAGCGCAGGCAGCGCAATGTGCGACCGAGTTGGAGGCGTTCGCCCGCGACGGCCAGGGCCTTGCCGCGCTCTCCGATGAGGTGGTCGCCGTCGACCACGACCTGGTCCAGGGCGATCTCCCACTGCCCGCCCACCCCGAGCACCGGCAGTTCCCGCACCGTGCGGAAGCCGGGTGAGTGAGTTGGCACCAGCAGCAGTGACAGCCCTTCACGGTCCGCCGGTTCGCCGTCGGTGCGGGCGAGCACCGTGACCAGGTCGGCGTCGGCCGCCCCACTCGTGAACCACTTCCGCCCGCTCACCCGCCAGGGCCCGTCCTCGCCCGGCACGGCGCGCGTGGCGGTGAGGAGGGGGTCCGTGCCCGGCGTCTGGGGCTCGGTCATCGCGTAGCAGGCCCGTATCTCCCCGGCGACCAGCCGCTCGGCGTACCGGTCACGGACGCCAGGGCTGCCGTGCCGCCACAGCATCAGTACGTCGAGCAGGGGTGCCGAGCCGAGGACGGCCGGGCCGTGGTCGCTGGCTCCCTCGGCCTCGGCGATGTGGGCGTACGAGCGCAGGGGCAGTCCCTGACCGCCGAGTTCGGAGGGAAGCGGCAGCGCCCACAGCCCCTCGGCCTTCGCCGTTGCCTGCAGTCTGCGCAAGGTGGCGGCGGCCTCCGGTCCGCAGGCGTCCAGCAGCGGCTCGTGGGGCACCACGTGATCGCGTACGAACGCCGCGACGCGATCCCTCAACTCCTCTGTGTCCGCTGGGCAATGGGGCGCGCCGGTGATTTCCTCCATGCTGACTTCTCCTCATTTCCTCAAGGGTCACGGGAACCCCGGCCGCCGGCCGTCCGACTCCCTCTTTCGTGGAACAGGTCGGGGACGACCGTCCCCGAGTTCCCGAGTGCCAGGAAAGGAGAGGCATGGCAACTCCAGTCACACCGGCCATTGCCCGGCCGACCGGACCGCTCGACGGGCTCCGCTGGGAGGGCTCTGGTCCGCCGGGCGCGGCGGATGCCCTGGTCGCGGAGCATCTGCGGCTGCTCGGCGCCCAGTCCGACGGCAGCTCCGGAGGCCGGTTCACGGTGACCGGGCGCGACGTCGGCGAGGTCACCACCTGCACCACCTGGGGCGGTGCCGCGACCGACGAGGCCACCGTCCAGGCGGCAACCGGGATCATGGCGGTGCACGGCCGACGCGACGGTGCCCCGCGCGGCCTCGCTGTCGACTACGCGGCCACCGCCACCGGTGTCCTCGCCGTGCAGGGCCTGCTGGCCGGTCTGCTGGCGAAGGCGCGTGGAGGCGGGCCCATGGCGCAGGTCGAGGTGAGCGCCGAGCGGGCCGGTCTGCTGGCCGTCTCGCAGTACCTGGCCGCCGCCGGGGCCGAGGAGGGCGAGGCCGCCGAACTCGCCCCGGGAGGACCGCCGTTCACCTCGGCCGACGGCATCGTCTTCGAACTGGAGACGCTGGACCCGGGGGTCTGGGCGGCGTTCTGGCGCGCACTCGACGCCCCCGAGGAGGCGATACGGCGGGGGTGGCGGCCGTTCCAGTTCCGGTACGCCACCGCCTGCGCGCCCTTCCCCGAAGTGCTGCACGAGGCGGTGCGGGCGGGTACCTGGGAGCGGATACAGGACGCCGCCCGGTCATCCGGCGCCGATGTGTGCCTCTTGGGGGCACTCGCCGAGCGGGCGGCCGAGTACGACGGGGCAGCGCCCTGGAAGCTGATCACGCACGACGCCACGTACACCTCCACCAGGGCCACCACCGACGACCTCCCTCTCGCCGGATTCACCGTCCTGGAAGCCGGCCGTCGCATCCAGGCACCCCTCGCCGCCCACGTCCTGGGCCTGCTGGGCGCGGAGGTGATCCGGATCGAGCCGCCGGGCGGGGATCCGCTGCGTGGGATGCCGCCCGCCTGTTCGGGCATCTCGGCACGATGGCTGGCGCTGAACCGGGGCAAGAAGGCCGTCGAGGTCGACATCAAGTCCCCCTCCGACCGGGAGCGGCTGCGCGAGATGGCCGCCGGCGCCGATGTGTTCCTGCACAACTGGGCACCGGGCAAGGCCGCACAGCTCGGCCTCGACCACGAGGACCTGGCCGCGGCCAACCCCTCGCTCGTCTACGCGTACACCAGCGGCTGGGCGGGCCGGTTGCCCGACGCGCCCATGGGCACCGACTTCATGGTGCAGGCGCGTACCGGAGTGGGTGAGGCGGTACGGGCCTCCGACGAGGCGCCCGCGCCGTCCCTGATGACCCTGCTCGACGTTCTCGGCGGACTGCTCGGAGCCGAGGCGGTGCTGGCCGGGCTGCTGCTGCGGGAGCGCACACAGTGTGGGGTGCGCGTGGACTCGTCCCTGCTCGGCGCCGCCGACGTGCTCACCGCGCACGCGCGGGCCCGGGTGGCGCAGGGGCTCGACCCGCGCCGTCCGGCCGGGTTCCGGCGCCCGTTGCGCACCGCCGACGGCTGGATCGCCCTCGCTGACCACGCCGCCATCCCGTACGACATGCGCGAACTGTCCACCGAGCAGGCGATGGAGCGGCTGCGTGACCGTGGCCTGCCCGCCGTCCCGGTCGTCACCGACCTCGCCGATCTCCTCTCCGCCGGCCCGATCAGCCGCGACGCCCACGGCGCCCCCGCCGTCCCGACCCCCTGGAGCTTCGCATGACCGTGGACCTGCACGACCTGCTGCCCGCCGAGCTGCGCCGCTCCTGGGCGGTGGACGGAACCTGCCCCGACCTCGACCTGTACAGCCTCTTCCGCGCCCGCCAGATCGCCGACCTGCACCGCACCGCGGTCCTCGACGCCAAAGGCAAGCTCTGTTACACCGCCCTCGACCGCAAGGTGCGATGTCTGGCCGCCGGGCTGTCCGGGCTCGGCATACGCGCCGGTGACGTGGTCGGCATACAACTGCCCAACGGCCGGGGTGCCGTCATCGCCGACCTCGCCCTGGCCGCGCTGGGCGCCGTCGCGCTGCCCTTCCCGGTCGGACGCGGAGAACGCGAGGCGGCCTCACTGCTGCGCAGAGCGGAGGCGGTCGCCGTCATCGCCGCCACCGAGCACCGCGGCAACCACCACGCCGCCGATCTACTCACGCTCACCGGTGAGCTGCCCACCCTGCACACCGTGATCGCCGCCGGGCCCGGTACAGCCCCCGAGGGCGCCGTCGCCTACTCCGCGCTGCTGCGCACCGACCCCAAGTCCTTCACCGCGGCCCGTCCCGACCCCGACTCCGCCGCCCGCATCCTGGTCTCCTCCGGCTCCGAGGCCGAACCGAAGATGGTGGCGTACTCGCACAACGCCCTGGCCGGCGGCCGCGGCAACTTCCTCGCCTCCCTCATCCCCGACGACCAGCCGCCACGCTGCCTCTTCCTCGTCCCGCTCGCCTCCGCGTTCGGCAGCAACGGCACCGCCGTCACACTCGCCCGGCACGGCGGAACGCTGGTCCTGCTCGACCACTTCACGCCCGAGGCGGCCCTGGAGGCGCTCGCCGCACACGAGCCCACCCACGTCCTGGGCGTCCCGACCATGATCCGGATGATGCTGGACCGCATCGCGGAGGGACACCACCCGGCGTTCACTCCGCCGACGGCCGTCATCGTCGGCGGCTCCCCCCTCGACGAGGCCACCGCAGAGGAAGCCCGCCGGGTCTTCGGCTGCCCGGTCGTGAACCTCTACGGCTCCGCCGACGGCGTCAACTGCCACACCGGGCTGGGCGACGAACCCCTGCGCGGGGAGGAGCCCGGCATCCTGGCGGGCCATCCGGACCCGCGCGTCGCCGACATACGCATAGCCGTCCCCGGCACCACTGAACTGCAGGAGGCGCCGAAGGGCTCGGTCGGCGAGATCGTCGCCCGCGGCCCCATGACCCCGCTGTGCTACGTCGCCGCCCCCGACCTCGACGCCCGCTACCGCACCGCCGACGGCTGGGTCCGTACCGGCGACCTCGGCCTCATCGAGGACGACGGCAACCTGCGCATCGTCGGCCGCCTGAAGGACGTCGTCATCCGGGGTGGCGCCAACATCAGCCCGGCCGAGGTGGAGATCGAGCTCGCCACACACCCGCTCGTCCGGGACGTGGTGTGCGTCGGGGTGCCGGACCCCCTGATGGGCGAGCGGCTCGCGGCCTGCGTCGTACCACGTGGGCAGGCACCCACCCTGGAGGAACTGTCCGCGCACCTGGACGCGCGCGGTCTGGAGCGCCGCAAGCACCCCGAAGGCCTGCTGACCGTCGCGGAGTTGCCGCTGACTCCGGCAGGCAAGCCGGACCGGGCAGTGCTGAGGGAACGGTGCTCCACCGAGACGCCGGAGGCCCTCCCCCAGACCATCTGACCCGTTGACGGGAGAGGGGCCGCCCGGCGATCTCCGGGCGGCCCCGCACTCGTCTCGGGCACAGCCCCCTTACGAGGTCATCGCCTTCTTGATCGAGCCCGCCGCGTTCTTGTAGACCGACAGCAGGTCCAGGTCCTTGCCCGGATAGTTGACGATCTCTACCTGCTTCGCCCCCGTGTCCGGAAGCACCTCGCCCGTCGTCATGTGCACGTTGTCGAAGACGTACGCGGGCTTCTTCTTCGCCAGGTCGGACAGCTGTTTGGCCGTCACCGCCTCAGGCCCGTATGTCCCGGCCACCTCCGCGCCCGCCATCTTCGCCGACCACACGGAGAAGACCTGCGCGACGACGGCCGGGGCCTTGCCGTCCGGCCACGCCTCCTTCAGATCCGTTTGCAGCGTGCCGTACTCGCTCTTGAAGGACGTGCCCCACTTGGCGGCGGCGTCCTCGGTGCCGAACAGCTTGCCCAGGCGCGTGACTTCGGCGCTCGCCTTGTCGGCGTCGTTGTCTAGGCCGACCTCGACCAGTTTCGCGTTCGACCCGGCGGCTTCCTTGATCTTCGCCGCGTACGGCTCGAAGGGGGCGTAGAGCACGAAGTCCGCGCCCGCGACCGCCGCGAGGTCGGACGGCTTGGGGTCGTAGTCCGGGGCGTGCTGCGCGGACGACGGGACGATGACCTTCACGTCCTCGGCGCCGGCGGCCTTGGCGAAGGCACCCTCCCAGGTGGTGGTGGCCACGACGACAGGAGCGTCGTCGTTCTTGCTTCCCTTCGTGTCCGCGCTGTCGGCCTTGTCGGAACCGCAGGCCGTGGCGGCCAGGACGAGCGCCGTGCTCAGGCTCAGTGCGAGGACGGAAGGGACAGGGGCGATACGGACGCGGATGCGCGCCATGAGCCGATTCTCCGTTCGGGGATGAGATGGACGGCCAGGACCACGACCCCGGCCGTCAGGACGAGCACAGGCCCGGGCGGCCAGTCGAGCTTCAGCGCGACCAGGAACCCCGTGAGGTTCACGACCACGCCGATACCGACCGCCCAGGCGGTGATGGACTTCAGGGAGGTGCCCAGCCGCCGCGCGGCCAGCGCGGGCAGCAGGGTCAGCGCGTCGACGAGCAGCGCGCCGGTCAGCTTCAGGGCCCCCGCCACGGACACCGCGACCAGGACGAGAAGCAGAAGAGTGAGCAGGTCGACGCGCACCCCGGAGGCGAGGGCGAGTTCACGGTCGTAGAGCAGGAGGGCGAGGTCACGACGGCGCCACCAGAACAGGGCCGGTACGACCACGGCGAGCACGCCCAGCAGCCACAGGTCGGCCGTGCCCACAGACAGGATCGAGCCCCACAGCAACGCGAACGCCCCTTGCGCGTTGACCCCGGACACGGCCAGGACCAGCAGCGCGGCGGCGATCGCCAGACTCATCAACAGGCCCATCGCACCCGACAGCCCGTCCGGCGTGCGGGCGAGCGGCGCAACCCCAGCCCCTGCCAGCGCGCAGGCGACGAGGGCACACAGCATGGGGTCCAGCCCGGTCAGCAGCCCGACCGCGATGCCCAGCAGGGCGACGTGCATCATCGCGAACCGCACCGGCATGATGTCCAGCCCGACGATCACGACACCGATCACGGGCAGCCCGATCGCCGCCAACAGCAGGGCCGCACCAGCCCGTTGGACAGGAATCAGCTCCAGAAGCGGCCCGAGGTCGGCGGCGGCAAGGCTGTTCACCGGACCTCCCTCAGATTGCCGGCGGCCATCTCCAGCACCCGGTCGCAGCGGTCGGCCAGCGCCCGGTCGTGCGTGACCACCACGACCGTCACCGGCAGGGACAGCAGGGCGTCGGCGGCTTCCTCCTGCCCGGCGAAGTCGAGCGCGGCGGTGGGCTCGTCGGCCAGCAGTACCCCCGCCCCGGCGGCGACACAGCCCACCGCGCGGGCCAGGTACATGCGCTGCAGCTGCCCCCCGGACAGCGTGTGCAGGGGGCGGCCGGCCAGCGCCCCGACGCCCAGCTTCTCCGCCGCCTCCACGGCTTCCACCTGTGCCCCGCTGCTGGCCAGCAACTCACGTGCCAGCAGCGGGAAACGGCCCACCGCGAACTTCTGGGGAATCCAGGCACACGCCCGCCGCCGCCACGCCCACTCGGCCGCCGTCCCGGTGCCCCGCCCTCCGACCAGGATCTGCCCGCCGGTCTGGCGGTGCAGGCCCAGCACCGCGCGGATCAGCGTGGTCTTGCCCGACCCGTTCGTACCGGTCAGCGCCACCCGCTCGCCCGCCCCGATGTCGAGATCCACACCGCGTACGGCCTCGACTCGACCGTGCCGGCAGGCGACTTCACGCATCCGCACATCCAGACCGTCCATCCCACCTCCTGCTCGCTCCCCAAAAGGAGTCGGAGCGGATGGGCACTGAGTTCCCGGCTGGCAGGCACGTTCTCAACGCCTTGCCGGGATGGCCTCTCGGCGGACCTTCTCACCGAGACCGCTCATCCACCGCGGTCCGCCACCTTGCGCGGACGGCAGTGCGGACAGACCAGGCGACTCGGAGATCTCCGCACACCGTGGACAAGGCGGTCACCGAGGCGCAGGCCGTGACCGGCCCCGCCGCGCGACAGGACGCCGCGATGAAGGCGGAGGCGGCGATCCTGGCCACGGACGCGGAGATCCCGCTGGTGCGCCTGAAGGGTGCCCTCGGCATCGCCACCTCGGTCAAGGGCGCCGTGCTCGCCCCCTACGAGCGCGCCCTCGTCGGAAAGGACACCCGGCGCTGAACCGCATGTCCGGCCCCCGCGCCAAGAGCATCGCCGCCCTGCGCGTCCTCGTGCAGGGCGGCGGCCTCACGCTGCTGTGGCGGGCCCTGCTGACGTCGGCCCTGGTATGCGGGATCGGTCTGCTGCCCTGGCTGTCGCGCACCGACCCCGCGCTGACCGTACTCAAGGCCCGTTCGGCGGAGCGCGACCCCACTCCCCGGGCGCTGGCCGCCGTACGGGACGAACTCGGCCTGGACGACGGCCCGCTGCTGTCTCCGGCCCGATCGTCCTCATCGGCAGCTCCGCCACCGGCTCCCTGCTCGACCTCGGCCTCCCGCCCGCCGTCCCCTGGCTCGTCCTCGCCGCCATACCGGCCCTCGCGGTCGCGCTCGTGCCGCTCCGCCCGGAGGCGGCAGAACAACGGGCCGGCTGCCAGACGAGAACCGGCTGATCGAGCCGCCAGTGTGCGCTCGCGCCGCCGCGCACCCCGGGGGCCCGTCCACACCTCGCTCGCCGACCGAGACCGGCGGCCACGGCCGCCGGAGCGGTGCGAGGACGGCTGAGGGGTCACGTCCGGTGTTTTTCGGGCCCTGCACCCGCCCGCTCCAAGAAGGGGGTTCAGTGAGCGGAGCGCCTCGGCCACGCTCCGGCACGACGCGGTCGGTTCAAGGGACTCGGGCCGGACACCGCCCTCCCCACCAGGAGGTACAGCAGCCCGCTCAGCGTCAGCCCCGCGGCGGCGCCGACCAGGGCGCCGGGGGCACCGCCGACGACGGAGCCGAGCCAGCCGTACCCGCCGGCCAGCACGGCAAGGGTGGCCGCGGTCAAGGGCCACGCTCCGCCGATCCGTATGCGTGCGGTTACCGTCCCCGTGGTCCTGGACGCCTCCGGTTCCCAGGGCCACACCGGATGCGTTCCGCTCCTCGGACCGCGCGCATCACCCGGCATGTGACCACCTTTCGTCCCCCGCTTCGGTCCGCACCGATGCGGCGTCCACCCGTGCCGACACGGGCCTCGGAGGAGTTCTTCCCCGAGGCCGCGCGCCGGAACCGGCCGCCGTGCCGACACGGACCGAACGAGAGGTCGAGCTGCGGTCATCACCGCGACGCGGTCGTCAGGCGGTGGCTACGCCGTCCAGCTTCCCGGACTTGGCGTCCTCGACCAGCGACGAGAACTGGTCGGCACTCATCTGCACCCGCTGTCCGAAGTCGTCCGTGAGGACCACGCGGCGCTCGGCGGAGGCAGCGGGGTCGACGAACAGTTGCGGGCATCCGCAGTCGCAGTCGCCGCAGAAGGTCGCCACCGGGGTCAGGCCATCGATGTCGCTCATCGTTCACAACCTTTCGTGCTGTGTGATTCCCGGCGGTCGGTGACCCCACCGCGGGGCCTCCCGGGCCGGCTCAAAGGGGATCGTCCAGGCCGCGTCCTCGCGTCCTCCACGTCCGCTTCCTGCCCCGTCACGCTTCCCGGGACTCGGTGGTCGGAGAACGGCATCGACCTCTCCAGAACCACTCGGCACACGGG
This sequence comes from Streptomyces sp. SM1, assembly GCF_002910825.1. Classification (GTDB taxonomy): domain Bacteria; phylum Actinomycetota; class Actinomycetes; order Streptomycetales; family Streptomycetaceae; genus Streptomyces; species Streptomyces okerensis. Next base: position 15,343 of record NZ_NEUB01000697.1, on the reverse strand, counting down.
CGGACGTACGCCACCTGCTCCAGTGGTCGGAGGAAACTCGCCTCTGGTTCCCGGCACTTGGACCCGATGCCGTCCTCCTCACCCTGAGCCCCTCCTGCCGTGCACACCGGATACCAGCGTCGCCGGCACACCGGCCCGCTCCTTCGTCCTCTGGGTGACGTCATGCTCCGAACCCGGGGACTCTTCGACAGCGTCACCACCGTGCGCCCCGCCAGTAGTGATGTCCTCGCCCGCTCGATCGGCGTACGCTCCGAGTGCGAGGAGGCCGTCACTGTGTGCGCCGCCGGCATGCTCGCCGGGAAGGATGCCGACGAACTGCGCGCGGCGATCGTCCAGGACCTGGACTGCGCCGACGTCACAGCCGCAGCCCGCCGTGTCCCGACCCGCGGTGGCCACACCCCCGCGCTGCTCACCGCGCAGGTCGAGGCATGCCTCATCGCCTGCCGGCTCAGCCACGGCCTGGCGGCCGGCACGCCGCGCACCACGAGCACTGCCGGATCCGCGCCGATTCGACCGGTCAGGGAGTGGCGGTCTGCCGCGAAGTGCTGACGGCCGTACCGTCGTAGCAGCGGCCCCTGAGCGCCCCGGCTCCACTGCCGCCGCAGGACTGTCGCACGGTCACTGCCACTCCGCGCCGGGGCGGATCACCACCACCGACGTCTTGATCTGCCCGCTGCGTTCGAAGTGCAGCGTGAACGGTACGACGTCGAACTCGCGCCACCCGTCCTTCGCCCGTACGGTCACGTCGAGGCCGGTCGGGGACATGTCGAGCGTGTCGCCCGCCGGAACAGCGGCCGACTCCACCCTCTGCCCGTAGGCGGACGCGCCGCCGGTCATGCGGTGGCGGCTGAGCACGGCCTCGCCCTCGATGACGGGGGACGTCACCTTCAGCAACCGGTCGCCCGCGCCCCCGAAGTTGGTGATCCGGAAGAACGCGGCGGTGTCCCGGGTGTCGCCGTACGGCAGGAAGACGCGTCCACTGGTGACCGCTACCCGCGCCGGGCTGCCCGCGTTGCCTGTTGATGTCCATGTGGTCAGTGCGCCCAGGGCGACACTGAACGCGGCAACGGGGGCGAGCGCGGCGAACAGCGTGTCGGCGAGCCGACGGCGGGTCGGCCGCCAGGGGTGCTGTCCGGTCTGTGCGGCCGGCCCGGTCCGCCTGTTCTGCTCGGTCTGTGCGGTCACCGCGTACGTCTCCGGTCGGGCGACGGCCGCCAGGCGCGCAGCCGCAGGCTGTTGCCGACCACGAGCAGCGAACTCACCGACATCGCCGCCGCGGCCAGCATCGGGGTGAGCAGGCCCACCATGGCGAGCGGCACGGTGACGGCGTTGTAGCCGAAGGCCCACACGAGGTTGGCGCGGATGGTGCCCAGGGTGCGCCGGGCGAGGAGGACCGCGTCCCCGAGTGCCTCGATGTCGCCCCGTACGAGCGTGACGTCGGCGGCTCCGATCGCCGCGTCGGTGCCGCTTCCCATGGCGATGCCGAGGTCGGCGCTGGCGAGGGCCGCCGCGTCGTTGACGCCGTCGCCGACGACCGCGACCCGGCGGCCTTCCTCGCGCAGCCGCCGTACGAGGTCGGCCTTGTCCTCGGGGGTGCTGCGGGCGTGCACCTCCTTGATGCGCAGCGTGGCGGCGACGGCGCGGGCCGGTGCCTCCCGGTCGCCGGTGGCGAGCACCGGTTCGACGCCGAGGCGCCGCAGCCGGTCCACCGCCCGGTAGCTGCCGGGGCGTACGACGTCACCGATCTCGATCAGCGCCTGCGGCACGCCGTCCACGCGGACCAGGACGGGCGTGTGCGCGGCGGCCTCCGCGGCAGGGAGCGCCTCCGTCAGCACGGCGGGAAGCTCGTCGTCCGGTGCGACGACCTCGACCAGCCGACCCTCGACCCTGCCGCGCACGCCACGGCCCGCCGTGGCGGTGAAGTCGCCCACCTCCGGCAGCGGGTCCTTATCCGGCAGGTTCCGGGCGGCGTACGCGACGATCGCACGGCCGAGCGGATGTTCCGAGCCCCGCTCCACCGCTGCGGCCAGCCGCAACGACTCCTCACGGCCGAGGCCGTCCGGCACGACCGTGACCCGGGCGACGGTCATGTGCCCGGAGGTGAGGGTGCCCGTCTTGTCGAGGACGACGGTGTCGATGTGCTGGAGGGCCTCCAGTGCCTGCGGTCCCTTGACCAGGACGCCGAGCTGGGCGCCGCGGCCGGTGGCTGCCATGAGGGCGGTGGGGGTCGCCAGGCCCAGCGCGCAGGGGCAGGCCACGACGAGTACGGCCACGCACGCGGTGATCGCCGCCTGGGGGTCGGCCCCGGCGCCGAGCCAGAAGCCCAGCACGGTCACCGCAAGCGTCAGCACGACCGGCACGAAGACCCCGGCCACGGAGTCGGCCAGCCGCTGCGCCTTCGCCTTGCCGGCCTGCGCCTCGGTCACCAGCCGTGTGATGCGGGCGAGCTGGGTGTCGGCGCCGACGGCCGTGGCGCGCACGAGCAGCAGCCCTCCGGAGTTCACGGCCCCGCCCGACACTGCCGATCCGGGCCCGACCTCGACCGGCTTACTCTCCCCGGTGATCAGGGAGAGGTCCACGGCGGAACTGCCCTCCGCCACTTGGCCGTCGGTGGCGACACGCTCGCCCGGGCGGACGAGAAAGACCTGCCCGACCGTCAGTTCCTCAATGGGAACAAGGCGTTCGGTGCCGTCCTCTCGTACGGACACCTCCTTGGCGGCGAGCCTGGCGAGCGACCGTAGGGCCGCCCCGGTCCCGTGCCGGGCCCGCGCCTCCAGATACCGCCCCGTCAGCACGAACAGTGGCACGGCGACAGCCGCTTCCAGATAGACGTGCGCCATGCCGTCCGCGGCGGACGGCAGCAGACTGAACGGCATCCGCATCCCGGGCTCGCCCGCACCTCCGAGGAAGAGGGCGTACGCCGACCAGGAGAAGGACGCCGCCACACCCAGCGACACCAGGGTGTCCATGGTCGCCGTGGAGTGCCGCAGCCCTCGCGCCGCCCGGACGTGGAACGGCCACGCGCTCCACACGGCGACCGGTGCGGCGAGTACGAAGCACAGCCACTGCCAGTTGCGGAACTGCCAGGCAGGCACCATGGACAGCACGAGCACCGGCACCGAGAGCAGCGCCGTGATGAGCAGCCGCTCCCGCTCCTGGCGGGTTCCCTCCACCTTCTCCTCGTCTTCGCCCGCACGCCCGCGCGACCTGGCCGGCTCGACCGGCTCGGGCACGGCGGCGGTGTACCCGGCCTGCTCGACCGACGCGACAAGATCCTCCGGGCTGACGTGCGATGGATGACTCACGCGGGCGCGCCCGGTGGCCAGGTTGACCGTCGCGCTCACGCCCTCCAGCTTGGCCAGCTTCTTCTCCACCCTCCGCACGCAGGCCGCGCAGGTCATGCCGCCCACGGTCAGGTCGGTGGTGAGCAGCAGGGGTGCGGGTTCCGTGGTCATCAGCCGCCGCTCCCGTGACCCATGTCGCCCATATTGCCCGTGTCGTGTGTATCGCGCCGGTCCGGATCTCCGTCCCGGCCGACGTCGCCGCCCGTACCGGAACCATGCATGCCGGGTGCGACCGGTCCGGCGGTGGCGCCAACGGCGTACGACACCGTGAAGACCAGCGCGAGCAGCAGTACAAAGCCACAGAGAGCGGGCGGCGGCACGAATCTGCGCAGCGCCATGCCCATACCTGGGGAGGACTTGCGGGGTTCTTCCATGACCGGCCTCCTGACGCGCGTCGGACGGCCGGGAGAGCGGGCCTCCCGTAGTCTCCTCGAGCCGTACCACTTGCAGGAGTCGGGGGCCGCGCGGAGTGGGTTCCCGCACGTTTCCGTGACGTGTGTCACACATCGGCTCAGCGGGCGTCGGCCGTGCGCGGGGTCAGGATGCGGACGGTGCGTCGATACCGGCCCCGGAAATAGGCAGAGATCCTCGACCTTGACGAGTCCCCCAATGCGGCCGTGGTGCAGCACGCGTTGGAAATGGCCCCGGCAGTGCTCCCGCGCCTGGTCCTGGAAGCCTTGGACAAGGAGCCGATTCTCTTCGGTCGGCCACTTCGCTTTTGAGTGCTGATCACCTCTCTGGAGGTCGGCTGCTGACTCTGCCGTCCGCTGCCGCACGTTCAATGATGGGCAGCAATACCACCTCCGGGTGCCCGTATCGGGTGGAGCAGCCGAGGTGAGGCGAGCGGGCTGTCGGTGACCATAAAAGGGCTGCTCAGCCTGCCTTCTTGCGTGAGCGATGCGTGAGCGGACGGAGCCGCACAGGTCATCACGGAGGAGACCACGTAATGAGCCACAGATGTCCTGACCAGGTGGTTCCGGAAACCGAAGCAGCGTCCGGAACCACCCAGCAAGATCACGTCAGGACTATTAGTCCATTGGTTGTGGGTTCGAGTCCCACAGGGCCTACCCGTGATCAGCCCCTGACCTGCGGCAGAAGCCGGAGGGCAGGGGCTGTGCCGTTCCCGGGGCCTGCCGAGCGGCCGGCCCCGGGTCACGGGGCCCCGCACCCCCTCACGGTGCGCCACGCCCACCTCACGACGCCGGCCCCCGGCCCACCGCCGGCAGGCGGCGGGCCGGGGGCCGGACGGCCCGTCAGTGGCGGTACGAGGGCCGTGCGCCCGTACGGCGGCGGTCGGGGTCGAGGAGTTGCACGGCGATGCCGGAGAGGACCAGGCCCGCCGCGATCAGCAGTCCGTCGGGGACGATCACACCCGCGATCAGCATCGTCACTCCGATGACCAGCGCCCACCAGGCGCCCGTGCGCCGGTACTCGCGGGGGCGGGCCGGCTGTCCGGTGGACAGCGAGCGGACGAAACGGGGATCCTCGTGCTCGAGTCGGGCCGCGAGATCGACCGGACGATCGTCGTTGGACTGGGGCACGGCTCCTCCTTCCCGAAGGTGGCCGCGCGGCGCCACGCCGACGGCCGACACACCGGTACCACCGGACGGGCGAGGAGGTCCGCCCGCCTGCTGCGAACCCGGGCCGCCGTCAAGGAGCCCGCCGCTGTGCCGCGTCTCGTCCGTCCGGTACCGGAGAGCCCAGCCTCTCCCGTCGCGGCCGGTCCCGGCCATCGGTCGCGGGCCCCATCCTCCCTGGGGCCCGGTGTGCGCACGGACCGGCGGCCGGCCCGGGAACCGGGGGCGAAATGGGGGTTGTCACCGATGGCGCGGGGACGGATCAGGGCAGAGGCTGGAGAGTGACGGCCCGCGCCGCGCCCCCGGTCCGCGGGCCCGTCACGGCTTCCGCCGCACCGGGAGCCCGGGTGAGCGGCGCAGGGTGAGGAGGCGGTAGAGGGGTGCCTCTGTTCTGGCGGATCTTCATACTCAACGCCGTCGAAGTTCTTCTTCGAGGCGCTCGCCGCCGGCGCCTCGGGCTACGTCCTGAAGTCCGTCGCCGACCAGGATCTGGTCGCGGCCTGCCACGCCACCATGCGCGGTGAGCCGTTCCTCTACCCCGGGGCCGTCAACGCCCTCATCCACAACTACCTCGACCTCGCGCGGGAGGGCCGGACGCTGCCGGCCAAGGCCATCACCGACCGCGAGGAGGAGATCCTCAAGCTCGTCGCCGAGGGCCACACCTCGCAGCAGATCGCCACGCTCCTGGTGATCAGCCCCAAGACGGTGGAGCGGCACCGCGCCAACCTGCTGGCCAAGCTCGGCCTGAAGGACCGCCTGGAACTCACCCGGTACGCCATCCGCGTGGGGCTCATCGAACCCTGACCGGGGCGGGACCGGGGCGGGACCGGGGCGTCCTCGTACCCGGCGGGTTGTCAGACTGGCCCCGGGCCGCCGCACCGCGGCGGCCTGCCGCCGCCCCTCACCCGGAGCACGCCGATGCCTCATCCGTACGTCCTGCTGTCCGCCGCCGTCTCCCTCGACGGCTACCTGGACGACACCGGCCCCGAGCGGCTGCTGCTGTCCGGTCCGGCCGACTTCGACCGGGTCGACGAGGTACGGGCGGGCGTGGACGCCATCCTGGTCGGCGCCGGCACGATCCGCGCCGACAACCCCCGGCTGCTGGTCAACTCGCCCGAGCGGCGTGCCGCCCGGGTCGCCGCGGGCAGGCCGGAGTACCCGCTCAAGGTCACCGTCAGCGGCTCCGGCGACCTCGACCCGGCCGCCCGGTTCTGGCACACCGGCGGCGAGAAGGTCCTCTACACCACCGACGGGGGCGCCGAGCGGGCCCGCGCCCTCGGCCTCGCCACCGACATCGTCCCGCTCGGTCCGGAACTCGGCTGGCGGGCGCTGCTCGAGCATCTGCACGCCGTGCGCGGGGTACGGCGGCTGATGGTCGAGGGCGGCGGACGGATCCACACCCAGCTGCTCACCCAGGGTCTCGCCGACGAACTGCAGCTGGTCCTCGCCCCGCTGTTCGTCGGAGACGCGGACGCCCCCCGCCTCTTCGGACCCGGGTCCTACCAGGGCGGCCGGCTGCGGCTGGTGGAGACCCGCCCGGTCGGTGACGTCGTGCTGACGCGCTACCGGCCCACCGCGCCCGGCGCCGGGTCGCTGCCCTCCGCCGCCGACCACCACTGGCTGGCCCTCGCCTGCGAACTGGCCGAACGGTGCCCGCCCTCCAGGACGGCGTTCAGCGTGGGCGCGGTGGTGGTGGCGGCCGACGGTACGGAGCTGGCGCGCGGGTACTCCCGGGAGGGCGCGGACCCGGTGGTGCACGCCGAGGAGGCGGCGCTCGCCAGGGCCGACCCCACGGACCCCCGCCTGGCCACCGCCACCGTGTACTCCAGCCTGGAACCGTGCGCCCGGCGTGCGTCCCGGCCGGCGCCCTGCGCCCGGCTGATCCTGGACGCGGGGGTACGGCGGGTGGTCACGGCCTGGCGGGAGCCGGACACGTTCGTGGCGGGGGCGGACGGCAGCGCTGTGCTGGCCGACGGGGGCGCCGTCGTCGTCGTGCTGCCGGAGCACGAGGAGCGCGCCAAGGCGCCGAACGGGCACCTGATCGGCGGCTGAATCCGGGTTGGCCGTAATGGGTGTGCGCCATGTCCCCCGGATGACGTACACTGGTCTCAACGACGCGGGGTGGAGCAGCTCGGTAGCTCGCTGGGCTCATAACCCAGAGGTCGCAGGTTCAAATCCTGTCCCCGCTACTGAAGGCCGAGGGCCGGAATCCGGAAGGATTCCGGCCCTCGGTGTTTTCCGCTGTCCGGCCCCTTCTCCGTCGCCCGGGGGCCTGCCTCACTCACTGTGATCACATCGTCCCGCAGCGCGTAACAATTGACGTACCGTCAGATGCGCCTTCGCGCCCGAGGGGAGGTCAACTCGCCCGTTTTTGGCCGCTCGTGGCGGGTAAGTCCCTGCGGGAATCGTTAATGATCAAGAGGAACGGCTTGGAATCCGAGCCCCGCGTCTATTAACGTTCGATAACGCAGCGCGGTCGTCCCAGCCGTCACAGAAGTCGGCTCCGTGCGCACGCGCCGAATCCCGCAAGGGAACCGGGGAACCACCAATTGGGGTGAATCGGGCGGATACCGCCGTGGAGACACGGTTCGTACCCGCGCGTAGGAGACCTTCCTGCTCCGAACCCGTCAGCTAACCCGGTAGGCGAAGAAGGAAGGAAAGGAGCACGCCCACGTGGCGTCCAACCCGCCTGCTCCCGAGGCCCCGTTCAAGCCGAGCGACACCTTCGCCTATGGCGAAGCCCGCACCGACGACGGGCCCTTCGAGGAGTGGAACCCCACCGCGGAGTCCCTTCGCCCGGTCCGTGGCCGGCACCGCGTCTCCAGGCAGCGCGGGGGAGGACTCGCCCGTAGCTCCACCGTCCTCGGTGTCGGTGTCATAGCCGCGGTCGGCGCCGGTGGTATGGCCACCGCCCAGACCGGCAAGCCGCCGGTATCGATCTCCATGCCCGACCTCCCCCATGTGGGTTCCCTCATCTCCGACGAGGAAACGCCCAAGGGTTCGGCCACTCCTCTCAGCACCCTCGGCATGGCCGAGGACGAGGCGGAGGAGGGATCCGCCGGCGCCGGCGAGGCGCTGCGCACCCGGATCATGGCCCAGGTCGAGCAGCAGCAGATCCAGGCCGAGACCAAGGCAGCCGCCGAGGCCGTCGCCGCCGCCGAGAAGCAGGCCGCCGAGGCCGCCGCCAAGGCGGAGAAGGAAGCCGAGGCCGCCAAGAAGAAGGCCGAGGAAGAAGCCGCGAAGAAGGCCGAGGCCGAGCGCCTCGCCAAGCTGGCCACGCAGTACACGCTGCCGACCTCCTCGTACACCATCTCCTCGACCTTCGGTCAGTCCGGCGCCTACTGGTCCTCCGGCCAGCACACGGGCCTCGACTTCGCCGCCCCCAGCGGCACACTGATCAAGGCGGTGCACACCGGCACGATCACCTCCGCCGGCTGGGACGGCTCCTACGGCTACAAGACCGTGCTCACCCTCGACGACGGCACCGAGATCTGGTACGCCCACCAGTCCTCCATCAGCGTCAGCGTGGGCCAGCAGGTCAACACCGGCGATGTGATCGGCCGCGTCGGCTCCACCGGCAACTCCACCGGGGCCCACCTCCACCTCGAGGTCCACACCGGCGGCGCCTCCTCGGGCATCGACCCGATGGCGTGGCTGCAGAGCAAGGGCCTCAACCCCTGAACCACGCCCCCTGAATCCCGGCAGTCCCGACGACGACCCCCCGACGTCAGGACTGCCGGTCAGGTCTTTTCCGGGGCGGCGGGGTGCCGTCGTGCGCGGCGGTTCCGTCGTCCGCCGACCGTCTCCCCGATGTGCGCGGCGGCCCCGTCGAGGGTCAGGAGCGGTGGGCGTCCGGTTGGTACGCCGGGTAGGGATGCCCGTAGGGGGGATGCCCGTGCGAGGGATGCCCGTACGGGGGATGTCCGTACTGAGGGTGCCCGTACGTCCCGTGCACCGGCCACGGCGCCGCGGCGACCGGGAGCGGCGGCGCGGTGACGCGGGCCGCGTGGTCCAGTGCCGGACGGGCCGCCCCGCGCCGGTGCCACAGCTCCAGCAGCAGTTCCCGCTCCCGGGTCACGAAGTCCGTCCCCGCCCTGCCCAGCCGGCCCCGGTGACGCAGGAACGCCAGTGAGGTGGCGTACGCCTCGTACTGCGCGACCGCGCGCGCGGCGGGCTTGCCTCCGTACCGGCGCGCGTACTGCCGGGCCAGGCGCCGCGCCCGCATCGAGCCGAGCGCGAACGGCTCCGCCGGGGTGAGCCAGCCCGCCATCGCGTACGCGGGCAGCTCCGTCCGTACGGTGCGCAGCTCCCGCTGCCGTGTCCACACCACCAGCCAGGTCAGCAGGCCGAACATCGGCGCCATGAAAGCCGCGTACACGGCGAAGAAGCCGAAGTGGCCGAGCGTGGCCGAACCGTTCCACAGCGCGTGCATGCCCATCGACAGGAGCAGCCCGCACAGCGGCAGCAGCACCCGCCTCAGCCGCTGCCGGTCCGTGGACAGCGCCGCGATCCCGAAGCCGATCCCGGTGAGCACGGTGAACAGGGGGTGCGCGAACGGCGACATGACGATGCGGACGAGGAAGGTCGCCGCGGTGACCGAGGCCGCACCGCTGCCGCCGGTGAGCTGGTCGGTGCCGAAGGCGGTGCCGAGGTAGAGGATGTTCTCGGTGAACGCGAAGCCGGTGGCGGTGACCCCGGCTATCACCACACCGTCGAGGATTCCGGTGAAGTCGCGTCTGCGGAAGAGGAAGACCAGGAGGACGGCCGCCGCCTTCGCGGACTCCTCCACGACCGGCGCTATGACGGTCGCCCCCAGGGTGTCGGCGCCGGCCGGGTCGGCCGTCGCCGTGGCTATCCACCGCGTGGCGAAGCTGTTCGCGATGATCGCTATCAGCGCCGCCGCGCACGCCCCCAGGCGAAGGCGAACAGCAGGTTCCGCCAGGGCCCCGGCTCGACCCGGTCCAGCCAGCGGAAGGCGGCCAGCAGCAGCGGCACCGGGAGCACGGCCAGAGCGAGCCCGACCAGGAACCCCTGGGTCCCCGTCTGCTCGCGGACCAGGGCGAGGATCACCAGACCGGACAGCGTGAGCAGGGTGATCAGCGCGCCGTAGCGCACCCACGGCCGGCGCCACCAGTGCGCGTGCCGCAGCGTGCCGCCGGGAGTCTCGCCGGGAGCTTCGCCGGGGTGTGCCGGGTACGGAGGGCTGGTGGCCACGGGATCGACCCTAACGATTCAGGGGCAGGGCTGTGTGCGGTCCCGGGCTCGGTGCCCGTCCCGCTCCTCGTGCGGTACGCGGCGGAACAGCAGGTCGTTCACGACATGACCCTTCTCCAGCCCCTGTCCCTCGAAACGGGTGAGCGGACGGAACCCGGGACGCGGCGTGAAACCGCCGTCCGCCTGCGTGTTCTCGAAGGCGGGATGCGCGGTGAGCACCTCGAGCATCTGCTCCGCGTACGGCTCCCAGTCGGTGGCGCAGTGCACGACCGCCCCCGGCCGAAGCCGGGCCGCGGCGAGGGTGAGGAACTCCGGCTGGATCAGCCGGCGCTTGTGGTGCCGCTTCTTGGGCCAGGGATCGGGGAAGTAGACGCGCAGCCCGCCGAGGTCGTCGGGCGCGAGCATCTCGCGCAGCAGGATGATCGCGTCGCCGTTGCCGACCCGGACGTTGGTCAGCCCGCGCTGCTCGGCGAGGTTGAGCAGATTGCCCTGGCCGGGGGTGTGGACGTCGACCGCGAGGATGTTGGTGTCCGGGTCGGCGGCCGCCATCTCCGCGGTGGCCTCGCCCATGCCGAAGCCGATCTCCAGCACGACCGGGTGGTCGTTGCCGAAGAACCCGGCGAGGTCCAGCCGCCGGCTCCCGTCGATGTCGAAACCCCGGCTCGGCCACAGCCGCTGCAGCGCGTCCGCCTGACCGGCGGTGACGCGGCTGCGGCGCGGCTGGAAGCTGCGGATGCGCCGCTCGAAGTGCGACCCCGCGGGATCGGCCTTCGGCCCGTCCGGGAAGCGGGGCTCCCCCTTGGCCCGGGTCCGGCGGACCGGCACGCCGGGCGTGTGCGCGGGGTGCGGTGTTTCGGGGGTGCTCACGGAGTCAGACACAGTGCTCTCGATTTTACGGGGACGCGGCGGGCGGGCGGCGTGCCCTCACCGCTCCAGGGCGGTGAGCTGCGCCATCGTCCGCCGCGCGATCTCCCGTCCGATCGGCAGGGACGCGGTCGCCGCCGGCGAGGGCGCGTTCAGCACATGCACCGCGCGGGGGGTCTCCCGGAGGAGGAAGTCGTCGGCCAGGCTGCCGTCCCGCAGCACCGCCTGCGCTCTCACCCCGGCCGGAGCGGGCACCAGGTCGTCCTCCCGCACGGCGGGCAGCAGCCGGCGTACGGCCCGGGCGAAGGCCGCCCTGGACAGTGAGCGGTGCAGCTCGCCGGTGCCGTACCGCCAGTGGCGGCGGGCCAGCTGCCAGGAGCCCGGCCAGGCCAGGGTCGCCCCCAGCTCGCGCGGGCGCACCGTGCGCCGGTCGTAGCCCTCGCGGGCCAGGGCCGGGACCGCGTTGGGGCCCACGTGGACGCCTCCGTCGATGCCCCGGGTGAGATGGACGCCGAGGAAGGGGAACGCGGGATCGGGCACCGGGTACACCAGCCCGCGCACCAGCTCCGGCCGGGCCAGCTCGTAGTACTCGCCGCGGAACGGCACGATCCGGGCGCCCGGATCGTCACCGGTGCGGCGGGCGATCTCGTCGCAGTACAGCCCGGCGCAGTTCACCAGCACCCGGCCGCGTACGACGTCGCCGCCGGCCGTCAGGACGGCGACTCCCCGGTCGGAACGGCGGTCCACGCGTACCACCCGCGCCCCGTAGCGGATCTCCGCGCCGGACGCCTGCGCGAGCCGCCCGGCGACCGCCGCGTAGTCGCAGATGCCGGTGGTGCCGACCTGGATGGCCGCCAGGCCCTCCACCTCCGGTTCGTACTCCGCGATCTGCGCGCCGGAGAGCTCGCGGACCGTGATGCCGTTCTCCCGGCCGCGCTGGGCCAGGGCGTGCAGCCGCGGGAGCTCCTCGCGGGCCGTGGCGACGATCAGCTTGCCCGTCACCGCGTGCGGGATGTCGTACTCCGCGCAGAACTTGACCATCTCCGCGGCGCCCCGCACCGCGTACCGCGCCTTCAGCGAGCCGGGCCGGTAGTAGACGCCGCTGTGGATGACTCCGCTGTTGCGGCCCGTCTGGTGCCGGGCGGGGCCCGGCTCCTTCTCCAGCACCGTCACCCGGGTGCCCGGCGCCGCGCGGCCGATCGCGTACGCCGTCGACATCCCGACGATCCCGCCGCCGACCACCAGCACGTCACAGTCGTAGGACCGCGCCATGTCCGTCTCCCGCACCACCCGCGCCACCTCCGCATCCGATAGTGCACCGTGCCACTGACAACGGCTCGTACCCGGTGGCCGCGGGGCGCGGTCACGCCGTGGGCCCGGCCGTCGTCGGGCCGTGTTCGGGCCGTCGTCAGGCCGTCGTCAGGCCGTCGTCATCAGGAGGGGGCGGGCGCGTTCGCGCAGTTCGACCACGCGGGGCTCGTCGCCGTAGGGCTCCAGACGGTGCAGGAGGTCCTTGACGTACTCGGTGGTGCGCGCGGACGAGATGCGGCCCGCCACCTCCACCGCGCGCACGCCCTGCTCACAGGCCGCGTCCAGGTTGCCCGACTCCAGTTCGGCGACCGCCGAGACGACCAGCCGCAGTCCGTGCGAGCGCACGAACTCCTCCGTCGGCCTCGACAGTGCCTGCTCGGTGAAGCGGCGGACCTGGCGGGGCGCCTTCAGGTCGCGGTAGCACTCCGCGGCGTCGGCGGCGAAACGGTCGTAGGAGTAGAAGCCGAGCCATATGGGGTCGCTGTCGCCCGGACGGGAGCGTTCCAGCCAGCTCTCCGCCGACTTCAGCGCGGCACCGGCCGCGTGGGCGTCCCCGGCGCGTGCGTGCGCGCGTGCCTCCACCAGGCGGAAGAAGCTCATCGTGCGGGCGGTGGCCAGCCCGCGGTTGCGTTCCAGCGCGGCCTGGGCGAGGTCCACGCCCTCGTCGCCGAAGCCGCGGTAGGTCGCCTGGAGAGACATCGAGGCGAGGACGTATCCGCCCAGGGGGACGTCGGCCGCCGCGCGTGCCAGCCGCAGCGCCTGGATGTAGTAGCGCTGGGCCGCCTCCTGCTGGCCGGTGTCGAAGGCCATCCAGCCGGCCAGGCGGGTCAGCTCCGCCGTGGCGCCGAACAGCGAGCGGCCCACGTCGTCGGCGTACGAGCCGAGCAGCAGCGGGGCCGCCTCGACCCGGAGGCACTCGGGGACCATCGACGAACGCCAGTCGCCGCCTCCGTACTTGGAGTCCCAGCGCCGGGCGTCCTCGGCGGCCTCCCGCAGTTTCCGCACATCACTGTGGCCGACTTTGAGCGGTGCGCCGGAGCTGTCGGCGGGGTTCACCTCCCGCGCCACCGAGCTGTCGGCCGGGGTTATCAGCCACCGCGAGGCGGGCGTCGCGTACGCGCTCACCGCGAACGACCCGGCGAGGGACTGCCAGATGCCGCCGGATCCGGCCCTGCGGCCCGCGAGATCCAGCCGGTACAGGTCCGTCGCGGAACGCACCGCCTGTCCGACGTCGCGCGGGAAGGCGAGGCCCACCTCGGGTGCCGGATCCGCGTCCGCCAGGCCGATCTCGTGCAGCGGCACGGGCCGGCCCAGCTTCTGGCCGATGGCGGCGGCGATCAGATGCGGTGCCGCACCCTGCGGCACCATTCCCTTCGACACCCAGCGCGCCACCGACGTCTTGTCGTAGCGCAGTGTCAGTCCCCGCTGTGCGCCAAGATCGTTGACGCGCCGCGCGAGGCCTGCGTTCGAGATTCCCGCGAGGGCGAGAACGGCGCCGAGTTTTTCGTTCGGCCCGCGTTGCTCCCTGGACATGCGCCACCCCTCGACACAGACGGCTGCCGCTCTGGCATAACCATGCGGCATTCGTAAACCCAGCGTAGTTCGCCGCATCTCAAGCGTTAAGGGGCGTTCTTCCGGATGGCGGGATTGTGGTCCGTACTGAAGTACGGGTCCGATACGCGCAGTTGCGGCGCGCTCCCGCCGTGTGACCGTGCGCCTGCGTGTGCGCCTTTCTCCGGCCACCGCGGGAGCGGTTCCATGGGTGGTGCGTGGGTCGGCCCGCTGTACTGGATCCAGTGGGCTGGGGGACACCGCCGCCTACATCCCCGCGGGTGGCGGAACGGTCCGGGAGGCGTGCTCCGTCTCCCGGGCCGCGCGACTGTTCGGCGGTGCGCAGAGCCTGTACGGAGCGTGTTCGAGGTTGCCCTCACCGCTTCAATTTGGCCGAAAATCGATCCAGTCCTTTCGGGTGTATCCGCGCTTCTACCCCTGGTAGTTGACGGCGCGTTGGGGGTCATGGGGGCGCGCTGCGGGGGCGCATTCGCGTCGCAGTGGCATGACCTGTGGCGTGGCGTCGGTGGAGTGATGCGGCGGCGGCGGATACCTGTTCGGACCGCGGTGGATCCGTGGGGGAACGGGGTGGGTGTATCCGCCGGGGCGCATTCGACGGAGCACATACGGCTCCGGCACGCTTTCCGAGCGCCTCCTTCATGGCAGCATGGGGAACCGGTTCGTACGGTGCACTGGTTGTCCACAGCCTGTGGAGGCGGCGATGCGGTGGTTGGTGGGATGGAGCAGCACCGCCGCGAGATCCGTGGGCTTCGGCCCCGCGGGCTCCGCAGGCGCCACGGGAGTCGACGGCGAGACCGTGCACCCCGTGGGATCCCAGCTGCTGTGGGGCGACCCCGACCCGCTCTGGGCGGTCGGCGACTGGCGCCCCGACGAGGTCCGGGTGGTCACGGCCGACGAGCAGACCCGGATCGCCGTCCTCGGCACCTGCGGCGCCTCCGACGAACAACTGCGCGTCGCGCTCTTCGCCGCACGGGGCGGGGCGCTGCGGCACCTCACCGCCTGGGCGGGCAGCTACACGGCCGTGGTGCAGGTGGGGCGCCGGATCACCGTGTGCGGCGACCTCGCCGGTGCCCGGCCCGTGTTCCACACACCCTGGGAGGGCGGCACCGCGTACGCCACCGCCGCACTGCCGCTCGCCGACCTCGTCGAGGCCAACCTCGACTTCGGGCACCTCGCCGCGCTGCTCGCCGCGCCCGACGTGCCGGCCGCGCTGCACGACTCCACGCCGTACGACGGCGTGAAACGCGTCCCGCCGGGGCACGCGCTGATCCTCCGCGCGGGGGCACGCGAGATCGCCGGATACGAACCCGTCGCCTCACTCGTCGTCGCCGCGCCGCCGGCCGACCCCGACCGCGCGGTGGACGCGGTGCGCGACGCGCTGGTCGAAGCCGTACGGACCCGGCTCGCCGCACCCCGGCACGTCCCGGGCACCGACATCGACCCCGGGCCGGTGCCGGGGAT
>NZ_NEUB01000696.1 GCF_002910825.1 Streptomyces sp. SM1 | reverse complement strand
CCGGACGGCTGGCCCCTCTGGGTCTCCCCGGTCCGCCCGGGCCGCGAGCATGACACCACCTGCGCACGGGCCCACGGACTGGTCGACGCCCTGAACCGGCTCGCCGCCACCCTGGGCGTCCCCACCCTGACCGACCTCGGCTACGAGAACGCCGGGCCCGGCTTCCGTCACCCGGTCAAGAAGCCCAAGGGCGGTGAACTCGCCGAGCCCGACCAGGCGTTCAACGCCGTGATCCGAGGCGTCCACGCCGTCGCCGAACGTGCCAACGCCCTGCTGAAGGTCACTTTCAAGGCCCTGCGCAGGGTCAGCCTCGACCCCTCGGCCATCACCCGCATCGCCCGAGCCGCCCTCGTCCTGCTCCAGCTCGAGCACGACCGCACCGCCTGAACGAAGATCACAAAACGTCACGAGGCGTTACCGAGAAGAGTTCATTGCCTGGACTCAACCGGGCGCTGTGATGAATGAGGCTAGAGTCCTTCTTGATCCTCCGCCTCCACAACGCCATTTCCAAGGCGTCCAAAGGCAGTTCGGTCCGCATGTGGTTCGCGACCTGCCAGCCGACGATCATCCGCGAGTACACGTCCAGGATAAATGTACGCCCAGCCCGACCAGGTGCGGACATACGTCATGTCCGCCACCCACAGCTGGTCCCGCCGTGAAGTCACGGTCGACCAGGTCCGGCGGGCGGGGTGCCGATGGCTCCGGCACGGTGGTCCGCCGCCGCTGCCCGGGACACGCCCTCCAGGCCCAGCTCGCCCATCAGCCGCTCGACGGTGCAGCGGGCGACGACAATGCCCTTGCGTCGCAGTGCGCGGGTGATCCGCCGGACGCCACAGGTGCCGCCCGATATTCGGCGTGAACCTGCTGGATCAGTGGCATGAGCTGCTCGTCCGGGAGCCGACGCGCGGACTTCGGCCGCTCCTTGCGGGTGTACTGATCTTTTGACTGGGGCTTGACAAGTCTGGGGGTTGCGGTATGCCGGTTGTATGGGGTTTTCGGGGGCGGCCGTGCCGGGGTCGCGGGAGTTGGAAGCGCGGCGGCTGGACGCGGCTGGGTTGTTCGAACAAGGGGTGCGTCAGGTGCGGGTGGCCGAGCGGCTGGGGGTGTCCCGGCAGGCGGTAAGTCAGTGGCACGCGGCGTGGAGAGCGGGCGGCGTGGAGGCCCTGGCGGCGAGATACGGGAACACCACGGTTCACCGGCGGCTGACGGACGAGCAGGAGGCCGAGCTGGTCACGCTGCTGCGGCAGGGTCCCACGGCTCACGGCTGGGATGATCAGCGGTGGACGCTCGCGCGGATCTCCCGGCTGGTCCAGGAGCGGTACGGGCCGTCGTACTCGCCGGGCGGGATGTGGCAGTTATTGCGGCGTCTTGGCTGGTCGTGGCAGGTTCCTCAGGGGCGGGCGATTCAGTGGGACGAGGAGGCGATCGCCGCATGGTGCACGGAGACGTGGCCGGCGGTGTCCCATCCGGGCGAGCGGTGAGTGAGGACCGCTGGATCGTCTTCGGTGACGAATCCGGGGCCGCTGTGTCCTCGGTGATGCGCCGCACCTGGGGTCCCAGGGGGCACACACCTGTCGTGCGTCGGAACTGAGGGCTCCATGATCTGCACCATGGAGCCCTCAGCCCTGGGGGGTGCCTCTATGTCCTTCGTCAAGGCACCCTTGTCGGGTTTGGGGTGGTTCGGTGTTGCTGGGGTTATGCGGCGAGCTCGACGTCTTTCGGTGTCCGGGGTTCGTAGAAGGTGCCGTCGCGGAGCATGGCGAACAGGACGCTGATGCGCTGGCGGGCGAGGCGGAGGAGGGCTTGGGTGTGGGTCTTGCCGCGGGCTCGCTGGCGGTCGTAGTAGGTGCGGGAGGCCGGGTCGGCGTTCATGCAGGCGAAGGCGGACAGGAACATCGCCCGTTTGAGTTGCCGGTTGCCGCCTCGGGGTGCGTGTTCGCCGTGGATGGAGGTGCCCGACTGCTTCGTGGTGGGGGCCAGTCCGGCGTAGGAGGCGAGGTGGGCGGCGGTGGGGAAGCTGGTGCCGTCGCC
>NZ_NEUB01000695.1 GCF_002910825.1 Streptomyces sp. SM1 | reverse complement strand
GCGCCGGGACAGCGCCTCCTGCTCGGCACTTCCCGGGTCGTACTCCTCCGGGGCCGGGCGCCGTCCGCGGCGGCTCACCGGCAGCGTCTCGCGCCACTGCTCCTCGTACCGCGCGTCGTCCTCGCCGAACTCCTCCGGGTCGGGTTCCTGCACGACTCCGAGCCGGACACCGAGCCGACGCAGCCGCTGCGGGATGGCGTTCACCGGCGTGGCCGTGACGACCAGCAGACCGAAGACCGTGAGCAGGACCAGCAGCGGCACGGCGAGCACATCGGTCATGGTGGACGACAGTGGCGTGGCCGCCACCCAGCCGATGAGGCCGCCGGCGTCCCTTATCGCGCGCATGCCCTCGCTGCGGGCGGGCGATCCGCACCCGATGTGGATCTGTCCGAGCACGCCGATGACGAGCGCGGACAGGCCGATGACGATCCGCCCGTTGGCCTCGGGCTTCTCCGGGTGCCGGATGAACCGTACGGCGATGACGGCGACCAGGATCGGTACCAGCAGGTCGAGCCGGCCGAAGGCGCCGGTGACCAGGATCTCCACGAGGTCGCCGACGGGACCCTCCAGGTCCGCCCAGGTACCGGCGGCGACGATCAGGGCGACGGCGAGCAGCAGCAGCGCGAGGCCGTCCTTGCGGTGCGCGGGGTCGAGGTTCTTGGCGCCCTGCCCTATGCCCCGGAAGACGGCACCGACCGCGTGCGCGAGGCCCAGCCACAGGGCGCGTACGAGCCGGTACACGCCGCTGGTCGGATTCGGGGCCGGCGCGGGTGCCGGCTTCTTCGCCGGGGACTTCCTGGCGGGAGCCTTCTTCGCCGGGGCCTTCTTGGCAGCGGCCTTCTTCGCCGGAGCCTTCGGGGAAGCGGCCGCCTTCTTCGCGGGCGGCTTCCTGGCTGCGGAGGGACGTGAGGCCATGGGTGTGAGGTTACCGGCGGAGACCGCGGGGGACACGCGTGACGGGCGCTTCACCCGTTCGTGTCGCTTCCGCAGGGGCGTGAAGCTGACGCGGCGGGGCCCCGGGGAAGCCCAGTTGACATTCCTTCAGGGCCGCTCGGCTCCGGAGGCCGGGCAAGGCCGGTTTCCCCGGCGTCAGTTCTGCGACGGCACCGACGACGCGCTGCCGGTCCCCGGTTCCAGGGCGTCCAGCGCCCGCCGCAATCCCGTGAGCTTGCGCTCCAGATGGGCCGCCGTGGCCACCGCGGCCGCGTCCGTCGAATCGTCGCCCAGCTGCTTGGTCAGCGCCTCGGCCTGCTCCTCGACGGCTGCGAGCCGGGCCGAGAGCTCGGCGAGCAGTCCCGCCGACTCCTTCGCCTCACCGGCGTCCTTCTCGCCGCCCTCCAACTGGAGCCGCAGCAGCGACGCCTGCTCCCTCAGCTGGCAGTTCTTCATGTACAGCTCGACGAAGACCGAGACCTTCGCGCGCAGCACCCACGGGTCGAACGGCTTGGAGATGTAGTCGACCGCCCCGGCCGCGTACCCACGGAAGGTGTGGTGCGGGCCGTGGTTGATCGCGGTGAGAAAGATGATCGGGATGTCCCGGGTCCGCTCCCGCCGCTTGATGTGCGCGGCCGTCTCGAATCCGTCCATGCCCGGCATCTGCACGTCCAGCAGGATGACCGCGAAGTCGTCCGTGAGCAGTGCCTTGAGCGCTTCCTCCCCGGACGATGCCCGCACCAGCGTCTGATCCAGCGCCGAGAGGATCGCCTCCAGCGCGAGCAGATTCTCCGGCCGGTCATCGACCAGGAGGATCTTGGCCTTCTGCACCATGGCCCGCCCTCCTCGCCCCGGCTTGGGGCCTCCCCTGTCCACAGGACCTGGGGCCGCACCTGTGAGTACCACCCCAGGGGACGACTCCCTGGCGCCGTCCGTCCTTGTGCCGGTCATCGTAGCCGCACCCCGCCTGTCGCCACACCCTGTCACCGTGATGTCACTGTGCACACAGCAGAAACGCGGTGCGAGACCAGAAGGTTCCCCGAATCCCGTACTTCTACACGACTTCGCGTGCACCGCGTCAGCAACTCCGGATGAACACCGAAGCGTCCCGCCACGTGCGCGCGCCCTCCGGGCGCCGCCCTCACTCCCCCCGCATCCACTGCTCCATCACCGACAGCAGGTGATCCGGGTCGACCGGCTTGGTCACATAGTCGGAGGCACCCGACTCGATCGCCTTCTCCCGGTCGCCCTTCATCGCCTTCGCGGTGAGCGCGATGATCGGCAGCCCGGCGAACTGCGGCATCCGGCGGATCGCCGTGGTCGTGGCGTACCCGTCCATCTCGGGCATCATGATGTCCATCAGCACGACCGCCGCGTCGTCGTGCTGCTCCAGCACCTCGATGCCCTCACGGCCGTTCTCCGCGTACAGCACGGACAGACCGTGCTGCTCCAGCACGCTGGTGAGCGCGAAGACGTTGCGGATGTCGTCGTCGACGATCAGCACCTTCTGCCCGCCGAAGCGGATACCCCGGCGCGACGACCGGGGCGCCGGCTCCTGGTGCTCCACGCCCGGCCACTGCTCCGGCTCCGCCTCGGAGCGAAGCTCCGGACGGGGAGTGATGCGGCGGCTGCGCCGGAAGAGCGCGGCCGTCCCGTTCCGGGCGTCCTGGTACGGGTTCACCTCCACGGGTGCCCCGGGCTCCGGCGAGGCCGACTCGGCCGACGCCACCAGGCCCCCGGCCTCCAGCGCCGGCATGGGCTGGGCGTAGCCGTTCGGCGGCAGCTCGCTGGCGTGCAGCGGCAGGTACAGCGTGAAGGTGGAGCCGCGGCCCGGCTCGCTCTGCGCGTAGATCTCACCGCCGAGCAGCTGGGCGATCTCCCGCGAGATGGACAGCCCCAGCCCCGTACCGCCGTACTTGCGACTGGTGGTGCCGTCGGCCTGCTTGAACGCCTCGAAGATCACCCGCATCTTGCCGGCCGCGATACCGATACCCGTGTCGCTCACCGAGAACGCGATCAGATCAGCGTCCGGGTCGGTCAGCGAACCGGCCTCCAGCAGCTGCTCCCGGATGGCCTGCGGGACATCGTCACGGGCCGGCCGGATGACCAGCTCGACCGATCCGGAGTCGGTGAACTTCACCGCGTTGGACAGCAGGTTCCGCAGCACCTGCAGCAGCCGCTGCTCGTCGGTGTGCAGCGTGGCCGGCAGCTCCGGCGAGACCCGTACGGACAGGTCCAGGCCCTTCTCGGCGGTCAGCGGCCGGAAGGTGGCCTCCACGTAGTCGACGAGCTGGACGAGCGCGATACGCGTCGGGGACACGTCCATCTTGCCCGCCTCGACCTTCGA
This sequence comes from Streptomyces sp. SM1, assembly GCF_002910825.1. GTDB lineage: Bacteria > Actinomycetota > Actinomycetes > Streptomycetales > Streptomycetaceae > Streptomyces > Streptomyces okerensis. The sequence continues at coordinate 12,702 of NZ_NEUB01000695.1, read as the reverse complement.
CAGGTCGAGGATGTCGTTGATGAGCTGGAGCAGGTCGGACCCGGCGCCGTGGATCGTCTCGGCGAACTCGACCTGCTTCGGGGACAGGTTCGCGTCGGCGTTGTCGGCGAGCAGCTTGGCCAGGATGAGCAGCGAGTTGAGCGGCGTCCGCAGCTCGTGCGACATGTTCGCCAGGAACTCGCTCTTGTAGCGCATGGACACCGCGAGCTGTTCCGCGCGCTCCTCCAGGACCTGCCGCGCCTCCTCGATCTCGGTGTTCTTCACCTCGATGTCGCGGTTCTGCCGGGCCAGCAGCTCGGCCTTCTCCTCCAGTTCGGCGTTGGACGCCTGGAGCGCCTTCTGCCGCTGCTCCAACTCCGCCGACCGCTCGCGCAGTTGCTCGGTCAGCTCCTGGGACTGGGCGAGCAGCCGCTCGGTCTTGGTGTTGACCGAGATGGTGTTGACGCTGGTGGCGATCATCTCGGCGATCTGGTTGAGGAAGTCCTTCTGGATCGCCGTGAACGGCGTGAACGACGCCAGCTCGATGACACCGAGCACCTTCCCCTCGAACAGCACCGGGAGCACGATCACCTGTGCCGGGGGCGCCTCCCCGAGCCCCGAGGAGATCTTCAGATAGCCGCTGGGCGCGTTCTCCACCAGGATCGTGCGCTTCTCCATGGCGGCCGTCCCGATGAGCCCCTCACCCGGCTGGAACGACGTCGGCATGGACCCCATGGAGTAGCCGTACGAACCGAGCATGCGCAGCTCGAACTGGTCGTCGTCCGCGGAGGTCAGGTCCTCGCCGTCGACCAGCGGCATCGCCAGGAAGAACGCGCCGTGCTGCGCGGACACCACCGGCGTCAGCTCGCTCATGATCAGCGAGGCCACGTCGTCCAGGTCGCGGCGGCCCTGCATCAGCGCCGAGATGCGGGCCAGATTGCCCTTGAGCCAGTCCTGCTCCTTGTTGGCGATGGTGGTGTCGCGCAGGTTGGCGATCATCTTGTTGATGTAGTCCTGCAGCTCCTGGATCTCCCCGGACGCGTCCACGTCGATCTTCAGGTTCAGGTCGCCGCGCGTCACCGCGGTCGCCACCCGCGCGATGGCGCGCACCTGCCGGGTGAGATTTCCGGCCATCTCGTTCACGGACTCGGTCAGGTCCCGCCAGGTGCCGTCGACGTCCCGCACCCGTGCCTGACCGCCCAGGGCGCCCTCGGTACCCACCTCGCGGGCGACGCGCGTGACCTCCTCGGCGAACGACGACAGCTGGTCCACCATCGTGTTGATGGTCGTCTTCAGCTCGAGGATCTCCCCGCGCGCGTCGATGTCGATCTTCTTCGTCAGGTCGCCCTTGGCAATGGCCGTCGTCACCATGGCGATGTTGCGGACCTGACCGGTCAGGTTGGACGCCATGCCGTTCACCGACTCGGTGAGGTCCTTCCAGGTCCCCGCCACACCCGGCACATGCGCCTGACCGCCCAGGATGCCGTCCGTGCCCACCTCACGGGCCACCTTGGTGACCTGTTCGGCGAACGCGCTCAGCGTCTTCACCATGGTGTTGATGGTGTCGGCGAGCTGCGCCACCTCACCACGCGCCTCGATGCTGACCTGCCGCGTCAGGTCGCCGTTGGCGACGGCGGCGGAGACCTGCGCGATGTTGCGCACCTGAGTGGTCAGGTTCTTGGCCATCAGGTTGACGTTGTCGCTCAGGTCCTTCCAGATGCCCGTGACGCCCGGCACATGCGCCTGACCGCCCAGCATGCCCTCGGTACCCACCTCACGGGCCACCCGGGTCACCTGCTCGGCGAACGACGACAGCTGGTCCACCATCGTGTTGACGGTCGTGACCAGCTCGAGGATCTCGCCCTTGGCGTCGACGGTGATCTTCTTCGACAGGTCACCCTTGGCGACCGCGGTGGTGACCTCGGCGATGTTGCGCACCTGGAGGGTCAGGTTGTTCGCCATGCCGTTCACCGACTGGGTGAGGTCCTTCCAGGTGCCGGAGACACCCTGCACCTCGGCCTGACCGCCCAGGATGCCCTCGGTGCCCACCTCGCGGGCCACCCGCGTGACCTCCTCGGCGAACGACGACAGCTGGTCCACCATCGTGTTCAGCGTGTTCTTGAGCTCGAGGATCTCCCCGCGCGCGTCCACGGTGATCTTCTGCGACAGGTCACCGCGCGCCACCGCCGTCGCCACCTGGGCGATGTTGCGCACCTGACCGGTCAGATTCGACGCCATGCCGTTCACGGAGTCCGTCAGGTCCCGCCACACGCCGGCGACCCCGGGCACCTGCGCCTGACCGCCCAGCCGGCCCTCGGTGCCCACCTCACGGGCCACGCGCGTCACCTGGTCGGCGAACGACGACAGCTGGTCCACCATCGTGTTGATGGTGTTCTTCAGCTCGAGGATCTCCCCTCGCGCGTCCACGTCGATCTTCTGCGACAGGTCGCCCCGCGCGACGGCGGTCGTCACCTGCGCGATGTTGCGCACCTGACCGGTCAGGTTCGACGCCATGGAGTTGACGGAGTCGGTGAGCTCCTTCCAGGTGCCCGACACGCCGTCCACACGTGCCTGGCCGCCCAGCCGGCCCTCCGTGCCCACGTCCCGGGCCATCCGCGTGACCTGGTCGGCGAAGCTCGACAACTGGTCCACCATCGTGTTCACGGTGTTCTTCAGCTGGAGCATCTCGCCGGAGACGTCCACGGTGACCTTCTGCGACAGGTCGCCGTTGGCGACCGCCGTCGTCACCTGGGCGATGTTCCTCACCTGTCCGGTGAGGTTGCGGAACGCCGTGTTGACGGAGTCCGTCAGGTCCTTCCACGTACCCGCCGCACCCGGTACCTGCGCCTGGCCGCCCAGCTCACCCTCGACGCCGATCTCGCGCGCCACGCGCGTGACCTCCGCACCGAAGGCGGACAGCTGGTCCACCATCGTGTTGACGGTGTTCTTCAGCTCCAGCATCTCGCCGGCCACGTCCACGGTGACCTTCTGCGACAGGTCGCCGTTGGCGACCGCCGTCGTCACCGCAGCGATGTCCCGCACCTGAGTGGTGAGGTTCCGGAACACCGTGTTGACGGAGTCCGTCAGGTCCTTCCACGTACCCGCCGCACCCGGCACGTTCGCCTGGCCGCCCAGCCGCCCCTCGGCCCCGACCTCGTTGGCGACGCGGGTGACCTCGTCGGCGAAGATCCGCAGCGTCTCGGTCATCTGGTTGATCGTGTCGGCGAGCTGCGCCACCTCGCCGCGCGCCGGCACCGTCACCTTTCGCGACAGGTCACCGTTGGCGACCGCCGTCGTCACCTCGGCGATCCCGCGCACCTGCGCCGTGAGATTGCCGGCCATGGTGTTGACGGAGTCCGTGAGCTCCTTCCACACGCCGTCCACCCCGGGCACCTGCGCCTGACCGCCCAGGGCACCCTCGGTGCCCACCTCACGGGCCACCCGGGTCACCTCGGAGGAGAACGCGGAGAGCTGGTCCACCATCGTGTTGACGGTGTTCTTCAGCTCGAGCATCTCGCCCTCGACATGCACGGTGACCTTGCGCGACAGATCACCGCGCGCGACGGCCGTCGTCACCAGCGCGATGTCGCGCACCTGCGCCGTCAGCCGCTCCGCCATCGTGTTGACGGAGTCCGTCAGGTCCTTCCACGAACCGGACATGCCCCGCACCTGGGCCTGTCCGCCCAGCTTGCCCTCGGTACCGACCTCGCTGGCCACACGCGTGACCTCGTCGGTGAAGGTCGACAACTGGTCGACCAGGTTGTTGACCGTCCGCGCGACCTTCAGGAACTCGCCCCGCAGCGGGTGCCCGGTCCCGTCCGGCGCCTGCGTCCGCAGCTCCATGCGCGGCGACAGATCACCCTCGGCCACCGCCGACAGCACCCGGCTCACCTCGGAGACCGGCCGTACGAGGTCGTCCACCAGTGCGTTCGAGTGGTCGATGGCGGTCGCCCAGGAGCCCTCGGAGGGCCCGGTCTCCAGCCGCTCCGCGAGCTTTCCCTCACGGCCGACCATGCGACGCACCCGCGCCAGCTCACCCGTCAGATGGAGATTGCGGTCGGCCACCTCGTTGAAGACCGCCGCGATCTCCGACATCACGCCGTCGCCCGACACCGTGAGCCGCCTGCGGAAGTTGCCGTCCCGCATCGCCACCAGGGCCGTCATCAGCCGGTTCAGGGCCGCCGTGTCCACGGTCGTGGTCCCGCCCCGTGCCCTTCCCGGCTTACTCAGGGACTGTCCGCCTTTCGCGCGCGTCGTCTTCGTGCCCCGCGTCGCTGCGCCAGACTCCACTGTGTCCCTCCCGCAGGGGTCGACCGTTACCGCTGTGCCCCGGGCGCCCTCCAGGGCGTCCCGTTCCTGCCGTGCTTTTCCTGTACTACTGCTACTACTGCGATTTCCTGCCCGACGTTCCAAGGCGCCGCCAGGGGGCTGCTGCCCACCCGACGCGGAAGGCACACGGCCTGCCCGGACCTTCACTACAAGCCTGCCCAGTGTTTCACCCTCACCGAACCAGGCCATAACAGTTCGGCAGCTTCGCACATCGTCCGCACACCCGCCGGACGGCTGACACCTCCGGACGGAAACACCGCGGACCGGCATCCGCTCGGACGGCGAAGGTAAGTAACCTTGCATCCGGCTGTCCAGCCACGCCGGTCCGCCCGGTCTGGGCGGTGGCACGAGACGAGCGGGCATCGGAGGGGCGGCCGCACACATGACCACCGGAGTGATCCCGGGGGACCAGCCCCCGGACCCACGGCCGACTGACGGCCTGCCGCACCAGCGGGGCGAGCCGGTCGGCCAGGGAGCCATGCCCGTCGAGAACCGGTCGAGGAGTTCTGTGATCACCGCGCGCGCGGCCGCCAGCTTCGAGCCCCTGGGGCGATCGGTCGCGAGCGCCCGCTCCTTCGTCCGCGACACCCTGCAGGGCTGGGGCTTCGGCGACGTCGTCGACGATGCCGTGGTTCTCACCAGCGAACTGGTGACCAACGCCGTCGTGCACGCCGGCACCTCCGCCGACCTGCTCTGCCTGCGCAGCGAAGAGGGCGTACGGATCGAGGTGGCCGACCGGTATCCGGAGCGCGAGATCCCGCTCCAGGGCTCACCCGTCAACATGGGCAGCCCCGACCGCGAGGGCGGCCGGGGCCTCCAGCTGTGCGCGGCCCTGGCGGGCCACTGGGGCGTGGACTACACCCCCACCCACAAGACCGTCTGGTTCCAGCTCGACCTTCCCGAGCGCCCCGTCGGTGCCCGGTCCGCCGGTCCCTCCCTGCCGGCCCACCTCCTCCCGCTCGCCGACACCCGGGTCCGGGTGGCCGTCGTCCAGATCGACCGGATCGGCTCCATCAGCGCCTGGAACGAGGACGCGGAGGAGCTTTTCGGCTACTCCGCCGAGCAGGTCACCGGAAAACCGCTCACCGATCTCGCGGCCTGGCCGCACACCCCGGGCACCGGCACCGGCATCGCCGAGGCCCTCCGGCTCTCCCGCTGGGAGGGCAGCTACGGCATCCACAGCGCCAGCGGCCGGGTGATCCCGGTGTACGCCTCCCACCTGCGGGTCCGCGACACGGACGGCGAACCGTCGACCGTCTGTCTGCTCGTGCGGGACCACGAACGGGCGGTCCTGCAGACGCCCCTGCGCGGCCCGGCGTCCGACTCGTCCGGCGGCTCCGAGGGCCAGAGCGCCGACCCGTTCGAGGTCTTCATCGGCTCGCCCCCGCCGGAGGACCTCGACGGCCTGCTCCAGCGCACGGTGGAACGCGCCCGCGACATGCTCGACGGCGACTCCGCCTTCCTGCTCCTCGCCACCGACGACGAGACCGAACTGGAGGTCCGCGCCTCCACCGGCCTTCCCTCGGCCCGCCAGCGCTTCGCCCGCGTCCCCGTCGAGGCGGGCCCCGGCCGCTACGGCTCCGCCCGCATGCCGGCCGTCCACGAGGACCTCGCCGCCGTCTCCGGCGCGGTGCCCCTCCTCAACAGCACCGGTATGCGCTCGGTCGTCACCGTCCCGCTGAAGGTCGAGGGCCGCCTCACCGGCTCGCTCGGTGTCGCCGCCGAGGCACCCGGCAGGTACTCCAACGAGGAGGCTCTGCGCCTGCAGTTCGCGGCGGACCGGATCGCCCTCGCGGTCGAGTCGGCCCGCCTCGGCGAGCTGGAGCGGCTGCGCCGGGGCTCGCTCAGTTTCCTGGTGGAGGCGTCCGACCTGCTGGCCGGCACCCTGGACCGGGACCAGACCCTGGCCCTGATGGCCCAGATGACGGTTCCGACCCTCGCCACCTGGTGCGCCGTCTACACGATCGCCGACCAGTCCTCCGACCCGTACCTCTCCTACGTGCTCCACGAGGACGAGGAGCTGATCGACGGCATCAAGTCCCTGCTGTCGAAGATCGCTCCTCCCGACCCGGTCCCCGCTCCCGGCGCCCGTGTCTGGTCGGCGCCCGCGGAGGTCGCCCACCAGGCCGCCCTGCGCACGTCCATGCGCAGCCTCGGCCTCAGCGGCGGCCCTTCCCAGCAGATCACGACGGGTATCGGCCCGACGCTCGCCACCGCCTCCGCGGTCGGTGGCGAGACGGTGGTTCTTCCCCTGGTCGCCCGCAACCGCGTCATCGGCATGCTGACGCTCGGCAAGCCGACCGACGAGCACTTCCGCCAGGAGATCCTGGAACTCGCCGAGGACCTCTCCCGGCGGGCCGCCCTGGCCCTGGACAACGCCCGCCTCTACTCCGAGCGCACGGCCATCAGCCAGTCCCTCCAGCGCAGTCTCCTGCCGCCGGAGCTGCCGACGATCGAGGGTGTCGAGGTCGAGGTCATCTACCGCGCGGCCGGTGAGGGCAACGAGGTCGGCGGCGACTTCTACGACCTGTTCCCGATCAGCGACGGTGCCTACGGCTTCGCCATCGGCGACGTCTGCGGTACGGGCCCGAACGCGGCGGCCGTCACCGGCCTCGCCCGGCACGCGCTCCGCCTGCTGGCACGCGAGGGCCTGAGCGGCCCGGCGGTCCTGGAGCGCCTCAACTCCGCGATCCTCGACGAGGGCGCCCGCAGCCGCTTCCTCACCCTCCTGTACGGCGAGATGCGCCCGCAGGAGGACGGCAGCGCGGAACTGAAGGTGGTCTGCGCCGGCCATCCCCTCCCGCTCCGGCTCCGCCAGGACGGCACGGTCGAACCGGCCGCGGAACCCCAGCCGCTCCTCGGCGTGCTGGAGGACCTGGAACTGTACGAGCAGACGGTCACCCTCGATCCCGGCGATGTCCTCCTCTGCGTCACCGACGGCGTCACGGAGCGCCGTGAGGGCCCGCGGATGCTGGGCGACGACGGTCTCGCCGAGGTCCTGACGACCTGTACGGGCCTGACGGCCGGCGCCGTCGCGGCACGCATCATGCGGGCCGTGGAACGCTTCGCCTCCGACGCGCCGTCCGACGACATGGCCATTCTGGCCATGCGGGTACCGGGGCTGCAGAAGGATTAGCGGGCACCTTGCCCAGGACATGAGAAAGGCCCCGCCCGAATGGGCGGGGCCTTTCTGTCCGAGCCCCCAAACGGAATCGAACCGTTGACCTTCTCCTTACCATGGAGACGCTCTACCGACTGAGCTATAGGGGCCTGTTGCCTCGTGCGAGGTTTCCTCGCGGCAACGGGGTAGAGCATACCCCGAACGGAGCCGTGCTCCCAACCGCCCTCAGAGGGCCGGTTGCAGCAGTCCGCCCAGCGCATTGCACGCGGACGCGATCCGCTGCATGTCCCTCTTGGTCAGTGAGGCGTCGACGGGAAGCGCGAGGGTCTCGTCGGCGGCCCGCTCGGTCTCGGGGAGGGAGACGCACTGGCGGAATCCGGGCAGCCGGTGCACAGGCGTCTTCACCGGCACCCGGCATTCGACGCCCTTGGCGCGTATGGCTCGTGCGAAGGCGTCCCGGTCGGGACGTCCGTTCCCCGGTACGCGGACGACGTACTGCTGATAGGTGTGCCCGGTTCCGCCTTCCGGGGTGTGCACGCCCCGCAGTCTGGCGTCGAGGAACGCGGCCCTCTCACGCCGTTGCGCCATCTCCTCGTACGGCGCCGCGGGCGCCTCGGACTCCCGGTGTTCCAGCACCAGCAGCCCGTGCCGCCGACCGAGGGCGTGCAACGACCCGAGATCGGCGGGCCGGCCGAAGCGGTGTACGACAACGACGGCCGCCGTCCGCGGAGTTGTGGCCGCTTCCACCGCGGCCGGCTCCAGGCAGTAGGTCGCCGGGTCTATGTCGGCGAAGACCGGCAGGGCCCCGGCCGTCATCACGGCCTCGGCGACTTCCACGTTGCCGAAGGCAGGTACGACGACCTCGTCACCGACACCGACACCGGCGGCCCTGAGCAGTGCACCAGTACCCATCATGGGGTGGATGCTCGTCGCGCCACGTGAACTCCAAGTGACGCGCAACAAAAAAGGGTCGGACCCTGAACCGAAGTTCGGGATCCAACCCTTTGAATGATTGTTCGGCGGCGTCCTACTCTCCCACAGAGTCCCCCCTGCAGTACCATCGGCGCTGTAAGGCTTAGCTTCCGGGTTCGGAATGTAACCGGGCGTTTCCCCTACGCTATGACCACCGAAACACTATGAAACCGTTCAACCGCACCACACCGTGACCGGGCATGGGGTTGTTCGTGGTTTCAGAACCAACACAGTGGACGCGAGCAACTGAGGACAAGCCCTCGGCCTATTAGTACCGGTCAACTCCACACCTTACGGTGCTTCCATATCCGGCCTATCAACCCAGTCGTCTACTGGGAGCCTTACCCTCTCTAGGAGGTGGGAGTCCTCATCTCGAAGCAGGCTTCCCGCTTAGATGCTTTCAGCGGTTATCCCTCCCGAACGTAGCCAACCAGCCATGCCCTTGGCAGGACAACTGGCACACCAGAGGTTCGTCCGTCCCGGTCCTCTCGTACTAGGGACAGCCCTTCTCAAGACTCCTACGCGCACAGCGGATAGGGACCGAACTGTCTCACGACGTTCTAAACCCAGCTCGCGTACCGCTTTAATGGGCGAACAGCCCAACCCTTGGGACCGACTCCAGCCCCAGGATGCGACGAGCCGACATCGAGGTGCCAAACCATCCCGTCGATATGGACTCTTGGGGAAGATCAGCCTGTTATCCCCGGGGTACCTTTTATCCGTTGAGCGACGGCGCTTCCACAAGCCACCGCCGGATCACTAGTCCCGACTTTCGTCCCTGCTCGACCCGTCGGTCTCACAGTCAAGCTCCCTTGTGCACTTACACTCAACACCTGATTACCAACCAGGCTGAGGGAACCTTTGGGCGCCTCCGTTACTCTTTAGGAGGCAACCGCCCCAGTTAAACTACCCATCAGACACTGTCCCTGATCCGGATCACGGACCCAGGTTAGACATCCAGCACGACCAGACTGGTATTTCAACGACGACTCCCCCTGAACTGGCGTCCAGAGTTCACAGTCTCCCAGCTATCCTACACAAGCCGAACCGAACACCAATATCAAACTGTAGTAAAGGTCCCGGGGTCTTTCCGTCCTGCTGCGCGAAACGAGCATCTTTACTCGTAGTGCAATTTCACCGGGCCTATGGTTGAGACAGTCGAGAAGTCGTTACGCCATTCGTGCAGGTCGGAACTTACCCGACAAGGAATTTCGCTACCTTAGGATGGTTATAGTTACCACCGCCGTTTACTGGCGCTTAAGTTCTCAGCTTCGCCACCCCGAAGAGTGACTAACCGGTCCCCTTAACGTTCCAGCACCGGGCAGGCGTCAGTCCGTATACATCGCCTTACGGCTTCGCACGGACCTGTGTTTTTAGTAAACAGTCGCTTCTCGCTGGTCTCTGCGGCCACCCCCAGCTCGAGGAGCAAGTCCTCTCACCAGTGATGGCCCCCCTTCTCCCGAAGTTACGGGGGCATTTTGCCGAGTTCCTTAACCATAGTTCACCCGAACGCCTCGGTATTCTCTACCTGACCACCTGAGTCGGTTTAGGGTACGGGCCGCCATAAAACTCGCTAGAGGCTTTTCTCGACAGCATAGGATCATCCACTTCACCACAATCGGCTCGGCATCAGGTCTCAGCCTTAATGAACGGCGGATTTACCTACCGTCCGGCCTACACCCTTACCCCGGGACAACCACCGCCCGGGATGGACTACCTTCCTGCGTCACCCCATCACTCACCTACTACCAGCTCGGGTCACCGGCTCCACCACTCCGACCTCGTCCGAAGACTCAGCCGGCGGCTTCACGGGCTTAGCATCACTGGATTCGATGTTTGACGCTTCACAGCGGGTACCGGAATATCAACCGGTTATCCATCGACTACGCCTGTCGGCCTCGCCTTAGGTCCCGACTTACCCTGGGCAGATCAGCTTGACCCAGGAACCCTTAGTCAATCGGCGCAAACGTTTCTCACGTTTGTATCGCTACTCATGCCTGCATTCTCACTCGTGAACCGTCCACAACTCGCTTCCGCGGCTGCTTCACCCGGCACACGACGCTCCCCTACCCATCACAGCCGGCGTTGGCCGTATATGCTGCAATGACACGACTTCGGCGGTACGCTTGAGCCCCGCTACATTGTCGGCGCGGAATCACTAGACCAGTGAGCTATTACGCACTCTTTCAAGGGTGGCTGCTTCTAAGCCAACCTCCTGGTTGTCTGTGCGACTCCACATCCTTTCCCACTTAGCGTACGCTTAGGGGCCTTAGTCGATGCTCTGGGCTGTTTCCCTCTCGACCATGGAGCTTATCCCCCACAGTCTCACTGCCGCGCTCTCACTTACCGGCATTCGGAGTTTGGCTAAGGTCAGTAACCCGGTAGGGCCCATCGCCTATCCAGTGCTCTACCTCCGGCAAGAAACACACGACGCTGCACCTAAATGCATTTCGGGGAGAACCAGCTATCACGGAGTTTGATTGGCCTTTCACCCCTAACCACAGGTCATCCCCCAGGTTTTCAACCCTGGTGGGTTCGGTCCTCCACGAAGTCTTACCTCCGCTTCAACCTGCCCATGGCTAGATCACTCCGCTTCGGGTCTTGAGCGTGCTACTGAAACGCCCTATTAGGACTCGCTTTCGCTACGGCTTCCCCACTCGGGTTAACCTCGCAACACACCGCAAACTCGCAGGCTCATTCTTCAAAAGGCACGCAGTCACGACGTTGAGTGCAAGCACTCAACGCGACGCTCCCACGGCTTGTAGGCACACGGTTTCAGGTACTATTTCACTCCGCTCCCGCGGTACTTTTCACCATTCCCTCACGGTACTATCCGCTATCGGTCACCAGGGAATATTTAGGCTTAGCGGGTGGTCCCGCCAGATTCACACGGGATTTCTCGGGCCCCGTGCTACTTGGGTGTCTCTCAAACGAGCCGCTGATGTTTCGACTACGGGGGTCTTACCCTCTACGCCGGACCTTTCGCATGTCCTTCGCCTACATCAACGGTTTCTGACTCGTCGACCAGCCGGCAGACTGGTCAAGAGAGATCCCACAACCCCGTATGCGCAACCCCTGCCGGGTCTCACACGCATACGGTTTGGCCTCATCCGGTTTCGCTCGCCACTACTCCCGGAATCACGGTTGTTTTCTCTTCCTGCGGGTACTGAGATGTTTCACTTCCCCGCGTTCCCTCCACTTGCCCTATGTGTTCAGGCAAGGGTGACAGCCCATGACGACTGCCGGGTTTCCCCATTCGGAAACCCCCGGATCAAAGCCTGGTTGACGGCTCCCCGGGGACTATCGTGGCCTCCCACGTCCTTCATCGGTTCCTGGTGCCAAGGCATCCACCGTGCGCCCTTAAAAACTTGGCCACAGATGCTCGCGTCCACTGTGCAGTTCTCAAACAACGACCAACCACCCATCACCCTGCCCTCACAGGCAAGTTCACTGGGGCCGGCGACTGAAGACAGACCTTGCGGCCGTACCTTCAGACACCCAACAGCGTGCCCGGCCCCGCCCCGTCCGGTGATCGTGCGTTCCACGCTCCGAAGAGCAGTACTTGCAGCCACCGGCCCGAGAAACAGGACCGAATAGTCAACGTTCCACCCATGAGCAACCAGCACCGGACGTTCGCCGATGAACTGGCCCCTGGACTGCCGAAGCAGCCTAGAAGTGCTCCTTAGAAAGGAGGTGATCCAGCCGCACCTTCCGGTACGGCTACCTTGTTACGACTTCGTCCCAATCGCCAGTCCCACCTTCGACAGCTCCCTCCCACAAGGGGTTGGGCCACCGGCTTCGGGTGTTACCGACTTTCGTGACGTGACGGGCGGTGTGTACAAGGCCCGGGAACGTATTCACCGCAGCAATGCTGATCTGCGATTACTAGCGACTCCGACTTCATGGGGTCGAGTTGCAGACCCCAATCCGAACTGAGACCGGCTTTTTGAGATTCGCTCCACCTCGCGGTATCGCAGCTCATTGTACCGGCCATTGTAGCACGTGTGCAGCCCAAGACATAAGGGGCATGATGACTTGACGTCGTCCCCACCTTCCTCCGAGTTGACCCCGGCGGTCTCCCGTGAGTCCCCAACACCCCGAAGGGCTTGCTGGCAACACGGGACAAGGGTTGCGCTCGTTGCGGGACTTAACCCAACATCTCACGACACGAGCTGACGACAGCCATGCACCACCTGTACACCGACCACAAGGGGGGCACTATCTCTAATGCTTTCCGGTGTATGTCAAGCCTTGGTAAGGTTCTTCGCGTTGCGTCGAATTAAGCCACATGCTCCGCCGCT